>CAZHDH010000056.1:0-15966 GCA_964531245.1 uncultured Bacteroides sp. | reverse complement strand
TGCCTTACGTTATCGAACGCTGGCCCGGTGGTATGCTCACCAACTTCCCCACCATCCGTAAGGCTGTGAAAAAGATGACCGCCATTGACAAAATGACCAAAGACGGCACTTTTGACAACCTTTCAAAGCGCGAACGCCTCCAGATCACCCGTCAGCGCGCCAAGCTCGAAAAGACCCTCGGCTCTATCGCCGACCTCAACCGTCTTCCCTCGGCTCTCTTTGTAGTTGACGTACTCAAGGAACGCATCGCCGTTGCCGAAGCAAACCGCCTCGGTATCCCCGTGTTCGCTATGGTGGACACCAACTCAGATCCTACCAACATCGACTACGTGATCCCCGCTAACGATGACGCTTCAAAGAGCATCGAACTCATCGTAGGTGCTATCACCGACGCTATGAAGGAAGGTCTCGAAGAACGCAAAGCTGAAAAAGTTGACGTAGCCGCTGCTGAAGGCGAAGGCGAAGAAAACGAAGCAGCTCCCAAGCGTGAACGTCGCCGTGTGCGCAAGGCTGCTCCCGCTGCCGAAGCCGCTGAAGCTGAAGCTCCCGCAGCCGAATAAGCATCCGTAGCATCCCATACTATTCGCCCGCTGCGGACTCCTCGATTCTTTCGAGCTTTCCGTAGCGGGTTATTAAAATTTAAAAGTTTAACTACCCACATATAAATCTATATATTATGGCAGTAACAATGGCAGATATCACCAAGCTGCGCAACCTCACAAGCGCCGGCCTGATGGACTGCAAAAAAGCTCTCGCCGAAACTGACGGCGATATCGAAAAGGCTGTAGAAATCCTCCGTAAAAAAGGTCAGGCTGTAGCCGCCAAGCGCGAAGACCGCACCGCTGCTGAAGGTTGCGTTCTGTCTAAGAACACCGGCGATTTCGCTGCTATCGTAGCTCTCAACTGCGAAACCGACTTCGTAGCTAAAAACGCCGGCTTCGTTGCCCTCACCCAGAAGATCCTTGATGCAGCCGTTGAAAATAAAGTTAAGAGCCTCGACGATCTCAAAGCTCTGACTATCGACGGCCTCACCGTTGCTGACCTCGTAACTGAAGAAAGCGGTAAAACCGGTGAAAAGTGCGAAATCTCTGCTTACGAATGGATCGAAGCTGCCGGCACCACCTCCTACAACCACCTCGGCAACAAGCTGGCCACTATCGCCGGTTTCAACTCTGCCGACGTTGACTATCAGGTAGGTCGTGATATCGCTATGCAGGTTGCCTCTATGAACCCCGTAGCTATCGACCAGGATTCAGTGCCCCAGGCCGTTAAGGATTCCGAATACAATGTTGCTGTTGAAAAGACCAAACAGGAACAGGTTAAGAAAGCCGTTGAAGCCGCTCAGAAAAAGGCCGGTATCAATCCCAACCTCGTAGATAGCGCCGACCACATCGAAAGCAACATCGCTAAGGGCTGGCTCACTCGTGAAGAAGCCGACAAAGCTGTTGAAATCGCTGAAAAGGTAGGTGCTGAAAAGGCCGCCAACCTCCCCGCTCAGATGATCGAAAACATCGCTAAGGGTCGTCTCAACAAATTCTTCAAAGAAAACTGCCTCGTAGAGCAGGAATTCGTGAAGGACGGCGACCTCACCATCGGTCAGTACCTCGAAAAATCTCAGGCCGGTCTCAAGGTCGTAGATTTCAAGCGTGTAAACCTCAACGCCGACTAATTTATACCATATATAGCAAATCGAGCCCGGATTCCGTGGCTCGATTTGTTTTTTATCCCTTATGCCAGATTTAGAGAATATCAAACCGTTAGATCCGGAAATAATCGCATTGATGGCCGGACCCTGCAGTGCCGAGAGCCGAGAGCAGACAGTGACTACCGCACGTGAGCTTGCCGCTATGGGTGTACATACCTTTCGCGCCGGCCTTTGGAAGCCGCGCACTCATCCCGGCGGATTTGAAGGGCACGGTGTCGCCGCCCTCCCTTGGCTGATTGAAGCTAAGGAATTGACCGGAATGAATGTGGCTACCGAGGTAGCTACGCCGGAACATACGCGCCTGTGCCTTGATGCAGGCGTAGATATTCTCTGGATTGGCGCTCGCACCACCGCAAATCCTTTTGCTGTTCAGGCCATTGCCGACGCTCTGGCGCAGGCTGAGCGCAAGCCTATAGTGCTGGTCAAGAATCCGGTGAGCCCCGATCTGAAGCTTTGGATTGGTGCGCTGCAACGTCTGGCAGATGCCGGTGTGACACGCCTGGGTGCAATCCTCAGAGGATTTTCGGCCTACGGCGAACTCGTATATCGCAATCGTCCGCACTGGAGCATCGCTTTCGAGCTAAAACGTCGATTCCCTAATCTTAGCGTAGTATGCGATCCAAGCCATATCGCCGGGCGTCGCGGTTTGGTTGAGGACGTGGCACGCAAGGCTGTCAATCTGCGGTTCGACGGGCTAATGATCGAGGTGCACCAACACCCCGAGAGTGCATTGAGCGATTCCGCTCAGCAGCTCACTCCGGCCGCTCTTGATCGCCTCATAAATGACCTTAAAAAACAGCGGGCAGAAGATTCCCCGGCACACGATACCGCTCTGGACGACCTGCGCGAACAGATCGACCGCCTTGACGAATCGCTCATTGAAATCCTTGCCCGCCGTATGGAGCTTTCGCAGCGGATAGGGCAATACAAACACCGGCGCGGAATGAGCGTGGTGCAACCTCTGCGCTATCACGAGAGGATGGATAAGCGCGCCGGACAGGGGGCGCAACTGGGAATGTCGCCCGATTTTATCCACCGCATATTTACATCCATCCATGAAGAATCAGTACGGCGCCAACTTGATTCCAATTAATCAAAGCTGAAGTATGACAAAAATGGAACCAAGGGTTACGAGCCGTTCTGCCTATCTTATCCCGTTGATAGCGATAGGTCTTGTTATTACTTTATTGTGTCGGATGAACGTACTGGCCTTTGAGTCGGAAGGATGGGTTGCGCTTACGCGCCCGTTTCAGGAAAATCCGTCGTTCAGTTCATTTTGGGATGCATTGAAGATCCACGAGCTTTACCAATGGCATTACGACAATATAAGGTTTATGCAGGTTGTAGGCTTTCTACTGTTCTATTTTCCGACTTATATTTCAGATATTGCGGCAGGAGCGTCGGTGGTGTGGATGCTTTATGAAATGGCTCGACTGATAGGCGTATGGCGTCGCGATATGTTTTTATACACCCTCTGTATAGGCTTATCATTATTCCTGTTACCGTGGTATAACGTGGATCTCAGCACGGTTTGGATTCTTAATTATACCCTGGTCACGGCAGTATGGGCTTATACAATGCGTCGCTGGCTCGATTGTGAGCTATCGTGGGCTGCTGCCTTCGGCCTGGGCTTTATGGTGAGCTGGATGCACGAATTGTTTGCTGCGATGCTGTTGGCGCAGGTGGTCGCACTATGTATCTTCTTTCCCAAATACCGAACTCGGGCAAGTCTTACGCTTGTATCGGGAGTTTGAATACCGCTGGTAGTGGCGATGTCCATTCCCGGCACAGCTTATCGGGTGGATACCATCGAGCATCATAGCGCATTATAGTGTTTGGCTCACAATTATATGATAATCCAGTTTGTGATTACTGCCGCTATCGTCCTATCCCGATCGCGTCTTAGAATGAAGAGCTTCAATCCATTAACGATGGCTTTAGGCGCAGGAGCGATAGGTGGTATAATCGTGTCATTAAAATATTGGCATACACCACGCACCGCATGGGGACAGACCGTTTGTATTATTCTTTTTGTAATCAGTTGCTTACTGGAGACTACCCCGCGCTTTAGCCCCAATATTAAGCGGACAGTAACCATTACTGTTTGGCTGATTCTGGCAGCGCAGTATTCCCTGACACTCGCGTTCTCAAATTCATTCTACCAGCTTCGTGCGCTTTCCGATAAAGATTATGATAGCCTCACAGGCGAATATGCTACACGATTCGTAAATTATCCGAAAGAATCCCGTTGGCTTTATATCGCGACAATGATCAGGCATGAACCGACATTCTCGTATGATTACTTATTTGACAGAAATGTTTTTCCGATACAGCTTAAAAACTTTACACCCGATTCTGCGCAAGTGGTAAAAACCAACCTGCCGGAAGCAACCGTTTACAACTGTGACGGGATATTGGCATTAGATGGTGACAGTGAAGCTATATCAAACCGCGAGGTGATGCACACGTTATTCAGCGGGAATAAAAGTGCGGCGACAGAAATCTTCTGTTACAATTTTGAGAATGACTATGGCAAATATGTAATTTTGCATCCACATCGTCGCTCGCGTTACAGCCTGATGCTCAACGGAGCGCCGGTAGATAGCATCTGCTTTGATTTAACCGAGCACAAGCTAAAGAAAAATCCCTGGACGGAATTTCTTAAGAATCATCAGTAAAAATCTACTTTCCTAAGCTATGAAAGCGGCAAGTTTTTTCAATCGTAACCATTTGCCATACTACCTAACCTTAGCCTTTCTCGGGGTAGTTATCCTCCTATTGAGCCTTTTTCAGCCCTGTATAGCCGAGGAGGCTTCCTGGCACAATAGGGTGCTCCCGTTTCTTCAAAATCCATCGTTTGACACGTTCTGTGATACGGCAGGTAGCTATTTGGCATATCAATGGAATTATGATAACGTACGCATAGCTCAGGTTCCCGGATTTTTTCTGTTTTACCTCCCATATTGGGTAATATGCTTTATCACCGGGCTGGTGGCCGCGTGGATGTTTTGGACATCGGCTAAACTTTGCGGTGTGTGGCGCAGCAATGGGTTGCTTTATTCACTACTTTGTTTCGCGTTTGTGTTAATGCTGCCTTGGTATGGCGAAATGTATTGCACTGTGTGGCAGCTAAATTACACACTGCCGTCGGCACTGTGGGCGCTGACCATCTATAAGTGGTTGGGAACAGATAAGCCACTTTCGCCGGTGCCGGCATTTATCCTCGGATTCCTTACCGGATGGGCGCACGAGCAATATGCTGCGGTGCTGGTGGCCGGTGCAGTCGTCATTTTTGTGATGTACAAAGCATATCGCGATAAGACCACACTGGCCATTATTGTCGGCGCTCTGATTCCGGTAGTGGTGGGATGTCTATCGCCTGCAAGCAGTTACAGATACGATCACGGTTTTTCCGGCATAGCAATTTTTCGCTTAATTTGGTGGATATACAACTTTATGACTATCCCCACCGTATGCCTTATAATCGCGGTGGTGTGCATACCCCGGTTACGTCGTCGTTGCCTCACACCGCTGTTCGTGTGCGTCGCGGCCAGTGCTTTGGGCGCCATAGCGGTGTCGGCGAAATTCGGGATATTGCCACGGGTAGCGTGGGCACCCACATTATGCGGTATCGTGCTTTTTGTGATATTCTTCCGCTATCTTGATCTGCCCAAATTAAAGTATAACAATATTGTCGCAGGCATAATTTGGTGTGTGATAGCCGCCCACTATATTTATTCCATCCACGTTGTATTTCAATATATCCATTTGATGTCAGAATTGGATAAGCAGCCGGAACATCCTACGTTATTTATTAAATATCCCGATAACGACCTGCTCACAGCGGCCCTGACAGCGAAAAAAATAGGCCCGACATATAATATCAGAGAACTGGAGGTTCGCTCCGCGTTCCCATTAGAGCTTAAAGATTTCTCGCCTGAAAAATCCGACACTATCAAGAGCAACCTACCCGATGCCAAGGTATATTATTATGACGGATTTATCATGGTGAAATTTCCCGACCCCCATATCAAATATAGCGACATTCACACCTACCGGGGAAATGCCTGCATTGCCCACCAGGCAAATTTTCCAAGAATAGTTTTCGATAGTGATACCTTCAATATGGTATCGCCGGCAAGACGCACACTGAAAACGATTCCATTCCGGAATCAGATTCCCGACAGTATAGTATTCATAAAACAAGTAAAACCATTTGCAACCTTTGACTGATTGGTCAAAGGTTTTTCCTTTTTAGAACTAAGGAGTGGAGAGTGTGAAAATTTTACTAAATTTGTTGCCAATCCTGAACCTTTATATCTATACAAAGGTTAGTATAGTAGCCGGGTAGTAAAAGCGCGGCTGTTTTCTACGTTTTTCGTTTCAACTAAAGTTCACTCACATTTATATGAAGTGCAAATTACTATTGCTTTCGGTAATCGCAACCGGCATGACAGCAGCGGCGCAGCAACCGGTGTCGCTTGATTCGTGCAGGCAGATGGCGCTGCAGTCAAATAAGCAGCTTATGATTGCCAAACGCGCTGTGGTAAAAGCCGGATACCAGAAGGACGAGGCTTTCGCAGCATATCTGCCCGGCATTGATTTTGCCGGCGGATATATGTATAATCAAAAGAATATATCTATTTTTGATTCCGATCAGTTGCTTCCGACAAAGTCATTTGATGCCCGCACCGGCAAATACGAGTTCAATCTTGTGACTGATCCCGCCACCGGAATGCCCGTCAAGGGTCCTGACGGACAGTATGTGCCCGAAACCGTGGCTCTGATTCCCAAGGAAGCGATGGAATTTGACATCCACAATGTGTTCTTCGGAGCCGTAACGCTCACCCAACCCATTTATATGGGTGGTAAGATTGTGGCTATGAACAAGATAACTCACGATGCCGAAATCCTTG
Source organism: uncultured Bacteroides sp. (assembly GCA_964531245.1). Taxonomy (GTDB): domain Bacteria; phylum Bacteroidota; class Bacteroidia; order Bacteroidales; family Muribaculaceae; genus CAG-873. The sequence continues at coordinate 9,345 of CAZHDH010000056.1, read as the reverse complement.
CCCGAAATCTCCACGATGCCGAAGCCGAAAATGTCATCTATGCCGTGGATGCAGCATATTGGCAAGTAGTGTCGCTAAAGGCCAAGCACGCCCTGGCCGTGAGCTACGTGAACGTGCTCGACTCGCTTGACCATAACGTGCATCTGATGTTTGACCAAGGTGTGGCCACCCGCTCCGACATCCTGAGCGTTGATGTGAAACTAAATGCAGCCAAAGTAGACCTCCTGAAGGTGGAAAACGGACTTACCCTGAGCCGCATGGCGCTGGCGCAGGTGTGCGGACTGCCGGTAAATGAAACATTCACACTGGCCGACGAGGGTATCGAGCAGCCGGTGCTATCCTCCGAAGTAGCCACCCAATACAATATGAACGATGTATATGCCCGCCGTCCCGATCTTGAAGCTTTGAAGATGGGAGTGCAGATTGCCGGTCATCAGAAGCAAGTGGCGCTGTCAACTATGCTTCCCAATGTGGCGCTGGTGGGTACATATTCATTCAGTAATCCCAATATGTTCAACGGATTCAGCAAGAAATTCAACGGTGCTTTTTCTGTGGGTGCTATGGTTACCATTCCTATCTGGCATTGGGGCGGAAATTATAATAAATACCGCGCTGCCAAGGTCGACGAAGAAATCATGCAACTTAAACTCGAGGATGCCCGCGAGCTCGTTGACCTCCAGGTGCAGCAGGCTTCATACAAGACCACCGAGGCGTATAAGACCTACACCACCGCTACGTCAAATCTCGCATCGGCCAACGAAAACCTGCGCAGCGCCAACCTTGCCTTCCGCGAGGGTATGGCCACCACCGATAATGTGCTCGAAGCCCAGACCGCATGGCTCAAGGCTCATTCAGAGCAAATCGATGCCATGATTGATGTGCACCTGTGCAACGTATATCTCTCAAAATGCCTCGGCACCCTATATAGATAATTTTTTTATATAGATAAATTTTTTCAAACATAAAAATACAAACGCATTATGTCAACCAATACCGCCCCCGAAGCCCGGGCAGAAAAATCGCTTCTAATCACCATGGCCGTGGTTGTCGTGGCCGTGGCAGTTATCGCCGTTATCGGTTTCCTTTTTATGAATCATCCTGAAAAGATTATTGAAGGACAAGCCGAAGGCACCACCGTGCGCGTATCCGGCAAACTCCCCGGCCGCGTTCTGGAATTTTACGTATCCGAGGGCGATACCGTGTATGCCGGCGATACCCTTGTGCACATCCATTCATCCGTAGCAGAAGCACAGCTTACCGAGGCCGAGGCAATGCAGGCTGTGGCCCGTGCCCAGAATCGCAAGGTGGATGCCGGGACTCGTGTGCAGATCATACAGGCTGCATCTGATATGGTGGCTCAGGCACAGAGCGCTGTGACCATCACCAAAAAAACATACGACCGCATGGAAAATCTATATCGCGAAGGTGTGATTTCAGAGCAAAAGCGTGATGAGGCCAAAGCCGCTTACGATGCTGCCGTGGCTGCATTAGGCACCGCACGCAGCAATCTTTCGCTGGCCAAGGCAGGCGCCCAGGCAGAGGATAAGGAATCTACCGCCGCGCTGGTTGAAGCTGCCGGTGGCGGTGTGGCCCAGGTGAAAGCAGTGCTGGCCGATAGCTATCTGACCGCTCCCTGCGACGGCACAATCGATGTGATTTATCCCGAGGAGGGCGAACTTGTGGCTCTGGGAACACCCATTATGTCGGTTCTGAAAACAGACGACCGCTACGTAACCTTCAATGTGCGCGAAGAACTTCTGAAAGACCTCGCCATCGGCACAGAAATTGAAGTGTACATTCCTGCTCTGGATAAGGATGCCAAGGCAAAAATCTACTATGTGCGCGATATGGGTTCGTATGCCACATGGCAGTCGACCAAAGCCACCGGCGACTGGAACAGCAAGACATTTGAAATCAAGGCGCGTCCTACCGAACATATTGAAAATCTGCGTCCCGGTATGACCGTAATCTATAAGCATTAAGCATTACACTATGAAAATTCGCACAGGTTTCTGGCCCACGGTGAGGCGTGAAGTGGACAGGATGGCATCACGAAAGATGTATCTGGGCATGATGGTGATCATCCCGGTATTCATCGTAATATTCTTCGTGAGCCTTCTCAGCCCGGGGCTTCCGCTCAAGGTACCTGTAGCCGTGGTAGACCTCGACCATTCGCAGATATCGCGTCAGATGACCCGTTCACTCGGAGCCACCGAACTGCTCGACATCCGCGAAGACCTCGAGAGCTACTCCGACGCCATGACCGCCGTGCGCGAAGGCCGCATCTTCGGCTTCATACTCATACCAGAAAAGTTTCAGAAAAATACCATCGCCGGCAATTCACCGTCAGTTGAGTTTTATAATAACCTCACCTACTTCGTCCCCGGCACGCTCACCTTCAAGGGATTCAAAACCGTGACTGTGACCACGGCCGCGGGAATTGTGCGCACCGAGCTGGTGTCGCTGGGTCTGCCCGAAAATATGACCGGCGCATTCATTCAGCCGATGTCCATCCAGCAGCATCCCATCGGTAACCCGTGGATGAATTATTCGATTTATCTGACGCCATCGTTCTCGCTTGGCGGATTGGCATTGATGATATTACTGATGAGCTGCTTCTCGATCACCATGGAAATCAAGAACGGCACATCACCGCAATGGCTTGCCACGGCCCGCAATCATATCGGAGTGGCGGTGTGCGGCAAGCTATTCCCACATTTTATTGTGTGGAGCGTAGTGGGACAGTTTTATCTGGCTGTGATGTTCGGATGGGAGCATTTCCCCTGCGGCAATATATTGGCTTTGTGTCTGGGTATGGAGCTGTTCATCCTTGCCACACAAGCGTTGGGCGTGCTGTTCTGCTCCATCGTGCCCAATCCGCGTATGGCCCTGACATTGGCCGCACTCATCGGTATCCTTTCGTTCTCGTTCCTGGGATTTTCATTCCCGGTGCAGTCGATGTATGGCGCAATATCCATATTCTCCTACATTATACCGACGAGATATATGTTCCTGATATATATCTTCTCAGGGCTTGATGCCTTCCCACTGTATTTTTCGCGAGTATATTTCGCGGTGCTGTGCGCATATCCCCTGGTAGGCGCGCTGCTGTTGCCGCGACTCAAGAAAGCTTGTCTTAACCCCGTTTATGTGCCCTAAGAGATGAAAACTGACAATACTACAAAACGTCATATAGCCCCGGTGCAATGGTTTATTGACCTGGCCAGGGCGTTTGCCCACCAATGGTGGCTCACCGGGCGCGATATGGGTGCGTTGATATTCTTTCTTGCGCTTCCGTTTGCATATCCGGTCACTTATACGCTGATATATAATCCGGAGATTGTGACAGAGATGCCAGTGGCCATAGTGGACCATTCGCACACCGCCCGTTCGCGCGAGCTTATTCGCACAATATCCGCGTCGCCCTCGGTAGATATATATGAATATTGCGCAGACCTCAATGAGGCAAAAGATCTGTTTGCCGATAACAAGGTGTTTGCGGTAATCGAGATTCCGGAAGACTATGCCCGCTGCCTGGGTCGCGGCGAGCAAGCTACGGTGCCGGTATATATGGAGATGAGCCTGCTGCTTCGCTACCGCACACTGCTCACAGCCCTGACAGACCTCCAGATGAAAGTGGCTTCAGACGTAACGCGGACACGACTTGAAAATATGGGTGCCGATGCTTTGGGTGTGAGCGGTGGAATGCCGTTCAACCAGGGCAATAACTTTATCGGCGACCCCAGTCAGGGCTTTGCATCATTTATTATGCCGGGTGTCTTTATGCTCATCATCCAGCAATCGATAGTGTTGGGGCTTTGTCTGCTGATGGGATCGTCGCGTGAACGCGCCCGCAGAAATGGGGGTGTAGACCCGCTGGGCATAAATGTAATGCCCAGTGCAAAGCTGTGGGGCGTATCGCTGATGTGTGTGATACTATACATTCCCGCATTGATTTACCTACTGAAGATAATGCCTGCGATGTTCAATCTGCCCGAAAACGGCGACTTCTGGCAGGAGATGCTGTTTATGCTGCCCTACGTGCTGGCCAGCGCCATGTTCGGCCAATTTGTGGGCGGACTCTGCACCGAGCGCGAAAGCGCCTTCCTTGTGGTAGTATTTACTTCGCTGATATTCCTGTTCCTCTCCGGCCTGACGTGGCCCCGATACGCTATGAGTCCGTTCTGGAAGACGATCAGCGACATCGTGCCCGCCACATGGGGCGTGGAAGGGTTTATAAGGATGAACTCCAATGCATCCACGCTTGGCGAGGTTTCCAAACCGTTCCATTGGTTATGGGCACTCACCGGAGCCTATTTCCTGATAGCCTGGGGCGTTAAAAAATTGGCAATTAGCCGCAAATAAGTAACTCTTAAAAATTAGACGATATAGATTTGCGAAGGATTGACGATGCATTTTGTCCTTTGAGCAAAGGAGCGTAGCGAGCTACCTCACTGAGCGAAAAGAACAAAAGGCGCGTCAAGACAAGCAAGGATATATCGGCCCGCAGGGTTTTAAAATATATACCATATATAAAACTAATTATTGGGAGTTACTTAAACTCAAAAGAACAAAGTAATCGTCTAAACATTATTCCGTTACAGGCGGATATGTTTAGACGATTATATCTGCAAAATCAGCTAAATACATCCTAATCGCCAAAATTCATTGCCTCGGAGCATAGGAAAACAAACCTGACGCTTTTGTAGAGTCGATATTTAGCAAATAATGGCAGAAAGAATTGGCCAATTGAAAAAAAAGTAGTAAATTTGCAGGCCATTACGATTATAGGCACCCTACCAGTGCCAGTAACTCTATTAGCAAACATTGAATAACGTTATATCAAAATGAAAAAAGACCTGCATCCCGCCAACTACCGCGAAGTAGCTTTTAAGGATATGTCGAACGAAGAAGTATTCATCACCCGCTCGACAATCGCTACCCGCGAAACCATCGAAATCGACGGCAAAGAATACCCCCTGGTGAAGCTTGAAATCACCAGCTCTTCTCACCCCTTCTTCACCGGCAAACAGAAACTCGTTGACACCGCAGGCCGCGTCGACAAGTTCATGAGCCGCTACGGAAACCGCGGTAAGAAATAATTATCGTTATACGATAATTAAGAACTTAAATAAGGCCACAGTCAGCGCTGACTGTGGCCTTATTTAGTTTATACGGTTCATGGGACTCGCAGTAAGTAACCCATCGCCACCGAGGGAAGTCTCGCGCTTCCCTCGGTGGCGTTTTTCATAAGTCGCGAATTTTCAGAGTACTATCGTATAATTGCTGAAGGAGCACTACCTTGTCCCCGGACTTCATTGCCACGCTGAATTTTTTTACCATAACCGATAGTATAGGTTACAGAAAAGTTAATGCTTGGATTAACGGAGGGGGTGTATACTTGTTGGTATTCATCGTAAAACGGGGTATGTGTCTCCCATGTTTGGTAACGCCATCCTTTGTTAAAGATATTATTGGCTGCAAAGTTTACTGACCAGGTGCCATTACCCCAACCGATTGAAAACATTAGGAAATTACGCCCTCGGATTATATAGTTAGAGCTTTCGGTCAATGTTCGCTGTGGATTACCCCACGAAGCAAGTACATTGAAGGATTTCCAATAATATACACCTTGCAACTGTATTCTGAATGGATAGTATGAACCGCTATAATCTCCTGTTATCTCGTATGCGTTTTGAGTAAGATTGGCATATAATTGAAGGCTGTTGTTAAACAGCTTATAATTAGCCGATACCCCTAAATAGTAATGCCTGTATGAACCGTCATTTATGTAATCTCGTAATAATGCTGCACCATCTTTATACAGCTTGTAAATTGTTGCAACACGATTGAAGTCCAGATCATAACCGGCAAAGGCAGCTAATGAGAAAGTATTGTTATAAAACCAGTTATATGAAAGGTTTGATGTCAGATTTCTCCAGTTTTTTAAATTTGGATTGGCGGTAAGATACATATATTCATTGCGTTGGACTACATCATCGGCCTTCATGCTTATGTCGGGTGTTGTAGTTTGATAGGAAATGTATGCAGACAACTGACTCTTTTTGTTAAGAGAAAGCCATGCATTGGCACCGAATCGCGGAAAGGCATCGTTGGCGTTTATTCCATTTATCGAATTCTTGTCATACCCCATCCCGAGGAAAGCTGAGAGGGATATTTTACGAGTTTGGTATCTGTACCTAAGTTCCCCTACAGCAAAAGAATTGGAATAAGAGTCGTAGATGTTGTTCGAGCCTTGATATGTCAAATTATTGATATTCTGGCCTCCTGATATGAATAACGAAAGTTGACTCTTTTGGCCGATGGCTATACGTCCATTTGCCTGTAAACTCCAATTATATGAATTCTCTATTATATTATTAATAATCGGCTCGTAGATCAATGTAGATTCGTAAGAAAATAAATTGTCACGATGTGTATGACGGAAAGTAGGTGTAATATCGAATGACGCATTAGAACCAAGGGCACCCCAAATATCGCTATTGTAATAAATCGTATTATTTCTATTAGGGGTGTTTCTCAAGTATGAATAATCTTTTTCGGGATGAATATTGACATTCAAATCACCGCAAGATAATTGCTCGGGCGAAGAATGGTGCGTGAATGACAATGTATTGCGTGCCGTAAAACGGGGTGAATAATAACTTGCCCTAAGCGTTACAGGATATTCGTTTATGCGTGTATCTGATTTTTTGAAAGTCTCTTTACGTGTAACTGTCACGGGCGTACCATTATTATCCAGACGATAAATCGCCGAATTGTCAGCTCCGGAATGATGAAAATTCTGATTGTCCGCACCAGCGTATATATCATATGTCATTTTCTTATAAGTGAACCGGCTGAAAATATCGGTATTATTGAATCTACCGTTAAGAGTAGTGAACGACTCAGAACCCTTTGTATATCCACCATATTCATATTCCTGAACAATGAAGTTGACAACGCGCTGCTCGCCCTTGAACCGTGGATCAGCTGGAAATTCGATGTACTCTATTTTGCGGACATCAGTCATTTTCATACCTTTTAGTTCGTCAGACTGGGCTTCGTGATAATTAATGAAAACAGCTACATGGTTACCGAAAACATCTTTAACTGTGTTGTCGGCAGGATTTATCACCAACTGAGGAATAGCCATACGGCGCAAAAGATCAGCAGCATTTTGCGATGCATTCTTTTGGCTTGATGTAGGTATGTATATGTTTTTATCAGTTGATAAAAGTGTATTGTCGGCTTCGACAGATACCACAGAAAGTTGTATAGGAGACATTTGCATTGTAACAGTTCCAGTAGCAAAGTTTGACATATTGGCATAGGCAGTCTTATAACCTACGCACGTAAACTTTGCAAGTACATTTTTCTTATCGCAAGGAATTGTAAAACGACCGTTTGAGTCCGTAACACCGTAAGTGATGACCGTAGAATCGCAAGGGGTAAGAAGCATAACCGATGCTCCTATTATCGGTTCGCTGTCGCTATCGATAACATTGCCAATATATTTATACTTGCCATGTTGCAATGCCTCAATATAATATGAGTCCCCCTTGTTAATGATTGACACCGGATTCAGCCCGATTGTCTGTCGTAGTACATCATAGATATTATCTGTATGTATCTTTGCAGAAGTCTTGTAACTATCAAGTTCCTTGTAAATGAAAGAAATGTTGACATAGGGATGATCTTTACTGATTCTTACAATCGCCTCAGATATAGGAGTGCTACTAAACGAATAGTTGTATTTGTATGCACTTACTGAAAGATAAGTCATCGCAGCCAATATTATAGTCAAGATTGTTCTCATTTTCAGTCAATGGTTAGGACGTTATCGTTTTGCTTGATGTTGATCTGCTCGAATGTGTTGAGTTGTTCTACAACTTCGTTGAGCGGTAACGACGGGTCAAACTTGTAGTAAAGGTGCAGAGTAGCAGCTTCAGAGTTATTGAATATGACCTCTTCTATACCGTAAGCTTCAGCCACTTCAGTCATTATCTTTTCAAGAGGTTCGTTTTCAAACATTATCGGCGTCAGGCACACCTTGACAGTATCACTCTGAACTGTTAAAGTGTCTGTAGAAACATTCGTGGCTGTTGGAGCAACAATATTGATGTCTGCAATAGGTTTTGGCTTATGGTCAATTACTACTGAGACACCTATTATGGTAGCGACAGTCACTATTGAGGTACATACTATGGCGGCAATGGTTGCCGCGCGACTACCGAACCAAAAGAAATTGTGGCGGGAACGGACGGAATGTTTTTCCGCGAAGTTTACCCACTCGGCATCTACATCTATATATTTTTCAGCCTCTATTGCAGAATCGGTTTTACAGAGTAGATTGTAAATCTCTCTGGTTTCTAATTCTGACAATATTTCTGCTAACTGTTCTGATGTATATTTCTCACGATGCTCGACTATATCAAGCACAAGGTCGTATTTATCCATTTTCGTTGAGTTTTTTACGGATGATTGTCAGTGCACGACTCAGATGACGGTAAACGGCCGTTTCGCTTATGCCTATTGACGTGGCAATGCGTGCAAACGGTAAGCCCTCCGAGAACCGCAATTTCATAACGCACCTTGCTTGCGGTGAAATTTCAGACTTGATGAGTCCGTATATCCGCCCAATGGTTTCTTCGTCAGGCCAATCCTCGCTGTCGTATTCATTGTTTTCAAGGAAATAACGGTTGGCAATCCTTTGGTGAATCTCGCAATCGCGTATATAATTCAGGCAGCGGTTCCTTACGGCTTTAAGTAGATAACTACTTGAAATATAGCTGTCATAAGTTCCGGCGAGAAGCGAGGCAAACACATCATGGACGATGTCGCGAGCAAGATCGTCGTCGTGTAGAAGTGCCATAGCCAGCCGGCACATCTGCACATAGTTTTCTTTGAAGAGCTTCTCTATTTCGTTTCTGTTTGTCATACATTACAAAGACACACTATATCCTCAAAACTCAACCCTAAATGAGAAATATTTTGCGTAAAATGCATAAGCCACCACAAAGGTACTGAAAGATCAATAAATTTTGCCCTCCCCTAACCATAATGTTTGATTCAAGGATGCCGTCCCCCTGTCGATGGCCAAATGATACAATAATACGGCTCACACCTGACTCAATTCGCTCAATCCTTTTCGTATCGTCAAGCTATACCCAATATTTTTCCATTTACCCCGGATCTGGGGTAAATCGCTCTGTTTGACAATCTAAGGTTGAAGGGAGAGGAAAATTAGTAAAAAAAAGAAACACAGACAGAAATTCTGTCTGTGTTCAGCGGAGAGGACGAGTCCGCAATACGGATTTCTTACGATTCGACATAATATCAAAA
>CAZHDH010000055.1:0-16222 GCA_964531245.1 uncultured Bacteroides sp. | reverse complement strand
AGAGCCGCATCTTCTTCGCTCGCAAAAAGCTTCAGGAACGCTTCTCAGACTATCGCTAATCTTCCGCTTCCACCCTCTCTGCTCCTGCTCAAAAAAAAGATTTAAAAAGTTTTTCGCTTTTCGACGCGCGACCGTGACGGCTCGCGCGTTTTTTTTATATTGTATATTGTGTACCTATCCGGATTTTTTACTAATTTTGCGTTTAATTTAAGTTTCCAATAAATCTTCACTATGACTAAATCTTACATCTTGGCCGCTACATTGCTCATTAGCAGCAGTGCCATTGCGGCTGAACCCTTCGGAGCAGATGCCCAAATCTATGGCTATCTGGCTTCCGGATCCGCGGGTATGTACACCCTGGCGGCAGATGGGTATAATCTCTTGTGGGAGGATACCGGTTTTAAATCTCGCTGGTATGTGCCGATGACATCAGGTTGGCTTATCGACGGCAAAATGTGCGGTTATGCCAATGATGGCTACGATGCTTTCTATGTGGAATACGACTGGGAATCAGGCGAAATCCTCAAATCTGAAAGTATGTCGGCTTCCAACTGCCCCGTGATCGCCACATACAATGAAGCCGACGGTAAAATATACGGCTACCAAGTAAAAGGCGATGAGTGCAAATTTTTCACTGCACCGGTTGACGATCCCAAATCCCCTACCCTTGTAGCCACCGGCACCAAGGCCGAAACATGTCTGGGTCTCACTTACAATTCCACCGAGGGCTATGTCGTAGGTGCGCGTTACGATGGTAATCTGGTGAAGGTGAATGCCGATGGCTCCCAGGAATCGCTCATCGATACTCATTATACCCAGTCGTCATACACCTCTTACACCGCTATCGCATATTCTTCTGCCGATAATCTCTATTACTGGAACCCTACCAATAATGATTTCGAATCGGAAATGTATGTGGTAGATTGCACCGAACGCTATATCGGCCAGGTGTCAACTTTCCCCGACAAACAATTCCGCTTTATGATCTCGGCCGGACAAGCCTTTGAATCAGAAGCTCCGGTGGCACCCGAAATCGTAGATGTTCTGTTTATCGAAGGCAGCGCGGATGGTAAGTTTATCGTGCGTATGCCCGACGTTACCGAGGGTGGAGCTACCATTTCCGGTAATGTAAAATGGACAGCAACTATCGACGGCCAGCCGGCCACCGATGGCGAGGCTGCTGCTGGAGCTGAAGTAACCGTAGAGTTTGAAGACATAGCCACCGGCAACCATACATTTGCATTTACTGCATCGGTTGGCGAATATACAGGCAAGTCTGCTTCTCAGACTCTTTACGTAGGTTTTGACACCCCGAAAAGTCCTGCCAACGTGGTGCTCACAGAAACCAAAGTGAGCTGGGATGCCGTGACTGCCGGCGTAAACGGTGGTTATGTAAACACTCAAGCCATTACCTACACCGTAAGCCTCAACGATGAAGTTGTGGGTACAACCTCCGAACTGAGCTATCCCCTTGAAGGCCTGGGAGATGGTGAGCTGCGCCGCGTAGTAGCCACCGTGACCGCTTCGGCTAATGGAATGTCATCGGCACCCGGTGTATCCAACGGCCTTACCACCGGCCACCTCTCGCTGCCCGTGTATATGCAGCCCACTGCCGACGATTTCGATGTCTGTCAGGTGATTGACGGCGACGGAAACGGTATGTGTTGGTCCTACGACGAAGCCAATGAAGCTTTCTTCGCGCGATATAACTATGACGCGCAGGTCGACGACTGGTTGATTCTGCCCGCCATCAATCTCAGCACTGCAAAGACTTACTCACTGTCGTTAGAGGCTCGCAAGATGCGTTCTTTCTTTGATGAAGCCCTGGAAGTGCGCGCCGCTATGGAGCCCTCTGCCGAAGCTTTGGCCAACGGCATACAGGTGCTTGACCGCATCGACCTCCCTGCATCTTACACCGAATATGAGGGTACTTTCACTCCTACCGCAAGCGGTCAATGGTATATAGCCATCCACGCCGTGAGCGATGCCGACAATGCCGGTATGTATGTCAAGGAACTCAACATTGTGCAGAGCGGTGCGCTTGCCGTTGCTCCCGCTGAGGTGATCGACCTCCAGGCTGTGCCTGCCGAGGACGCCGCTCTTGAAGCCACTGTAACATTCACCCTACCCTCCACCACAATCGGTGGCGATGCGCTTGACAACGATACCGAAATTGAAGTAACCATCACTGCCGCCGCTACCGTAAAGGTAACAGGTAAGCCCGGCGAACGCATTTCGGCCACCGTAACCACCGCTCAGGGCGATAACCGCATTTCAGTTCAGCCAGCCATTGGCGACGAAGCCGGTCCCACATCCTACGTCGAAGTTTATACCGGCTATGATACACCCGATGTGGTGTCCAACCTCACCGCCACAACATCACAGGATATGATGTCGGCAGTGCTTACCTGGGATGCTCCCGAATATGGTATAGCAGGAGGTGTGATTGACCCCGAAGCAATGACCTATACTATCTACCAACGGGTTTCCACTTCTGTGGGCACCTACTGGGAGACAGTAGAGGAAGGTGTTAAGACCACATCATACACCTTCAATGCGCCCACAACAGACCAAGACGCATATACACTGGGCGTTGTAGCCGTGAATGTAGCAGGCACCTGCCCGCTGCCTCTTGACATCCCCGTGGTGCTGGGCACACCCTACACACTGCCGATGAACGAAACTTTCGATAATCCCCCGGCCTACTACACCTATAACTATTGGGTGACATATATGCCCGATGCTTCATACTCAACCTTCTGGAGCGTACTGCCTGTCGAGGTTCTTCCCTTCTTCGACACAACCGAATGGAATGTGGCTCTCTGCGGTATGGGTACAATGAACCGAGCCAAGGGCCGCGCCGGATTCCCTGTATTCTCTACCAAGGGTTACGAGGCCGTGCAGATCAAAGCTCCCTTCTGGACCGGCGCAATGTCCACTCCCGACCTGCGCATCATCGGTATGGCATACGGAATGGAAGAACCCATTGAAGTAGGCGTGGTGACCTCAACCGGCGATTGGAACGAAGTATCCTTCCAACTCCCTGCCGAGCTTATTGACCGCGAATGGGTAAAACTCTTCCTCGAAGCATCCTTCCCTCAGGGCTCGTCGCAGTGGGTATGCATGGATAGCTACACCATCAGCCCCTGCAGTGCAATTGCCGATGCCAACGCGGATGTTACCAGCGTTCGTGCCGTTGCAGACGCAATCGAAATCACCAGCGAGGGTGGCGTTGCCTACACCGTGTATAGTGTAGACGGACGCGTAATCGCCTCGGGTGTCACAGCCCAGGGTGTTACAACCCAGAGCGTAGCTCCCGGCATCTACCTTACCGCCATTGCCGGTCAGACATTCCGCCTGGCAGTAAAATAAGGCTGATATATCACGAATAAAAAATAGCCGTTCCGACTGTGGAACGGCTATTTTTTATTCCGAATGTTATTTGATTAGAGTGCTTTTTTAGCTGTATCAGCAATTTGTTCGGGAGTCATTCCGCACTGCTTCAGAAGCTCGGCGGCGTTGAATTTATTGAGGAACTCCTTGGGCAAACCTAAGTTGATAACCTTAGCATTGGCGTCGCCGAGATATGATGCAACCTTTTGACCATAACCACCGTCGATTATACCGTCCTCGGCAGTGATAACCACTTTGTAATCGGCTAATGAATCAAGGGTTCTGGTATCCAGAGTTGACAGATTACGGGGATTGATCAGAGTGACATTTATGCCCTCCTTAGCCAGCAGATCGGCAGCCTGCGACATTGTGGCAAACATAGCACCGGCACCAATCAGGGCAACCTCGGCTCCCTGACGCACCACTTCATATTCAGGCTTGGAATAATCGTCGAGCAGTTTTATTTCAGGATTTGACACAGCCAAATAACCGGGGGCACGCACCACCACCGGGGTATCAGTCTGCTTGATTGCCCATTTCAGCATCGACTCATATTCTTCGCGGCACGTAGGAGCGAGGAACAGCAGCGAGGGAATGTTTGACAGCATCGCGATGTCAAAGAAGCCCAGGTGTGTTTCATCGTTCATACCAAACATCGAGCCATACATAACGGCAAGCACGGCCGGCTGATGGTTGAGCGCAATATCCTGACTCACCTGGTCGTAGGCACGCTGCAGGAAGGTGCTCACCACCCCGAATACGGGGCGCAAACCACCCTTTGCCAGACCACTGGCCACATCTACGGCCGTCTGCTCGGCAATAGCCACGTCGATAAACTGACGGCCGGCCTTGCGTCGGCGTTCAGGACCGAAACCAATCGCACCGGGCGTACCGGCGGTAATGGTCACTACGTCCTTATTGGCCTCCATCTGCTCCATCATAATGCGGGCGAAAAGCTCGGAATAGTCGATGGGCTGACTTTCGGGATTATCCTCGTGAAGCGGATTGCCGGTAGCTTTATCAAACGGACCACCGTAGTGGAAAGCCTCCTTATTAGTCTCGGCCGCTGCCAGACCCATACCCTTCATGGTGTTGATGTGCACCACCACAGGGTGGTCAATATCCTTCACCGCACTGAACATTTCGATAAGGCTGCGCAGGTCGTTGCCATAATTGACATAGCGATAAGCATAGCCCATTGAACGGAACAGATTGGGTTCGGCAGTGCCGTTAGAATGGCGCAGCAGACGCAGGTCGGCGTAAATACCACCATGATTTTCAGCGATACTCATCTGATTATCGTTGACCACCACAATGAAATTAGAACCCAGAGTGGCACCATAATCAAGGCCCTCAAAAGCAACACCGCCACTGAGCGATCCATCGCCAATCACAGCCACCACATTCTCTTTCTCGCCCTTAAGATCGCGGGCTTTGGCAAGCCCGGCGGCAAGCGAGACAGCCGAGGATGTATGACCCAGCGAATACAAGTCGTATCCGCTTTCGGCAGGATTGGTATATCCGGTAACATCGTCATAATGAGCGGGATCGGTGAACGCTTCCATACGTCCGGTGAGCATCTTGTGCGGATAGGTCTGGTGAGATACGTCAAACACGATCTTATCCTTCGGTGTATCAAACACATAATGAAGGGCAATAACGGCCTCCACCATACCCAGATTCGGGCCGATGTGACCGCCATGTGCAGCTAATTTATCAATAAGAGCCGCACGCATTTTGGCGGCAAGATCATTCAGCTCCGGCAGCGACATACTGCGGATATCCGCCGGAGTCTTAATTTCAGATAGGTCAATATCTTTCATACGTTTTATGTTTTCCATAATATAATAACGTCCCTCACATCGAAAAGATTGTATTCAGGCCTAAAAAATGCAAAACGAGCCTCCTTGCATTAAGCAAAGTAGGCTCGCTTTGTGCTCGAAGTGGGACTCGAACCCACACGGTCGCAATGACCAAGGGATTTTAAGTCCCTCGTGGCTACCATTACACCATTCGAGCGTTGTACACCCGTGGGGAGTCGAACCCCAATCGTCGGAACCGGAATCCGAAATTCTATCCATTGAACTACGGGTGCTCGGTTTTTGGCGTTTCGGTGTGCAAAAGTACGGCTTTTTTTGTAACTTTGCAAAAATAACGCCTAAAAAGTTTTGTCAATATGTATATACGAATTCATCCCACTTGGAACGAAGCGCTCTGTGACGTATGGGAATCACCTAATTTTCAGAGGGTTGCAGCGTTCACTCGGCAAGCTTACGCCACCGGCACGGTTTTTCCTCCGGCCGGCAAGCTTTTCGCGGCTTTTGATGCGTGTCCGTTTGATCAGGTGAAGGTCGTTATCCTGGGGCAAGACCCATATCACGAGCCCGGGCAGGCGCATGGGCTGTGTTTTTCGGTGCCCGAAGGGGTGAAGGTTCCCCCCTCGCTGGTGAATATTTTCAAGGAAATAAGAAATGATCTGGGCATTGAGCCTTACGATTCCGGCAATCTGTCCCGCTGGGCCAAGCAGGGTGTGCTGCTTCTCAACAGCACCCTGAGCGTTGAGGCTCACCGTGCGGGCTCGCATCAGGGCAAAGGGTGGGAGGAATTTACCGACGAGGTTATCCGACGGCTCAACGATCGCCGCGAGGGTATTGTGTTTCTCCTCTGGGGCAATTATGCCATACGCAAGGGCGAACATATCGACAAGACCAAACACCTGGTGCTTACATCGCCACACCCCTCGCCGCTGTCTGCATCGCGCGGATTTTTCGGTAACCATCATTTCTCGCGTGCCAACGACTATCTCACTGCCCACGGCAAAACTCCTATCGACTGGCGATGAAAAACTTGACGCTACTTATTTCCCTTATGATTTCGGCCGCGCCGGTGGTATCGGCCCTGACGGATACTATGACCGGTACGTTCAACGATCATATACGCACCCTGCGCGTTGAGCATAGCTCAGGCGACCTTTTTGCCCCGCCGGTGGTGACAATGGCCGGGGGCGACTATCTGATAGTGTCGTTTGATCATCTGAGCGACGACCGCGAATTTCTGCGCTGGCGAGCCGTGAGGTGCGATGCTAATTGGCAACCATCGACACTGGCACAACCCGAGTGGATCGACTCGTTCAATGAAAGCGCAATTGAAGCCTACGACTATTCCAGCGCCGTCACCGTGCCTTACGTGCATTATGAATTTGCATTTCCAAACGATGATATTATGCCGCTGCTTTCGGGCAACTATCTGATTCAGGTTTATCCGGAAAACGATCCCGATGATGTATGGCTCCAGGCGCGGGTGATGATGTCTGAACAGTCGGCACCGGTTTCGGCATCGCTCACATCGCACACCGATATTGACTATAACGCCGCACACCAGCAGCTGAGCGTGAGCGTCGACACCGAGCGCGCCCACGTTTCCGATCCCTTCAACGACCTGCGCGTGGTAATATCCCAAAATGGTCGCGCCGACAGCGAGGTGATGCTGCGCCAACCGCTGAGAATGTCGGGTCACACAGCCATTTACGAGCATCAGAAACCTCTGATTTTTGAAGCCGGAAATGAATATCGCCGTATGGAAGTATCGAATGTCAACTATCCCGGAATGGGCGTGGAGGACATCAGTTGGCACGGCCCCTATTATCATTTCACCTTACAGACCGACGAATCGCGCGCCGGCCAGTCGTATCTATACGATCAGACTCAGGCAGGACGATTCGTGGTGCGAGAATACAATTCTGACAATTCAGATTACGACGCCGATTACGTAGTGGTGCATTTCTCGCTTGACTATCCCGAAATGCCCGGCTGGATGATTTTTCTTGACGGTGATATGACAATGCGCCGGTTTGACGATACATCGCAGATGATCTTCAATCCCGAAACCGGCCGTTATGAAAAGGCCATGCTGCTCAAACAAGGAGCTTACAATTATCAATACCTGGCTGTGCCACCCGGGGCCAATCGCGGACAAACTGCTCTGATCGAAGGTGATAAGTATCAGACACAAAACGAATATCTGATCAAGGTGTACACCCGCGGCACCATGGACCGCACCGACCGCCTCATAGGAGTGACTATACTTAAGTAACAGGACGGCGAGATTGACAATGATTTTGGACGGATATTCATACGCACACGGTGTTAGGACGCACGGGCCGTGCGTCCTAACCGCACGTACGACTCCCGAATCACGCCGCTCCACAGGACGCACGAACCCGTCTATACAACTCACTGATTACCTGAACGTTGTAGGGACGCAAAAATTTTGCGTCCCCTGCCGGATGGGGGTGGTCGCAACCAACGGAGCCGCAACGCACCGGGGGCCACGCCGCTCCGCAGTGTGGGGCGCAGGCCGGATGGTGGCGCGTAGTGGCCGCCCGGACACGGACACACAATTCATTGATTATTAATTTATTATGGATGAAGAAATTGATATGCTTGAAATACAGGATACTTTGGTGAGCTTGGACTTGCTGGAACGTTATTTTTGTTGTGACCTGGGACAGTGCCTGGGACAGTGTTGTATTGACGGTGATGCCGGGGCTCCGGTCACTGAGGAGGAGGCTAAAAAAATTGAGCAAATACTGCCGGAAATCACGCCTTATATGACTCCGGCCGGAGTGCGCGCCGTGGAGACCGACGGTGTGGCTTACGTAGACGAAGAGGGAGATCTGGTGACTACCCTGGTGGACGGCGGCCAATGCGCTTTCACCACTTTCGGACCCGACGGGATGTGTCTCTGCGCAATCGAAAAGGCCTATCGTGATGGTAAAGTGGACTTTATGAAGCCCCTATCGTGTCATCTTTACCCGGTGCGACTGAAACAATATCCTACCTTTACGGCTGTGAATCTTCATCGCTGGAGTATCTGCAAATGTGCCGAGATACTTGGTAAAAAGGAAGGGATAAGGGCATACAAATTTTTGCGCGGACCGCTGACCCGCGCGTTCGGTGAAGACTGGTATAACGAACTGGACCTCACCGCCGACGAATATTTCCGTCAATATCCGCCGGAAGACTAATCCTTGATAGCAGCAAGCGCGCGGGCGAGCTGATCGGGACACGATGTGCCCTTGTGTCCGCAGGTCAGGCCGCTCAGTGCGGCTATCACGTCGGCCTTCTTGCGGCCGCGGCACAGTGCCGAGATACCTTTGAGATTGCCGTTGCAGCCGCCTTCTACCTTGATGTCGGTAATAATGTCGCCGTCAATTTCAATTTCCATACGCCGGCTGCATACGCCGGCGGGGATATATTCATATTTCATATTTCTGAGCGGGTATTATTCGTTTAACCTTATTATTAGATGTACGTGGCAGCGAGTCTGTCACGTATATTTTATATGGAGTGTGGCGCGAATCTTTCAAGCCTGCGTGCAACACATCCCTAAGATTTGCATCCACTGGGCCCGGCCCGATTACCATGGCCGGAGCCTGCCCCCAGCGTGGATGCTGCACCGATGTAATGTAGAAATCGGGCAGATGGGGTAGCAGGGCCCGAATGTCGGCCTCCAGTTGCTCGGGGTGAATCTTGATACCGCCGCTATTGATTACATTATCGGCGCGCCCTACCCATTCAAAGGCCGTGTCGGATATTAGGCGCACCACATCGCGCGTGGCAAGCGTGCGCCACGAAAATTTATCGGAACGGATTATCAGACACGAGTTTTCGTCCACTGAAAAGGTGACATCTCCCACAGCGTGGAATACCTTATCACTCCCGATGCGGCGCAGGGCGATATGCGAGCAGGTTTCGGTCATGCCATACCCTATCCAGGCCGGGATGCCTGACGCTGCCAGCGCGCGCTCCTGTTCGGCTGTCATTGGCGCTCCGCCCACAAGCAGGGCACCCACAGCCTCACGGGGCTGCTGAAGCACCGATTCAAGCTGCGACGGCACTACCGCTAAAAAATCCACAGGCCCGGGAAGCTCAATCCGATTCGACACCGGCAGCTCCAAAAGCTTGCCACCGCACACCAGGGCGCGCACGGCCATCATCTTTCCGGCTATGTAATCGGCACTGAGCGGCAGAGCAAGCACAGAATCGCCTCCCAGGCTGAAAAAATCGACAGTATTCGCCGCCGACAGCATCATATCGCTTTTCAGCAAATGAATGGCCTTCGGCGTACCGGTGGAGCCGCTGGTATGGGCCACAATATATGGAGAGTCTGACCGCCACTCGGCTAAAAAATCGGCTATCGTTGCCATTGCAAATCGGGGAGTTGCCATTGGCCGGCGGGGTCGTACCACAAGGCATCCCGACGCAGGCGCAACGGCGATTTCACATTATTATAATATAGCTGCCCCGTGCCCAGCCCCTGAGGAATGGTGACACCGCGAGCCACAGCGTAATCAGCAATAGCCGCCAGGCCAATGTCAGATTCGAGAGCCGAAGTAAGCCACCACCCTATCCCGCGGTTTTCAGCTTCGGAAATCCAGGTATCGCAGCCCGAAAAACCGCCGCACAGCGCAGGTTTCAGGATGATATATTGCGGACTTATGGCATCAAGCAACTGAGCCGATTGCAGCTGCGAACGTACACCGATCAACTCCTCATCCAGAGCAATGGGAATAGGACCGGCAGCACACAGCCGAGCCGACTGTTCAACCAGCCCGGCGCGCAGCGGCTGCTCGATTGAGTGGATATGATACTGAGCAAGTGCCCGGAGGCGGCTCAGAGCGTTGTCGGGCGTAAAGCTGCCATTGGCATCAAGCCTTATCTGCAACGTATCGGCCGAATAGCGGCGGCGTATCAATCGCAACAGATCCAATTCCGATTCAAAATCGATACCGCCGATTTTCAATTTAAGCACACGAAAACCATCGGCGAGTTTGGCATCTATCCGTGCCTGCATAGTGTCGCGGTCGCCCATCCAAATCAGGCCGTTGATCGGGATTCCAACCTCGCCGCGGGTAAACGGAGTAGAACCCGTGGAGGACAGCGCGCGCAGGGCACTCTCAACCCCGAACCGCACCGACGACAGCTCTATCTGCTCGGGCCTGCTGAGGTCTGCCGTGCGCAAAATTTCGACCATTCGCTCGGGGAAATCAGGAGCGTCCTCGGCACTCAGACCGGCGAAAAGATTACATTCGCCCACGGCGCTGCGTCCGGTGGCCGTATCGGTCAGCCTGACAAAGCGCGTAAGGCGGCTGGTCATCACCTCGCGCGAGGTGCGAGCCTCGAATTTGAAATCAAGCCGATATTCGGCCCATTCGGCCCGGAGCATCAGCCCGGAAACTGGGGGAATTGGTCGAAGTCGGGATCACGCTTCTCAAGGAACGCGTTTTTACCCTCCTGCGCCTCATCCATAAGGTAATACATGAGCGTGGCATCGCCGGCAAACTCCATCAGACCATGCTGGCCGTTGAGTTCGGCATTAAGCGCGCGCTTAATCATTCTGATTGCAAACGGACTGCGTTTCATGATGGTTTCGCACCATTCCACCACTTCGTCTTCAAGACGATCAAAGGGCACCACCTTGTTGATCATACCCATTTCCAGGGCTTCAGCAGCGGTGTACTGACGGCAGAGATACCAGATCTCGCGAGCTTTTTTCTGACCCACGCAGCGCGCCAGATACGACGACCCGAAGCCGGCATCGAAGCTGCCCACCTTTGGACCGGTCTGACCGAAGCGCGCGTTTTCCGAGGCGATAGTAAGGTCGCATATCACCTGCAACACATTGCCGCCGCCTATGGCGTAACCGTTCACCATAGCAATCACCGGCTTGGTGAGGCTCTGAATGGTTTTATGGAGTTCGAGCACATTGAGGCGCGGAGTACCGTCGGCGTCGCGGTAGCCGCCGCGATCCTTGTAATGCTGGTCACCGCCCGAGCAGAATGCTTTGTCGCCCACACCGGTGAGCACCACCACGCGCACCTCGGGATGCTCGCGGCAATAGTTAAAGGCATCCAGCATCTGGGCATTGGTCTGCGGGCGGAATGCGTTATACACCTCGGGGCGGTTGATGCTGATACGGGCTATTCCGTTATAAAAGTCGAAAAGAATATCGGAGTATTCCTTAATGGGAGTCCAATTGCGAGTTGACATAATATTTAGTGTTTGAAGAAATTACGTAATACTTCCGCACTGACATCGCCTGGAGTGCGGACATTCAGGATTACTGGACGGCCGTCGCGGTGCATCATCTGGCTGAGTGCCCCGGCAAGCGACTCCGGGGTATCGGCTTCGAGATACCGGAACCCATATCCGGCGGCAAGCTGGCGCAACGGCAGGCGCACGTCGGCCACAAAACAGCGTTCAAGCTCGGGCAACGAAGCCGTGGACGGAATAAAGCGGAAAATGCCGCCACCGCCGTTGTTGAGCACAATGATGCTGAAATCCGGCTTTATAAAATTCAACGCCAGCGCCCCTATATCGTAAGCGCAACTCATATCGCCTGTGATGAGTACCGTAGGCTCGGGCGACACGTATGCAGCGCCGATTGCCGTAGACGTGCAGCCGTCGATACCGCTCACGCCGCGGTTGCATTGCACGCTGCGGCATCCGTCGTAGTCAAACAGCTGCACGTAGCGGATGGCAGTGCCGTTGCTCACCTGCAGGTTTACGCCTGCGGGCAGCGAGCGCATTATCAATTCCATAGCTTTAAAGTCAGACCACGGCGACTCGTCGGCATATCCGACGGCCCTACGGCCGGCCACAGCACTCTTCTCAAGCCAGAAACGCTTGAAATCGGCGGTGGAATCTCCATTCTGATCAATCATATCCACGAGCTGCGATAGCGAATCGACGGTGCCGGCAAGACGTCTGAACGGGTCAACCACACGATGAAAATCGCTTACGCAGATATGCTTCAGGTGAGGCAATCCCCTGAGCCAGGTCTTGACGTAACGCGACAGCAGCGAGCCCCCGAGCGTGATCACCACATCGGGCGCATAGTCTGTGCGTTCAGTTTTAGAAGTGGCCGCGAGCGTGGCATCGATATTACCGATTGAGGGTGAGATATGCAACAGATTACTCTGCGCCTCGCGCATTATCACCACATTGGGGTGTCGGGCAAGCTGCTTTAATGCCCGGTCGTCATACCCCGGCTGCATAAATCCCGCCACTATCAGAATCTTGGAATCTGGTGCAAACACCGCGCGTAAACCCTCGGGAGCCGACGCATCGGCCACGGTATGGCTACGCGTGATGTGCCGTATGTCTTCCGGCTCAACCTCGGCTTCATCGGCAAGCGGAGCATCGAGCCGCACATTGATCTGCACCGGCCCGCGCCGTGGCGATAAAGCTGCTATCACGGCTTCATTCACCAGACGGTCGGTCATCCAGATGCGGTTGGGATCGTCCGACTCCACGGGCAAATCCACCGTTGTCTTTACAAAATTATCAAAGATACCGGCCTGTCGGATTGTCTGCGAATCGTCCTGATCTATCCATTCCTCGGGACGGTCGGCCGTCACCGCTATCAGTGGCAATCCCCGATAATACGCCTCAGCCAGCGCCGGGGCATAATTGAGCGGAGCCGTGCCGGATGTGCAGCACAATGCCACCGGCGCGCCACCATCGGCCATTGACATTCCCAGAGCGGCGAATGCTGCCGTACGCTCGTCAACGGCCACCACGGTGCTGATCTGCGGGTGGCGTTCAAAGGCCATAATCAGCGGAGTGTTGCGGCTGCCGGGCGACAACACGGCGCGGCGCACACCGTGAAATGCAAGTATATCTATGAGGTGTCGGGCTGTCCTCTTTATCGTATTTAATGGCATATTTTTCTCTTAATGCTATTTTTTGCCTTTTGCGAAAACAAAGTTAAACATTTTATTTGTTATATACGATACAAAACCTTTGCTAATTATTCTACGAAATGAAAAGACTGTTCATCCCGTTATTGCTTATGCTGTGTTGCGCTGCGGTTGTGTCGGCCCAAGAAAGGGCCGACACAACCGACTCGATAGTGCCACATAAGTCGCTGATCAAACGCGTGATGGACTATCTTGAGGAATCCAACAAGAAACCCATAGGACGCAATCTGGATTTCAGCCTGCTGGGCGGTCCGTACTATTCCTCGGAAAGTAAATTCGGTATTGGACTTGTTGCCGCAGGCGCATATTCCACGGCACCTGAAGATACATTGACCTCACCGTCCAACGTTTCTATATTCGGCAAGGTGACCACAATGCCCAATTTTGAAGTGGGCGTAGAGGGCGAACACATCTGGCCCCGCAACCGCTTCCGTCTGAATTACGAGGTGTCTTTCTCGGCTATCAGAAGTTTTTACTGGGGAGCCGGATACGAGATGCAGAGCAATAACGACAATAAATCAAGCTACCGATATCTGGAATCTCACGCCGAATCGCATTTTGCAGTGCGCGTGGGTAGCAACCTATATATAGGCCCGCTGGCTACATTCGATTATATCAACGCCTCGCACCTGAGCCGCCCCGAAATGTGGGACGGTCAGGCCCTGCGCACATTCAACTGGGGCATCGGCGCTTCGCTGCGCTTCGACACCCGCGACAATCTCACTGCTCCAAACAGCGGCCTGTATCTGCGCTGGGATCAGACCTTCGACTTCGGCTGGATGGGTAATAAATATCCTTTCAAGGTAAACGAACTCACCGCGTCGTGGTATCACAGCCTGTGGCGCGGAGCGGTATTCGCTACCCAGGCCCACTGGCGCGTAACCTGGGGCAACACCCCCTGGGGGATGCTCAGCACCATAGGCGGGTCGTCGAATATGCGCGGCTATTACGAGGGGCGCTATCGCGATAAGGGCGAGGCAGACATCACCGTGGAGCTGCGACAGAAGGTGTGGCGACGCAATGGCATAGTGGTGTGGGCCGGCGTGGCATCGCTTTTCCCCAGACTTACCGACATCAATCTCCACCATCTGCTGCCAAACTTCGGCATCGGCTACCGCTGGGAATTTAAGAAAAACGTCAACGTAAGAGTGGATTACGGCATCGGCCGCCACGAATCAGGCATATTCTTCAACATCAACGAGGCATTCTGAACCTCGCATCACAAGCTATCGAAAATGAAAAAATTTGTCGCAATAATCAAAACCATATTCTCGCCGGTATCGCTTATGTGGGTGCTACCGGTGCTTCTCATTATTCCGAATATTGTGCTCGACATCACCGAGTATTCCTCGCCGCTGGTCAAGGCCGCCAATATCCTGCTACCCTGGGGCGTATATATGCTGCTCACATCGTGCAGCCGCAATGTGGGCCGCACTTCCCTGTTTATGCTCCCGCTCACATTCTATGCCGCGTTTCAGATAGTGCTGCTTTACCTTTATGGCGAGTCGATCATCGCCGTGGATATGTTTATCAACCTCGTGACAACCAATCCCGAGGAAGCCGGCGAACTCCTGGGCAACCTCGCCCTGGCCATCATCACCGTGTGTGTGGTGTACCTGCCGCCTATCGGCTGGGGAATCTACCTGGTGCGCAGCCACCGCTACACATCTGTAGCCTTCCGCCGACGCAGCCGTCGGGCAGGTATCATCTCCACCGTGCTCGGAATTATACTCATAGCGGTGTGCTATGCCGTGGTGCATCCCTTCAGCATAAGCCGCGACATCTTCCCCATCAATGTTGTCAATAACACCATTACCGCCGCCAGCCGCGTGTCGGACACTCAGAATTATTACACCACCTCGGCCGGGTTCAGCCACCACGCCACTCCGAGCCACCCGCTTGATATGCGCGAGGTGTATGTGATGGTGGTGGGCGAAACGTCACGTGCCGAAAATTGGCAACTCTTCGGCTACGACCGCCCCACCAATCCCCGCCTCAGCCGCCGCGCATCGCGCCTCATACTCTACCCCAAGACCCTTTCGGAAAGCAACACCACCCATAAAAGCGTCCCCCTGATGCTATCGTGCTGCACAGCACGGAATTTCGGCGATTCCATCTTTACCACCAAGGGCATCGTTTCTGCATTCAACGAGGCCGGATTCCGCACCGGATGGCTGTCAAACCAGGGCCGGAATCATTCGTTCATCGACTTTTTTGCCCGTGAAGCCCAGACCACACTCTTCCTGCCCGACGACGGCGGTCATCACTACGACCTTGACCTCATCGCGCCCCTCAAACGCTTCATCGAAACATCCCCCAGCAATAAGCTCTTTATCGTGCTGCATTCATACGGTTCGCATTTCAACTACCGCGACCGCCTGCCAGCCGACGACATATATTTTACACCCGACGAAAATTCCGAAGCAAACGTGGAAAACCGCCCCCAGCTCATCAACGCCTACGACAACACCATACGCTACACCGACCGCTTCCTCGACAGCGTTATCTCCGTAATCGACAGCCTGGATTGCGTGGCCACCGTCATGTATGCATCAGATCACGGCGAAGATATTTTCGACGACCGACGCCACCGCTTCCTGCATGCATCCCCCGTGCCCACCTATCATCAGATCCACGTACCCATGTTTATCTGGACCTCCGAGGAATACCAGGAAGCCTTCCCCGAGCTTGTTGCCACAGCCCGCGCCCATCAGGATCATAACGTATCATCTTCGCGCTCAGTATTCGACACCATGCTCGAACTCGGCGGCATCCACACCCCATACGCCCGGGCATCCAAATCGCTCGTGAACCCCAATTACAACCAAGGCCGTCGCCTCTACCTCAACGACTACAACGAAGGCGTCGACCTCAAAACCGCCCGCCTCCGCACCTACGATTTCGAAAACCTCACCAAGAAAAAAATCTCCCAACACTAACCCCTGCGACGTCCTATCCGCGCCGGACCGACCGGGAGCCACGCCGCTCTGCGGTGTGGGGTTCGCGCCGGACGGACCGCCCCATAACATAATACATTGATATACAGCGTATTATAGGGACGCAAAA
>CAZHDH010000054.1:0-16978 GCA_964531245.1 uncultured Bacteroides sp. | reverse complement strand
TGGTAGCCTCGGTTAAGAGTAAACTGAAAAATGCTTTACTTTTTCAGTGCCCTCGAAATGTTTCGGGCGGTTTTTGTTTTTATGGCAAATTTGTCTTATCTTTGTGAAAAATATCTATGATGAAAAAATCTGTGCTTTTTGTGGTGAACAGCCTGGATGTGGGAGGCGTGGAGAAATGCCTCGTCACCATCCTCAACGCCCTGCCTCGCGATAAATACGACATAACCGTAGGTGTAGTGAATCGCAGGGGCGGTTTTATGGATGCTGTGCCCGCACACGTCAAAGTGGTGGAAATAGATTCGCTCCACCGATACCAATGGATCTGGCGCACAGATAGGGGTGTATTGCGCGAGATGTTGCGTCCCGACCGTTTCACCGGGTATTTTATGATTCCCGCTCTTAGAGTGATCTCAAAACTTAAGGGTACGCTCATTCCGCTATATTCGCATTATATCAACCGTAGCACCGATCAGATGCCCCGATTCGATATCGCCGTGGCATTTCAGGGGCCGTCGCAGATTCTGGATTACTATGTGGGAAAAGTCGTTAGGGCAAAAAAGAAAATAGGTTGGATTCATTTTGACGTAGACAAATTCTACCTCAACCCGATTACCACCGCCGACGCTTACGCAGGCTTTTCGCGAGTATTTGTGGTATCTGAGGGGGCACGCAAATCGTTTGAAAGAAAAGTGCCGTCGCTCGCACCGGTCACAGAAACGATGCTGAATTTCATTGACAAAGCCCAGGTGCGCGCAGATGGGAATAATCCAAATCCCTTCACTTGCGAAAATGATTGTAAACAGATAGCCACCGTAGGACGGATACGCCGTGAAAAGGGTCAGGATCTTGCAATCAAAGCAGCTGCATTGCTTAAACAACGTGGCTATGATTTTCATTGGACGATTGTGGGCGACGGGGATATCCTTCAGGAATTCAAAAACCTTGCCGGGAGCCTCGGCGTGGCCGACAGGTTTACATTCGCCGGAAGCACAACCAATCCCTACCCTTATATGAAGCACTGCGACATATACGTGCAGCCTTCGAGATTTGAAGGTTTCTGCTTGACGATAGGCGAGGCAAAGGTGTTCGGGATGCCTATCGTGGCCACGGAATTTCAGGGTGCGCACGAGCAGCTGGACGGATTGGAAAACGCTGTGATTGTAAAGGAAACCACCCCCGAAGCCATAGCCGACGGAATAGAACGCGCATGGACAATGAGACGTGTAGCACCCGAGCCTGATGGCGTACCTACACAAATCACTCGCCTGATGGAAGTGTTCGACAGCTGATTCAGGGATTATATAGATCAGTGTTATAGAAGTCCATTATATCCGTTGACATATCGAGGTAAACAGCCGCGGGCGATTCACTGTCGAGCTGCACGGCGTGATTGAAATCGGTGATGGCCTGCGGCTTATCGCCGGATTTCCAATACAGCTTGCCTCGGCGGAAATAAAGGTCGGCCGTCGGGGTGGCCTCTATATCCAGTGTAAGTTTATCTATCTGCTGAGCTATGTCGTGTGTCATATTTATTTGTAATCCAATATTTTTTTCGTACTTTTGCCAAAGTTAAGAAATAACACCGATATGCGCAAATTTGTTATACCCATATTAGGCATCTGCCTGACAATCCTTACAGGCCGAGCGGCCGACCCGATGGCCACCGATTACTCGATGTATGATTGCGAGGGATCGCTTACTCCCTACCCCACGGAGGTGAATCCGGCAGTGTTTCCCGATTCGCTGACACCTGTTTACATAAACCACGTGGGCCGTCACGGTGCACGATACCCGGCTTCGGCATCCAACTGCCTGAAGCTGCGTAACGCCCTGGCCAAAGCCGATTCGCTGGGCACCATCACCGCTGTGGGTAGGCAGTTGCAGGCTCTGAATAATCATATAATAAACCTGAGCAACAATCAATGGGGCGCGCTCGATAGCCTGGGGATGGCCGAACAGCGCTCGATCGCCACTCGAATGTTTTACAACTTCGGCGAGATTTTCGCAAACGGCGCTACAGTATCGGCACTGTCGTCCTACTCCCCGCGATGTATGATGAGTATGTTCAGCTTTGTGCATCAGCTCGACCGTATGGACAATCGCATACAGTTTGTGACCAACACCGGCCGCAGCAATTCGTATCTGATGCGACCGTTTGACGTGGACGCCGATTACAAGACCTTCCGCGAGGATAAGGTGTGGGAGCCGCCGTATAAGGAATACTTCGACCAGATGTGCCCGACCACAGCCATCCGCCGCGCATTGGGCGAACGCTATCCATTTGAAAGCGAGCACGAGGAACGCGATCTGGCTATTACAGAATATTACGTAGTGGCAGGCTGCCGCGCTATGAGCGTTGACCCTAACGCGTCGAGATTTTTCTCAAAAGAGGAATACAACGCTCTGTGGAGCTGTTTCAACCTCAGGCAGTATCTGCAACGCACAGCCACCACGGTATCAAGCGTTCCGGCCAATATAGCTTCCGATCTGGTGCAGGATCTGATCAACACCACCGAGGCATTTATCAACGGTACTAATCCGGCTGTGGCCAATCTGCGCTTCGGACACGCCGAAACCCTGATGCCGCTGCTGTCGCTGCTTAGGCTGCGCGGGTGTTATTATATGACAAATTATTTTGACACTGTAGGATTGCACTGGCGCGATTTTGAGGTTGTGCCTATGGCGGCAAATTTCCAAATGATACTGTTCAGGAGCAAATCCGGAAAGTATTATGTGCGCGTCGATGTTAACGAAAAACCGCTGCCGCTTCAACCCAACTCCAATACGCTTTACATTCCCTGGGGCGAAGCGCGCGATTATCTGACCCGTATCCTACCGTTGTAATTTCACAATAGATTATCTATCCCCCGAGTATCACACTGGCACTCGGGGGATTCTTTTAAGTAACTCTCAAAAGTTACTTAGAAAAAAATTATTTTAGGGTAATGAAAATCGCAAGCGGGCCGTCTTATAGATAAAAACACGAAAAAATGCACTATTCAATCACAGAATTCGAGGCCGTATATCGTCGCTGCTTTCCCAGCCTGCTGAGGGTTGCGGTGAGTATGCTTCACGATGCCGACGAAGCCCGTGATGCTGTGCAGGAAGTGTTTCTGAAACTATGGGAAAAGAATTCGGATATTGACAACGAACTGGCTTACCTAATCAGGGCAGTAAGGAATACGTGCCTTGACCGCATAGCAGCCAAGGACACCCGCGAACGCCTAAAGCAACGGCTGCCGGTGGATGAGGTGGATGAAGCTGATGACCGGGCTATATCGTCTGAGTATCTTAATCTGGCATTGGAGTCGTTGCTAACACCACGCGAACGTCAGGTGGTGGAAAAGGTTTATTCCGAAGGGCTTTCATATAAAGACACCGCAACGCATCTCGGAGTATCCGTGGCTATGGTGAACAAGAGCATAGTAGGTGCACTCAAAAAATTACGCAAACATTTTAAGTAACACTTAAATCTGAATTATTATGACAACTGAACAGAAAGAATTATTGATAGAAAAAATGATTGACCGGCCGGAAACACTTTCCGCAGAGGAGATCAACCAAATCTTGGCCGATGAGGAACTGAAGGATATGTACAACTTATCTGTGAAGATGGCAGATGAGTTGGCACCGATACCAGCAGTTGATATAGATACCGAATGGGCCAAACTTCAGTGCTCTATCGCAGCCGAAAAATGCCGGAAGCAACCGGCACTGCGATGGATAAGAATAGCGGCCGCTGTAGCCGGAATCACCATATTCGGAGGACTTGCAATAAAATTTGCCTCAACCAATAACACTCTTCCAACCCCGGACAACGATATAGCCCATATAGAGCAACCGGTGCTCAAGACTGTCCCCGAGGTTAAAAATACCATTGAGGAAATACCCGTGCAAAGCAAACCAGCCTCAAAAACCGACGTGCAGTATAGCAACCATCAAAAAGCAAAAATGCCTGCCGAGAAACATTCCGACGAACTTGACATTGAGGAATTTATGATAATCGAACAAGCCCGTATTGACAACGAGGTGGCTATGGCGCGCTCTGAAGCCTATATCGCAGAATATGAAACATATATTGAAGTGATGGTTGAGATGCTACGATCCAATCAACTTGAGGAGATAGACCCCGAACAGCTTCATATCAACACAATAGAAATTAACCGGTTAACAATGATATAAAAATCTAATGAAAATGACTAATAAACTAATCCAAATCCTATGCCTGGTGGCTCTGCTCACCCCGGCTTGCCTGTCGGCGCAGAACAATGTGCGCAAAGCATTTGATCAACTAATCAAAAACCCGAAAGTACATTACACCGAAAGCCATTCTTTAGATAAAGATCCCGTGCTCAACACCAAAGAATCGCAAAGCGATGTATACAACTTCACACTCCCGGCCGACCAAATGCCCCTGGTGGACAACATCATCAATGCGTTTAAAGAAGACGAAAACAAGGCTTACACAGTGAGCGGCGGTGAAGCAGACAAGTCAAGCAGAGCTATCCGACTGGCTGTGGGTGACGGCCACGGCTCCGGTGTTCTTATCAACCCGGCGGGTTACAAATACTATTATTCCTGCTTCACCGACCCAGAAAGTAAAGACGAAGCAAAAAAATATCGCTACGCATACGGTATCTGCTGGAAAAAGACAAAAGATAAGATCGAGGGTAAACTGGTGGTCACATACGCCACCACCCTGCAATACCGTCAGAACCACAACAGCCGATCTACTGTTGTGATCACCGGAAACAACGCTGACAACTGGTTTAACACAATGGTTGCCTGTATTCAGAAAGTTGATCAACCCGGATCTTCCCAATTTAGTCAAAATATGTATGCATCTCAAATCTACAAACACGCACAAAAGACCCAGACAGATAAGGACATTTCCGAGGCTGATAAAGATGCAGTACGAGAACTTCTGAAAGCCATCTTGTCAGGAAGCGATAAACGTTTCAATCAACAGACAATCGTTCTGCTCAATCAAGCTCTTGTAAATATAAAATAAACAACGCCATCCCGTAAACACAACCACGGCTCCCTGCATAATACAGCGGGGAGCCGTGGTTGTGTTTACCCTTCCGACTTATCGTGCGAGGGAGAGATTCATACTTACACCATACGAGGTGTTGGATGTGGGATAGGATGAAGTGGTGACGATGGGCGAATTGACCTGATGATCAAAGTAGGCCGAGAGGGTCACACGTTTGGAGAGGATGTATGATGCGGTAAAGTTGACATTGAAAGTATTTGTGCCTGAGGTTGGCTGTGTATAGTTGCCCTCGATACGGCGGATGAGCGACTGATTATGGTTAAGGCCGACCTCGGCATTGAGGGTAAGGTCGTTTGAAATACCTTGTTGCGATCCCTTCATCTTAAGGACGGTGTTAAACCCTACAATCTTGTATCCGGCACCGATTTTGATAGTGCGTGTCGAGGCTTCCACAACCTGACCGGCCGATGAGTTTAGCGTAAGGGTACGCTGGTCGCGATATTCGGCGTTGAAGGTAAGTTCATTCTGCAAAGTTGCTTTTACGCCGAAAAGAGGAGCGAAGCGTTCGGTGATTGCAACCGACGATATATTGAACGGCGATGAGGGGATGGGGTTACCGGTGAGTTCATCAAGGGTAAAGCCATAGTCGCCGACACCGGCCGACATCCAGTTGAGGTAAGATGTATATGAACCAACGGAATATGTGCACTGGTAGGCGTGGCTCAGGGTAAAGGATTTGAAAATATTGCGCATATTACCCAGATTGATGAGGCCGTCGTAGGTGACACGCCAGTTGGGAAGCACCGACGAGAACGAGGGGAAAGGATTGAGCCATTGCTTCTGAGGATTGCGTCCGGTATAGGCAGCCATAAATGCCGGGATGAGGACATCCGACGAGGTTTCGCTGACGGTGCCGACCTCGGGGTCGTATGGCAGTCCGGCTTGTGGCAGATTGGACATAAAGCCGCCGCGCGGATAGTCGAGACCGTTATAATTGCTTTCGACTCGTCCGCGCATGATGTGAATGTAATCCAGGAAGTTATTGAAAGCCGCAGATTCGTAACCGTTATCGGCCTTGGATGAGCCCAGAGCTGTGGCCAGGGCAGCCGAGGTCATAGTGAACGAGCCAGAATATGTAGTGGGCATATCAGCAAACATAAATTGCTTCTGAGTGTTGCGGTTATCAGTGTGGTTAAAGGTAAGCTGCACCTTGAAACCTTTAAAGAGCTCAAAGTTTGCCTCGATATTGAATTCGTTGGTGCGCGCCATCACCGCCGGCGAAGTCTGACCATCATCGGTAATGAGCCAACCACGCTGCATAGCTTTGTCGAGGTAATCCTCGCCCTCGAAACCAAATGCGAATCCCAGACCGGGGGCCATGGGGCCGTATGCGGTGGATTGACCGAATATGTCGCCGATATTGGGATTGAACAGCGGGAGGTTCATATTACGCACGCGGCGATATTTAACCGACACGTTGCGCGGCGCCATCACAACACGCAGGGCGTATTCGCCGATGTTGCGCCAGGTGCTACGTTCCTCCTGAGTGACTTCAACAATTGTGAACTTCAATGTCTGGTCGCCTTTGTTCAGGATTTCGACAGAGTTCTGATCCACAATTTTCATCTGGACTGTGACGGGCGTACCCTTTTGGTCTGTGGCAGAAACTTTAACCTTGGGGGCGCGCAGGTTGTGCTTAATGACAAGTGAAGTGGTGTCGTTAGGCAACTTATATGAGCGTTCAAACTTTTTGGGTTTGCGCTGTGCGGTATTTGTTTTCTTGGTGTTTGAGAACCGTTTTGTGACATCTTTCAGAATAGGAATCTTGTTGTAGAAAGATTCGAAATTGATGCGGCCGTCGGCATTCCAGGTGGCCTGAGAAGCAATCGAGTTTCCGAGCTTGACATCTTCGATCGTAGCACCGCGATCCCAGCGATAGGTAGCGGTATAGCTTACCGAGCCGGTTATGAAATCGATTGCCGGAATCTTTGAGAAGGGAGCTTTGTACTGAGCTGTGAAAGTCTGATTATAATTCCACGGAGTACCGAGCGAGAGAATGGACGACCAAACGGTATCTTTCCATTCACGGTACTCATCCGGGAAGAGACGACGGTTTACGGCCCCGATGGTTTCCTCGATACGCGCCTGAGTGTTCGACTGGAACGAAAGAGTAAGACTCTTGATCAGATTCCAATTGAGCGACAACTGGCGATTCCAGAGGAAATTCTTAGAAACCGAAACCGGGAGCTGGAACATAACGTCGGTCTCGCTGCGCGTTTGCTGCTCGTAATAATATCGTGTGATATTGGTAAGGAAAGATATGTTGCTGGGAAGATAATTGATTTCCCAATCTTTGAAAAATTTGAGATTTTTGTCTTTCGAGTTTATGAAGCCGAAGGGTTTGAGGGGTTTGAACATCGGCGTATAGTTGTATGCCAACGAACCACGGTAGTCGTTGGTGTACTCGTACTCGGTGGTGGGATTTGATTTTGACTGTTTTGTAAACGAGAAGTTGACAGTAAAGTTGGACGGATCCCAGGGCATGGGGCGTTTTGACTTAACATCAAACTTCAATCCGCTGATCGAGAAATTCTGAATAGTAGTGCGGTCGATGGCATACGCTTTGATCGAGTCGCGCTGCTCCTTGGTATCGCAATCGTCAAGGGCATCCTTGAGCAAGACGTCCTGATCCAGGGGATTATATTTAGGAGAGGTCTTTTCCTTGCTTACCGAATAATATATAGGGGCGCGAAGCTTGGCAGCAGCGGGGAGGAAACGGCCGAGGTCGCCCTGAATGGCTACATTATACTGCTGGTAATCGTCCATACGACGCTCGTTTAGGCTTTGATCCACAGAGCCGAAACCGGCAGTTTCGACGTGAGCGCCGAAGTTGACAGTGGCCACATCCGACATATTCAAGGTAGCGTTGACTTTGCCGGCCCAACCGCCCGATTCGTTGAAATCGGTAACTTTGAGTTCGTTTACCCAGACAATGCCGGCTTTGGTATGAGCGGAGTGGTTGCGCACACCAATGAGCAAGACGCGGACATCGCTGAGCGATGGATTACCGAGCACACTGATGGTATTCTGTGTATTATCCGGGTCGCGAGATGAGTAAACCACACCATACCCCACCCCGGCTTCTTCGGCACGTTTTGCCATATTACGCTGCTGCTTGAGGTCAACAAGCGATTGCAGGTTGAAGTCGACATAGTTGGACAACGGCCACACTTTAGATCGATCGACAGGATTGTCCTGATAATGACCATGAGGTGTGAGCGACAGGGGCACTTCGTATTCGTAATAGTTATTCTTGACGTCAGAGCCCAGACGGATGAATAGCGAGAGATCGCCGGAGCGCAGATCGGTAACATCGTCGATTAGGCTTTCGGCATGCACCCACATCTGCATACGGCTATAGTTTCTGAGATCCTGCTGAGTGTTTCGATACACGGCGCGTGCATCGCCGGCATCCAGGCCGGTGACTTTGAGCGACATCGACTGTTCGTTGAGCTGCACAATCTGACTCTGCCCGGGGTCAGAAATACGGGTAACGCCCGGGGGAAGAACGTAGTTGACAGGTTCGCGTCCGGCATTTTCCTCAATATTCACTACCGAAATATCAAGCTGACCCTCGGCGGGAGAGTCGCCACGGTTATTCAGGTTGAAGGTATATGGACGCCATTCGCCACGCACGAGTTCAAAAGTGGCAAAACGCAGGTGAGTGGTCTGGCGGAATCCGGTCATGAACATACGTGCGAAACGTATGGTTGAGAAATCAGAAATAGAACCAACCACGCGTTCATAGTCCTGCAAAGGAATTTTGAACTGATACCATTCCACCACGAGGTTAGAATCATTGCGGGTGCGCACGGTGCTCACCTGTTTATCAGTAATATAGTTTTTACCCACGACAAGATCCTCGGGACGTATAGATACGCGATACTGGAAGTAGCGTTCGTATTCGTTAAGGGTATTGTCCTGGTTAATATCTTCCACATCCGGAGTGGCACGAGAAGTCTGATATAGAGGGTCGTTTGAATCCTCAGGCGATAGCGAGTTGCCTTCCACGCCGTTATAGCGTTTGTATCGGTCAAGAATACCTATGCGCTGCTCATCATAATCGTATCCGCGATAGAAGTGATAGTTATCGCCGGCGGGGTCGTTTAGGGGCGAGAAGCGGTCGTTTTCCATACGAGCCACCGCATCGCCTGAAAGTCGAGAACGCAATTGGTCGAGATAATCCTTATACGAGGGGAATTCATATTCGTCGGCGTTGGGCAGC
The DNA here is from genome assembly GCA_964531245.1 of uncultured Bacteroides sp. Lineage (GTDB taxonomy): Bacteria > Bacteroidota > Bacteroidia > Bacteroidales > Muribaculaceae > CAG-873. Next base: position 7,697 of record CAZHDH010000054.1, on the reverse strand, counting down.
CCATCGAGACCCACGTCCTGGGCAAGACGAGCACCCGAGGCATTGTCGAAAGAATACGTAAGAGAGTTCTGTGAAGTGACACGTCCCCAGACAGTTTCTTTAAGATACTGATCGTTGCCGTCGACCGGGATACCGTTTTCATAGCTTTTCAGACCATCTTTAAGAATGTCTTCCGAAATTTCGCCGAAGTTGATATAAAGGTCGCCACCATCGTAGTTCGGGTTTTCAGGATCAAGGAAAGGATTCAAGAGCCAGAATTGTACGTATTCGATATTCGATTGCTCGAAGTTGGTGTTGTCCATCTTGCGCATAATGCCGCCCCAACGCTTTTCGGGATATAGCAGATTGCCCTGATCGTCGATATTGGTAGCGTCGAGGTTATAAGGACCGCGCTCGTTGGGATAGAACGAGAGGTTGAGGGTCTGAATGGTGTTTGATTCGCCGTAGGTGAGTTCGCGACCGGGGAAAATTTCATAGCTTGTGACCTCGCGCACGTATGGATTAGAAAGTTGGTTGAGGTCGCTCTTGATATAACCCGGAGCGAGCGACGAATTGCGCGATGTGAACATACGGTCGATGTAATACCAGTTGAGCAAAGCACGGTTTTTGCCATAGTCCACGTTATCGCTGAGGGCTGCTTCGGGGAAAAGCGCATCCTTACCGGGATCATAGGGAGTGGAAGCGAGGGTCCAGGCGTATGGCGAACGGAGGTCGATACCGGTCTGGGTATTTTCGAAATCATCGACATAACTTGAGCCGCGGTTAGAGCCACTCTTCTGCCCGTGGGGGAGGAGTTTCGCGTATTCGGCGGTGAGGTTAAGATGCGAGGGCTGTGTGGCGTTGACGGTAGGAATCTTGTTGAGAAGATTGGTGAGCCACATAAAATCTTTGTTATACGACAGATTAAAGCCCAACATAGTATTGTTGACCACTTCATCGCCGATATTCACTTTCTCGGTAAGACTTTTCTCCGAAAAATGGAGCAATGTGCCACCGATATTGAAATCTTTATTAAACTGATATTGCAGGTCTAATCCAAGCAACGACTTTCGCTGCATAGAGAAAAGCGACTGATTTTCAAGCGTTACAGAAATAGCCTGCCCGGAATCGATGATTGACTGATTTGTGATGGTGACAATACCCATCGCGTAGTCGACGGTATAATCCGAGTTTTCGGTGAGTTGCACGCCACCGGCCATCACGATCACCGAACCGCGCGGCACATTCATAGCATTCAGTCGGATCTGTGATCCGGCCGAAGCCTGATATTCACCGGAAAGTATAAATTTATTTTTGTCGGCAAACTGACGCGCCACGGTGAGCGTAGAGTCGTAAAGTTCCTGATAGCAATATTGATCGGCAAGCACATCATTACCTATCTGACGACGCAACCACGAGCCGAAGGGTTCAACAACCGGGAAAATTACTTTACCCTGTGAAGGCAAAATGGTGTAACCATCCACGTAGTCGAAGAAACCGTCGGGATTAGATTCCTGATTTGAGTCGATACGGTCGAGGTTCATCACCTGCAGCAGCGATTTATCGTTGAGCCCCGGCACGGGCAGATAGTTGATCTGCGTACCGGTGGTGTCGCTCAGATATTTAATATTGAGCTTGAAGTTGCTTTTCTGAATCTGATAACCACCGAGCGAGTACACATTTTTCATCATCAGCTTCCACATGGGCTGAGATGTATTTACAGTGGTGCTTTTAAGCATCTTGACATAGAGGCTTTGGTCTGTGGTGGTGATGTCAGACGAAAATTCGCCCACCTGATACACCTGGCCGCGATAAGTGTACTCAAAAGCCACACCCAACACCTCGTCGGCATTAAGCGCGCTTTTTATAGAGATGTAGCCCAGAGTGGAATTGAGGGTGTATTCCGACGACGACAGCAGGCGCGCACTTTCCACCTTCTCAAACGACGTACCGCCCACAATACCATATTGTTGCAGCGGTTCGAGGGCCTGGGTAACGGTGTTGATATTTCGGGCCCCGGGATAATCATTCTTGATAACCTGAAGCAGATTGTTTGAGGAATTGGCAGGCACATCCTGAGCGGCATTTGGAGTCCAGAAGTCAGAGGACAGCAGGCGGTTTTCGCCCAAGTCCTGCCAAGCGACTATGTTACGCGCCTGATCGAAACGGCCGTTTTTGTTAGTGACCCACACCTCAATACGGGTGATGCTGATACCGCTGCCCACGTAAGGGAGTTTGGACGCAAACTCATCGTAATGGTCACGGAAATATTGGGCAAGGAAATAATGGCGGTTCTGGTCGTACTCGTCGGCATTGATCGAGAAATCGGTGGTCTGCACACCGCCTTTGGTATTAACAGTCTTAGATTCAGAATTTTGCTGCGACACCAGGCCGGTAACCGTGAGTTTGCCGAACTGCAATTTAGCCTTGACACCGAAAAGAGCCGTAGAGCCACGGATAAGGCTTGAGCCGGTGGTCATACTCACATTACCGGCCTCGATATTCTTGACAATATCATCCTCCTTGCCTTCGTAAGCCAATTTGAGGTTTTTGGAGTCGAAATCAAAGGTAGCGTCGGTATTGTATGTCATATTGAACTTCATACGGTCGCCTACCCCTGCATTGATGGTAGCCTGGATTTTCTGGTCGAAGTCGAAATATGTCTTTCGGCGGGCACTGAGCGCCAGCGAAGGATTGTCGGTAAAATTGCTCTTTATACCCATATTGAGCTGAACGGAGCCTTGGGTTTTGAGCGAGACACCGCCGGGGCCGAAGATTTTTTCGAGCGGCCCCAGAGCAAAATTCATATCAAAAATATTGAACGGCTGCTTTTCGTTGTCGTTTACAAGACCGAGATTGCGGTCGCGGAAATATTGCTGCATAGAGCGCCGCAACTGCCAGTTATTATACTGCTCGGCTGTGAGCATAAAGGGCGGTGCGATGTCCAGATCACCCAACCGTGTATGCACGATATAGCAACCTGTGGCGGGGTCGTATTCAGCCTGGGTGAGGATGTTTGAAGGAGTGCTAAGGTCGTAGCCAAGCTCAGCGGCCATCAGATCCTCATAGCTTGCGGGCACAGTGGGGGCCGGCAATGGCAACGGCAGACCGGTGGAATCTGCCGGGATACCCGAACCGATCGGGAATCCGGCGGGAGCAGGATTAGTGATCTCAGGGTTATAATACTGACCAGAGATGACAGAAGGCAACACAAACATAGCCACCATCATCATAACAATGATAGCGCGCCAGACTTTTTGTGATGTAGATATATTACGGTGTATGTGACTGACCGGTTTATTCATCAATAGTGATGCACCGTGGGTAATATGGGCATCAAAGCATAGACATAGCTCGCTTAATGGCTTGCTCCACGGTGAGATCGGCCGATTGCTCAAACAGCTTGTCGAGCACCTTTTGAGAGGCCGGCCGAGGGAAACCGAGAATCACGAGGGCTTCCAGAGCTTCGTCAAATGCCAGAGTTTTTGCTCCACGGGGCTGCTCTAATAACGTAGAAGGTACGGCTTTTATTTTATCTTTGAGGTCAACAATTATGCGTTCTGCAGTCTTTGTGCCTATTCCTTTCACACTTTTGAGCTGTTTGACATCCCCGGAGGCTATAACGGCGCCTAACTCCGGGGCTGAAATTGCAGACAGAATCAGCCTGGCAGATGAAGCACCCACGCCTGACACACCTATTAGAAGGCGGAACATATCGCGCTCCTCGGCGGTAAGGAAGCCATACAGCACCCAAGCATCCTCGCGAATGTTTTCGTGCACCAGCAGGCGCACATCTGTGCGATTCTCAAGGGCTGAGAAAGTAGGCAGAGTGATATTAAGTTCAAACCCTATTCCGGCCGCTGTTTCAACCACAACCGCCGCCGGATTTATTGAAGCAATAGTGCCGGTGATAGTCTCTATCATAATCAATGTTTTGCGTGATATTCCACAAGACCGGGCATCGACGCCGGTATGATTTTATCAATTGTCACCCCGAAGTCGTTTGCAACAGTTTCAAGGATTGATTTGAATTTCATAGCCGTAGAACCTACAAAGCTCACGGGCATGGAATGATAATCGTAGCCTACGAGATTGCGCTCAACGAAGCTCTTGAAAGCCTTATACACACGCATATAGGCATATTCATTATCTATATTGTCGGCAAGGAAATCGGCATATCGGGCCAGGGCACGCGATGGCAACGATTCAGAATATACCTCGTCCATGAGCATATTCTGGTTCACATTATATTGCTCGAAGAACTTATGGGTGAGGTCTTCAGGCGCCAATCCCTTGAGCACATCTGCAATGAATCGTTTCCCGAGATATGCGCTCGAGCCTTCATCACCAAGGATATAGCCCAGCGGGGGGACATTTTTCACAATCTCACTACCATTATACAGGCACGAATTGGAGCCGGTACCTAAGATGCATGCGAGGCCGGGCTTATCCACCAGAAGGCCGCGCGCAGCTCCGAGCAAGTCGCTTTCCACCGTCACGGGGGTGCGGAACTGAGCCACCAGCGACGATTCCATAATCTTGCGTTTTTCTTTTGTGGCACATCCTGCCCCATAGAAATACACATGATCCCACCGCCGGCGGAAGAATGCTTCCGGTAGTTCAAGCCTAATACTATGGCTCAACTCGCGACGTGTCTGGAAATAAGGGTTGAGACCGGTAGTGAAGGCGTGCTCCACCACTTGTGCACCATCAACGATGGTCCATTCGGTTCGTGTACTGCTTGAATCGGCTATGATCTTCATTCGAGGTGCCTATATATAATAATGTGTAATGAATGTGTATGGTCCCCACGGCGATAAGCTCCTGGGATTAAAATGCAAAATTAAGATATTTTTTCCAAATTCCAAACTACCCGGGCATTCGCAGATTTTGATTCCGGTTGGAAGAAACAGAATAGTGAGGTTTATATATGTTTATAACTGTTAACATATTGGTGTAAGTATAGCTAAAGAGTTAATTCGTGTTAACACAATTCATTTTTATGCTCAGAAATTATGCTGTAAAACATATTTTGCATAACTTTGCATCAGTTTTTCATGGTATTAGATTTAAGGTAAGAAGATTATTCGTCGTGATGACGGGTAATTTTTTTTGTACCTACATCAAAGCTCCATTTTTGATCTGCCAGCACCGGCAATTCTGCATATTCAAAATATTTTGTACCTTTGTGGTCTAAAACACATCTCGTTTGTTTATTAAGTATGAATACTAATGACAAAGAGCCGCAGGTGACAGCCCTGGGCCATATTGAAATAAATACTGAAAAACATAATATACCCGTAGCGCCGGACGATTTACCGGTGCTTCCCACCCGTAATCTGGTATTGTTTCCGGGTGTTACTATTCCCGTAAGCATTACTCGCGAATCGGCTCTGAATCTGGTACGGAAAGCCGAGGAATTATGCATTCCGGTAGGCATCGTATCTCAAAAAAATCCCGACATCGAAGAGCCGTCGCTGGTGCAGCTATGCGAATATGGCGTGGTGGCCGATGTGTTTAAGGTGATAAATCTTGGCGATGATCATTACACAGCCATAGTGCGCGGTCGCGACCGTTTCCGCATTACCGGCAAAGGAAAAGGGATGATAATGCCTGATGTGCCCAGCGTGAAAGTAGAGCTTCTGGCCGACGAACCCTTTGCCGACTATGAAGCATTCAAAACCGTGATTGATGAGATTATATCTGTGGGCAACGAGCTGGATAAGAACAACGACACCCGCGCCCGTCGCGACGAACAACTCAATCAGCTCAATAACCTGGCCGACAAACTCAATTATCTTGCCACGATTATTCCGGCCGATGTGCGTGTTAAGCAAGATATGCTGGCCGAGGGGAGACTGGACGACCGCGCCATGCTCCTGCTGCGCCAGATATTGAAGACCAAAGAGGAGATGTCGCTGCTGCAAAATGTATATGAGCGCGCGCGTGTGCGTTTGTCGGAAAACCAGAAGAACGCTTTCCTGCAATCGCAGCTCGATTCGCTGCGCGAAGAATTATACGGCGAGGATGACCCCGACAGCGATTTCATGGAACTTGCCGAACTGGCCGACAAAGCTCAGATGCCCGAAAAGGTACGTCGCGTTTTTGATCACGAACTCACGAAGCTGCGTAGGCTCAATATCACGACACCCGATTACCAGGTGCAATATTCATATCTGTCTACCCTTACACAACTCCCCTGGCATCCTGCGGCCGGTGTTTCGGCTCCCACTGTCGACAAGGCCCGCAAGGTGCTCGACTCTGATCATTTCGGTCTGGAAAAGGTGAAACAACGCATTCTGGAACAAATAGCCGTGATGATTAACAACCCGAAAGCTAAATCACCGATAATATGCCTGGTAGGACCTCCCGGTGTGGGCAAAACCTCGCTTGGACGCTCAGTTGCAAACGCCCTCGGGCGCAAGTATGTGCGCGTGGCTCTGGGAGGCGTGCACGATGAAAGTGAGATTCGCGGCCACCGCCGCACATACGTGGGCGCGATGCCGGGCCGTATAATCAAGGCGATGAAGGAAGCCGAATGTACCAATCCCGTGATTTTGCTCGATGAGGTAGACAAGCTTTCAGGCGATCATCGTGGCGACCCCGCGGCCGCCCTGCTGGAAGTGCTTGACCCCGAGCAAAATTCCACCTTCCACGATAATTATCTGGATGTGGATTACGACCTGTCGGACGTGCTTTTTATTGCCACGGCCAACACCCTGTCGACCATCCCTGCACCGCTGCTCGACCGTATGGAGGTGATTGACCTCAGCGGCTATCTGCCCGAAGAAAAAATCGAAATAGCCAACCGCCACCTAATCCCCAAGGTAAGTATGGAAAACGGCCTTGAAAAGAAATCGGAGCGCATACATTTCGCTCCCGGCGGTCTTGAAAGCCTCATTAGCCTTTACACAGCCGAGAGTGGTGTGCGTCAACTCGAAAAGCAACTTGCCTCACTCACTCGCAAAAAGATACTTGCCAAGCTTCGCGGCTCACGATTCCCGGGACGCATTGCCCCGGAAAATCTCAAAGCCCTGCTGGGATTGCCCAAACACAACCACGACAAAATTGAAACCGACCCGATTCCGGGCGTGGTCACGGGACTGGCGTGGACCAGCGTCGGAGGCGAAATCCTGTTAGCCGAGGCCGCCCTCACTCCCGGAAAAGGCGAGTCGCGCACGCTCACCGGCAACCTGGGCGATGTGATGAAAGAATCGGCCGCCATAGCTCACCAATGGGTGAAAAGTCACGCCGACTCGCTGGGCATCGACAAGGAACAATTTGCCAAATATGACCTGCACATCCACTTCCCCGAAGGTGCGATTCCCAAAGACGGCCCATCGGCCGGTATCACCATAGCCACCGCCATCGCCTCGGCCTACGCCCGTAAGCCCGTAAGACAGCGTCTGGCAATGACCGGCGAAATCACCCTACGCGGCCGAGTGCTGCCCGTGGGTGGAATCAAGGAAAAAATCCTGGCCGCCAAACGCGCCGGGGTGACAGATATTGTACTGTCGGCCGAAAACAAGCCCGACATTGAGGAAATTGAAAGCTCATACCTCAACGGCGTTAATTTCCATTATGTGGATACGGTTGACCAAGTGATCAATATCGCCCTGAACTAATTCAAATCCTCCTGCGCAAATCCCGTAGGAGGATTTTTTATGGGGATAAGTAACTCTCAAAAATTAGTTTATATTATGAGATATATTTTAAAC
>CAZHDH010000053.1:0-17208 GCA_964531245.1 uncultured Bacteroides sp. | reverse complement strand
GTCAGGTTCGTGGATATGGTATAGTAGACCATGCCGGAAAGATAGCCTTTGACGGCAGTAAGGTGATGAAACTGTCTGAGCTGATAGACTTCGCACCTAAACAGGAACGCAAGCCTTCTCCGCTTGATGTTTACCGGGATATGTTCAATGTTGAGATCGGCAACGATGGGCGTAAAGACTATGTGCGTATCAAAATGAAGACCGGCAGTACATATCAGAAGCCGATTACTTTGCGTCAGGCAGCGTGGTTCAATGGCGTGAAACCGAATGATAAGGAAGATGTTGCCCTGACGATAGCCGCTACAATGTTCACGGAAGAGATCCTTACGGCATACCTCACTCGACATCCAATCCATAACTTCAAGAGCAGAATACAATCTGCCACTGCCGTCAAGAATAGGGATGGAAGATATGCCCTAAGAATTACAATGAATGATGGCATGCCAATTCCAATGATACCAATGGACAGTCAGGATGAAAGCGATTACCGCAGACTGTCTCCGGATGACAGACAAGACTACCTGCTGAATCTAGCCGTCCATTACCTGACAAGAGAAGACGCAAGAGCAATCATACAGCGCATACGTCAGACGACCAAAGACCAGACAGGAGTACGTGTTCTATCGCATCCTCAAGACTTCACCCAGCAGACCGCCAACGTCTTAGCGCTCAATTTCGCCAAAGTCCTCTCATGCTTCAATGTCAACACCGAGCGCGGAGAAAATCGCGAATGGGAAGTCGGCAACCACTCCCGCTACGACGACCTCGACACAAAACAATCCGGCACACGCCTCTCAATGTAGAAATATAGTGACTATACCTGCGCGCCACGCGGATAGTCACTATTTTTGTATGGTGGATTTAAGGAGCGTTTAATTGCTGTGAAGATTAAACGGAACTTTTTAAGAGCATTTAATCAAGCCTATTTATTGTGATTTAGAGGGGTTAAGATAGTGACTATTATAGTGACTACGCCCGATAGTGACTAAAAGAAAAATCGCCAATTCAGTGTGAATTAGCGATTTAACTTTTGTCAAGGTGGTGCCACCAGGAATCGAACCGGGGACACAAGGATTTTCAGTCCTTTGCTCTACCAACTGAGCTATGGCACCGTTTTGGTTTTGCACTGCAAAGGTAGGGACTTTTTTTGGATTGACCAAATGTTTTGGGATTTTTTTTCAAATTTTTCTTTAGAAATCGGTTTTTGGGGGTGGAGAGGGGCCTTTAGGGGACGAAAAAACGCCCGGGCGCGGGCCCGGGCGTTGGTATTGGGTGTGGTGTGGATCAGAGTACGGCTACCTTTGCGGTGGTGTCGCCGGCGGATACGATGTAGATTCCTGCGGGGAGTGCGATGGTGGCGGTGCCGCGCACGGTGCGGGTGGCTACGTTGATGCCGCTGAGGTCGGTTACGGTGATGTCGGTGGCCTGGGATGCGGTGATTACGATTGCGCCGTTGGTGCCGGAGATCTGAATGTTACCGGTGGTTGTGTCGGTAATGCCGGTGGCTACGCGCACGTCGGCGGGGTTGGAAGCCGGTGATTCGCCACGGTTAAAGTTGGTGGTGACGTGGTAGGTGTGTTGGCCGGGTGCAACGTCGAGGTCTTTGCCGCTGAGGTCTTGGATGGCTTCGGTGGTGATGAGCTGACCGTCGCGGTAGATGTTGTATCCGTTGATTTCGAGTGGATCGCCGCTGTCAGCGGGGATGAAGGATACGTCATCGATCATTACCATCAGGCCGGAGGATACTTTGTAGTGGAATGCGAAGTATTTTGTGCCTTCGGGGAGTTCGACGGTGTATTGCGACCATGTGCCGTTGAGTACGATGGGATCGGCGAGTTGGGTGAAGTTGTCGATTTCTTTTCCGGTTGAGGAGATCATTATGCTGATGGGCTCGCGTATAATACTATATGTGTCATAGTCGTGTGCCCAGAAGGTGATGGTCTGTGCTTCGCCGGTGAGGAGGGGTGAGATGGCCCAGTCGTCGGTGGGGCCGTCTTCCGAGGCGCACATAGCCAGGAATCGGTCGCCGGAGTAGGGGAAGTAAGGCTGATAGTGGCCTACGGCATCGGCTATGGCACCGGCCACGGGATCGCCCTGGAAGGGGAAACGGTCTTCGGGAGTAATGATGAGGGTGGGCAGGTCGTCGAGGTCAACGAATGTCCAATCGCCATAGGTATTTACGGCGTTGGGTGTCCCGTCTTCAAACGATTCTGTAATGCGTTCGGGTGTGACAACCAATGCTGGAGAGCTCCATGTTAGGGTTACGTCGTGGTTTTCATCGGCCACGGCGGTGAGGTCAGTGACGGTCGGGAGGTTAGGAAGCAGGTAGGCTACTTCGGTGGGTTCCGAGGTGTTGTCGCTGAGATCCTGATCGTCGGGGAAATCTACGCGGGTGGAGATTTGTACCTTGCGACCGCATACGCGTGAGAGGGTATGGCGGAAGGTCGCCATAATGCGTTTACCGGGGAGAATTGGGTCAAGGGCTTGAGAAGCCACTTCTTTACCATCCACGAGCAGGGCGATGCTTGCGCCTTTGGCTTCTTTGGTACCGATATTTTCAACACTTGCCTGTACTTCGAGGGGCTGGCCGATGGCAACTTTTTCGTCGGTGTACGGTGTGCGGGCTATCAGGTTGTTGTCAAGCTGGTTGAATACGGTTAGGCCGTCAATCAGATTGTAGGGACAATTGATTACAGTGGCGTTGATTTTGAAAGCTGTGTGTTTGTCCTTGAATTTGGAGAGGTCGAACGTCACGGGTTGCCATCCGGATAGTCCGGGGTGATCCTTCATATTATATGTGAAAGCTTCCTTGTATCCGTCGCCTTGGTCGGCATACACTGTGAGCACGTTGGCTACGGCAGCGCCATCTTCCATATCGGGGAAGTAGAGATAGAATTTGAGTGTTGGATTGGCTATGCCCGAGAGGTCGTATTTGCCGAAACCGAACGAAGCGTTATAGCCCGTGTAGACGCTTGAGATTACCATGCAGCCATTGGTGTCGTCGGCATCGCCGGTCATCAGGCCGGTCATCATCATAAGGAGTGAATTGTCGACGATGTAAATGTCGGCCGGTTTGTCGGGGTCAACTTCAAAGCGGAAGTTGTAATCCGACAAGCCACCATTGAAAGATTCGCTGAAGCCGGTGCAAGGCTTGCCAACAATCATCACGGGCGAGGCGGTGACGCCGGATGCGTAAGCGCTTTTTGCCGATACGAGCACCACCAGATAGTCCTGCTTACCGGGTTCGACGGCCTGGAAGGTGTAGGGCGATGTAGCGCCTGTTTCCATAAGCCAGGTGCCATTGGCATACAGCTGATAGTCAATGAATTCAGCGGGCATGGGCACGCCGCGGACGTCCTCGGTTACGAGATCCCACGATACGGTTACTTCGCCGGTATTGCCTTTTTCTACAACATTGACATTCTGAGGAGCTGCCGGAGTGTTGATGCCGATAAACACGGCCGGGGTTTCAGCGGTGAACCCTTCACGATCCTGAAGGTCGTAAGCGGTGATTTTCCACTGATAGTTGCCGGAGCCGTAGGGACAGTTGTCTTCAAGCACGATGTGTTCGCCCGGTTTGGGATTTTCATAATCCTTGACAAGCACCCCTGAGCGGAATACAGAGATTTTTTTGAGGCCCATAAGGCGCGTACCGCCGACAGATAATGTAGGAGCGTCAAAAGCAATTGTTACGTGGGTATCACCATACTGCTCCGGCATTGTGACAGTGACATTCTGAGGTTTTTCGGGCATTGAAGCTTCGACGATCTCAAAGTCGTCGAAAGAGATGCCAGCTGTGTTTTCGCCCGTGGCGCGGAATGCGAAATAATGGGGTGCGGTGCCCATAGGACGTATTACGTGATAGGTGCCGTCGGAAAGGTAGTCGGTTACTTCCGTTTCAGGCATAATCACAGTGGGCATCTGATTAAAGTCGGATGACAGTCCCATACGCACCTCAAGTTTGGGCGCTTGGTCATTTTGCCCTACGGCGCGGCTTGCTTTATATTTTAGGACGTAGGTCTGCAGGCGGTTGAGCATCACGGGAGGGCTGGTGAGTATGTCATCCAGAGTGAGTGTCTTGAAGAAATCGCTGATTTCGGCTTTGCCAAACCAGATTTTCCAAGTAGTGCCGTCGTGATTATTATCGGTTACATTCCAACCGTCGGGCAACGATTCGGCCTGGAAATCTTCAAGGTATGGCGTGTTGACGGGAGTCTGCGCTCCGGCATTAAACGCCAAACCAAGCAACCCGAGAGTTGCAAAAAGTAGAGATTTTTTCATTAGCGTGGTGTGTAAGAAACGACAATTTATGGTTTATGTTACAAAGGTACGTAAAAAAATCTGAACCACCAACTTATTTCTTGCTTCTGTCTTCAATTTCCGGATACGAAACGATGTGATTTTGCTGTACCGGAAAATTTACGTAACTTTGATGTGAAATTTTAGCAAATGATGACAACGGGACAAATACGGGAGCAAGCCGCGGGGTTGCTCAAAAGGTTTTATGGGTATGATCGGTTCAGGCCCGGGCAGGCCGAGGTGATTGAGGCTGTGGCCTCGGGGCGCGATGCCCTGGTGCTTATGCCCACCGGTGGCGGCAAGTCGATATGTTATCAGATTCCTGCGCTTATGAGTGCCGGATGTGCCGTGGTGGTATCACCCCTCATTGCCCTTATGGAGGATCAGACAGCGGCGTTGGTGGCTAACGGCATACCGGCGGCCGCAATCCATTCCAACCGCCCCGAGGACGAAAATCGAGCCATTGTTGAAGCCGCATTTGCCGGAAAGATTAAGTTGCTATACATCTCGCCGGAGCGCCTGCTGAGCGATATGGATCTTTGGCTCGGGCGAATGGATGTATCGCTTTTTGCCATTGATGAAGCACACTGTATATCGCAGTGGGGACACGATTTCCGTCCTACCTACACTAAACTCAGCATCATCAAACAGCGATTTCCATCCACGCCGATGATGGCTCTGACAGCCACTGCCGACCGCCTCACCCGCGACGATATTGCCACTCAGCTTGGACTCCGGGAGCCGTTGAGGTGGACGGGTTCGTTTGCTCGTCCCAACCTTTCGCTCCGCGTGGTACAGGGCGCGCGCAAGCGCGACCGTGTGGAGGCTATCCGCGAGCTTGTACGTAAGTACCCCAACGATTCCGGTATTGTGTACACCTTGTCGCGATCCGGAGCCGAGGAGATGCACAAGGCGTTGAGCGACCTTGGAATCCTGTCGGCTGTATACCACGCCGGGCTTGATGTACGCGCACGTAACGCTTCGCAGCGGGCGTTTACCAATGGCGATGTCCAGGTGATTTGTGCCACCGTAGCTTTCGGGATGGGTATAGACAAGAGCAACATACGCTGGGTGGTGCATAACAATCTGCCGGGCAACATTGAAAGCTATTATCAGGAGATCGGTCGTGCCGGCCGCGACGGATTACCCGCCGAAACTATTCTGTTTTATTCGTATCAGGATGTTATCCGTCGCGAAAAATTCATCGAGGAATCAGGTCAGCCCCAGGTAGATACCGAAAAACTCGAACAAATACGTCGCTATGCAGAGGGCAACGTGTGCCGTCGGCGTGTGCTGCTCAACTATTTCGGGGAGGAAGCGCCCAAGGACTGTGGCAACTGCGATGTATGCCTTCACCCGCCGGTGCGCTTCGATGGCACCGTGCTGGCGCAGAAGGCTGCCAGTGCGGTGGTGCGCACCAATCAGCGTGTGGGCATCTTCACACTCACAGATATATTGCGGGGATCGGCCCGCGCCGAAATCCATCGCGAAGGTTTTGACAAGATACGCACCTATGGTGCCGGCCGCGATGTGTCGGCCGTCAATTGGAACAACTACATCGTGCAGATGATTCAGCTCGGATTGTTCGATGTGGCATACGACCATAGCAACCACCTGCGCGTTACCCCTATGGGATGGCGTGTGCTCCGTGGCGAACAGACCGTAATGCTTGCCGAACCCGACACATCCGTGGCCACTGGGGGCAAGACAAAATCAAAGCAACACGCTGTGCCTGTCGACCCCGTGCAGCAGCTGTTCGAGCAGCTCAAAAGCGTGCGCAAGGATATTGCCGCTCAGAGTGGCATCCCCGCATTCGTGGTGTTTAGCGACGCGACGTTGCTCGATATGGCTCAGAAACATCCCTTGACATACGAGGAATTTAAAGATGTGAGCGGTGTGGGCGAGCGCAAAGCCGCCAAATATGGTCGCAAATTCATCGGGGCAATTAGAAAGTTTGACGGCTTGAGTGCTTCGATGCCCGAGGGATCTACTTATAAGGCCACCCTGTTGCTGCATAACGCCGGCCTCGCACCCGGCGAGATTGCCCAGGTGCGCGAGCTCAAGGCCGAGACAGTGCTTCACCATATCGCCCGTCTGATCGACGAGGATCTGATAAACGACTTCGGCCGATTCCTCTCCCGACAGGTTTACACCGATATCACCACTGCAATGCACGAGGATACTCCCGTACCCGACGACATTAAAGAAAAATATTCATCAGGAACCGTTGACGTTGCCCTGGCGGTGCGTCGCTTTCATCAACGCAGAAATGGCTGACAACTATCTGGAAAGGCGCATGGAGGATTACCGCGCCGGAAAAAATTCACGTCCGCTCACACCCTCGCGCCGCAAAATGGCAACCGTACAATTTCCCGCGATGCGCGTGGCTATGATCGGGGTAGGGGACGAGGTTGGTGTGGCCGCAGTGTCGGCACTTGTGCAGGCCGGATGCCGCGTGGCCTTCACCACCGCCGTTTTTTCCGACGGGCAACGCATAGCCCAGAGTACCGGCGGCCGATTTTATCCCTGTGAACCCAGGCAAATGCTTGAGATGCTGGCCGCCGAGGGCGATGCCGCTGCCGTGGTGGTTTACGCACCCGGAAGTCCAGAGATTCCAATCGGGGGCGGTCCGCGGATCTTTAGTATCAATCACCCTAAGCCGGGAGCTGTGACGCTTTCAGGTGGCAATGCATCGGCCGTGGCACGTATGCTCGTGTGCCTCGTGGCCGCTCCGCCAATGCCCGAACAGACCATTTTATGCTGATTTTTTCGCGCCAGGGAGGTTTTTCTCGCTTTTTATGCGTATCTTTGCAGCGTAAAAACCACTCATTAATTTTCTGATGATAACATTCTTCAAGAAAGGCCGCGAGACGGTGTATATGGTGCAGACCGACCATCGCCTCCAACAGCCTGAAATAGAAAAGCTGAACTGGCTGCTGGACGGTGCTACCGCCATGGCCTCGAAAAAGCTTCGCGGCACCTACGTGGGCCCGCGTCGCGAAATGATTACCCCTTGGAGCACGAATGCCGTTGAGATCTCTCAGAATATGGGTCTTGGCGGCATTCTGCGCATTGAGGAGTTTGCAGCCGTGGCTCCCGACGCTCAGCCCGTCTACGACCCTATGCTCCAGCGCGTTTATACCGACCTTGACGGTGCGGTGTTCGAGGCGCAGGCCGAACCTGAAAAAATCGTGTATATCGACGATATTTCGGCCTATAACGCCGCCGAGGGCCTGGCTCTTTCAGCCGACGAGGAAGACTACCTGCGCAAGCTTTCGGAGCGTCTGGGTCGTCCCCTTACCGACAGCGAGGTTTTCGGCTTCTCCCAGGTGAATTCCGAACACTGCCGTCATAAGATCTTTAACGGCACATTTGTGATAGATGGCGAGGAAATGCCTTCATCGCTGTTCGGCCTTATCAAGAAGACATCCAAAGAAAATCCCAATGGCCTGGTGTCGGCCTATCGCGACAATGTAGCCTTTGTTAAGGGTCCTCGCATCAGCCAGTTCTATCCGGTGAATCCCGATCGTCCCGATTATTTCGAGGAACGCCCGGTAAAGACCGTTATCTCGCTCAAAGCCGAGACCCACAACTTCCCCACCACCGTCGAACCCTTTAACGGTGCGGCTACCGGCACCGGCGGCGAAATCCGCGACCGTCTGGGTGGCGGCCGTGCATCGCTCCCTCTGGCCGGCACAGCCGTGTATATGACCTCATATCCCCGTCTGTCACCCGAGAAGAAATTCGAGCTGGCGATGAATCCGCGCGTATGGCTCTATCAGACTCCGGCCGAAATCCTCATCAAGGCATCAAACGGTGCCTCGGACTTCGGCAATAAATTCGGACAGCCTCTGATCTGCGGCTCGGTGCTCACCTTCGAGCATCAGGAACACGGCCTGCGTTATGCCTACGACAAGGTGATAATGCTGGCCGGCGGTGTCGGATATGCCGATGCCAAGGATGCGCTCAAGGGCGATCCCAAACCCGGACAGAAAGTAGTGGTGGCCGGCGGCGACAATTACCGCATCGGTATGGGTGGCGGCGCCGTGTCCAGTGTGAACACCGGCAGCTATGACAATTCCATTGAACTTAACGCCGTGCAGCGTGCCAACCCCGAAATGCAGAAACGTGTATCTAATGTGATACGCGCACTGGCCGAATCGAAAAACAACCCCATCGTTTCAATTCACGACCACGGTGCAGGCGGTCATCTGAACGCGCTGTCGGAACTCGTGGAAAGCACCGGCGGCCGTATCGATATTGACAAGCTCCCCGTGGGCGATCCCACCCTTTCCGATAAGGAAATCATAGGCAACGAAAGCCAGGAACGCATGGGTTTTGTGATCAAGGCCGACGACATCCCGTTTGTGGAACGCATTGCTCAGCGCGAACGTGCTCCGATGTATATCGTAGGTGAAACCACCGACGACCATCGCTTTGTATTCGCCCGTCCCGACGGCGTCAAACCCATCGACCTTGATATGGCCGATATGTTTGGCAACTCGCCCAAGACGGTGATGACCGACAAAACTGTAATCCGCTCATATAAAGAACCCGAAATCGACGAACAGCGTCTTGGCGAATACCTCCAGGATGTACTCTCGCTTGAAGCCGTGGCTTGTAAAGATTGGCTCACAAATAAGGTTGACCGTTCTGTGACAGGCCGCATTGCGCGTCAGCAGTGTCAGGGTGAGTTACAGCTTCCCCTGAGCGACTGTGGCGTGGTAGCTCTGGACTATCATGGCCGTAGCGGTATCGCCACCTCGATTGGTCACGCTCCTCAGGCAGCTTTGGCTGATAGTGCTGCCGGCTCGGTGCTTGCAGTGGCAGAATCGCTCACAAACATCGTGGGTGCTCCGCTCAAGGACGGCCTGCGCAGCGTGTCGCTCAGCGCCAACTGGATGTGGCCCTGCCGCAACGAAGGCGAGGATGCAGCCCTTTACCGCGCCGTGAAAGCCTGCTCTGATTTTGCTCTCGGCTTAGGTATCAATATCCCCACGGGCAAGGACTCGCTCTCTATGACCCAGAAATATGCCGATGGTAAAGTGCTGTCGCCCGGCACCGTGATCATCTCGGCTGCCGGCGAGGTTAGCCACGTGCGTCGCGTTGTGTCGCCCGTTTTGGTCAATACTGCAAATTCCACATTATATTATATAGATTTCAGCTCTGATAATCTGCGTCTGGGTGGTTCGGCCCTGTCTCAGGTGCTCAACAGCATCGGTTCGGATGTTCCCACCGTTAAGGATGCAGGGAAATTTGCCACTGCCTTCAATACTGTGCAGGGTCTCGTGAAAGGTCGCAAACTGCTGGCTATGCACGATGTGAGCGCCGGCGGCCTGGTAACCACTCTGCTCGAAATGATTTTCGCCAACACCAAGGGCGGTTTGAAATTCTATACCGACGGCTTCCGCGCCTACGGCGAAACCGATCTTACCAAAATCCTCTTTGCTGAAAATCCCGCTGTGGTGATTCAGGTTGCTGATTCCGCCAAGGCGTCTGTCGAGGCTGCTCTTGATGGCGCCGGGGTGAAATATTTCCCCATCGGCACACCCGATACCGACCGCGTGATGCTCATTACGCACAACGAGCGTGAACTGCTCCTATCGGTTGATTCGCTGCGCGATCGTTGGTATCATCCATCATATATGCTCGATTGCATTCAGAGCGGTGAGAAATGTGCAACCGAACGCTTTGAAAACTATAAGCATCAGCCCCTGCGTTGGGCTATCCCCGCATCGTTCAAGGGCACATTCGACTCGCTCGGCGTGACCGAAGGCCGTTCCGGTCGCACCGGCGTTCGCGCAGCCATCATCCGCGAAAAGGGTGTTAACGGCGATCGCGAAATGGCTTACTCGCTGCACCTCGCCGGTTTCGACGTGAAGGATGTGCACATGACCGACCTCATGACCGGTCGCGAGACCCTCGAAGACGTGAATATGATAGTATTCTGCGGCGGTTTCTCAAACAGCGACGTGCTCGGTTCGGCCAAAGGATGGGCCAGTGGCTTTAAATGGAACGACCGCGCCCGCAAAACTCTCGAAGCATTCTATGCCCGCGAAGACACCCTCTCATTGGGTATCTGCAACGGCTGTCAGCTTATGATCGCCTTAGGTTTGATAGGCTCGAACAAACCCGGTGCCAAGCCCGTGAAGATGGAACACAACGTGTCGCATAAGTTTGAGAGCAACTTCCTGGGTCTCACGATTCCCGCCAACCAGAGTGTTATGCTGGGCAACCTGGCCGGTATGAAACTCGGTATCTGGGTGGCTCACGGCGAGGGCAAATTCAATCTGCCCGGTGCCCTTAGCGACTATAACATCGTGGCGCGCTATGCCTATAAGCAATATCCGGGCAACCCCAATGGTTCCACCGGTGCTGTGGCCGGGATCTGCTCGGCCGACGGTCGCCACTTGGCCATGATGCCCCACCTGGAACGCGCCATCTTCCCCTGGCAGTGCGGATATTATCCCCGCACCCGTCGCAACAACGACGCCACCCCATGGCTTCAGGCATTCGTCAACGCCCGCCGTTGGGTTGAGGAAAAGACCAAGAAATAATCCAAGAGTTACCATATAAATCGACGTGCCGGATCAATTCTGATTCGGCACGTTGTCATTTTCTAAACGACTCAAAAAGTTAAGCCCCCGGCAAGCGACTCACGTCGGGCCGGGGGCTGTCTCAAATATGTTATTCTCAGTTTCTCAATTTTGTTTCTTTGGAATTATACAGCAGGCAGATAGTATTGGCGGCTTTGCGACCATCCCTGCGAGGCATTGCGCACAGTCAGTGTAATCAAGCCTGCGATGCCGGGAGTGGAACGCAGCCGGGTGATGATGTCGTTCAGAGAGCTGATGCCGCTGCCGGCGAATTGAAATACCTGGCGCCCCATCATCGTTGCGCTTGCAAAAAGGTTGTCGGTGGTGTTGATATTTGCCATTGTCTTGAGGAGATTAGAGGTTACGTCTTATTGACAATGCAAAGTTACGACACGCAGTGTGCAAATATCCGGCACAGGTAAGTTAAGGAATACTATATCTGTCGCAACTTCTGCATAGGAGCGACCAGATTCATTGCTGTGCGTGATTCGGGAAGATTCAGGCGTAAAAAAAAACAGCCTGAGCGGATTGGCTCAGGCTGCGGAGTATAGTAGGGTGGGATTATTTTACGAGGAGCTTGAAGGTGTCGGCACCTACGCGGGCAATGTAAACACCGGTGGCGAGGGGGCCGAAGGTGGTGTTGCCGTCAGCGGTGCCCAGCACGTGGCCACCGAGGTCGGTGAGGGTGACGGGTGTTCCCTGAGCTGCACGCACCACGATGTTGTTGCCGTCAACGCGGGCTGCACCGGTGGCGTCAATGGTTACATCGGCTACGCCGGCGGCGGTGACATCAAGCATCGGGGTCATGAGCGCGAGTTTGGGGAATGCTTCATTCTGCATCACGCATACTACGCCGTAGGCATCTTTGAGGAAGGTGGTCACACCGTCTTTGATGGTGAAGTAATCTTCGGCGAGGGGAGTACCATTGAAGTTACCCTCGGTATCGAGGCCGGGATTGCCGTCATACCATGTGTAGGTGGTGGTGTAGTCGCCGATTTTGAGCTGAGATGAGAGGTCTACGATACCGTCTTTGGGTTCAACCTGGAATTCGGCCTGGTTAGCATATTCATACACCTTGTAACCATTGTCGGCGGGAAGAGTGGTGAAGTCGAAATAGTTGTTGTTGATGTACACCACTTCGAGCAGAGGAGCCTGGCTGAGGTCAAGGGTGCGGAACTTATTATCCAGAAGGAAGATCTGATCAAGTGCCGGCACTTTGCTGAGGTCGATGTGGTCAAGGTTGTTGCCCGAGAGCTCAAGGTTCCAGAGGCGGGGGTTGTCAAGGGTCACTTCATCCAGGTTAGAATAAGCGGCATACAGTAGTGCAAGGCTCTTGAAAGATGTTACGTCCAGGGTCTTGAGGTCGTTGAACGATACATCAAGCATCGTGAGGCGAGGATACTTGGTGGCGATGGGAGCGATTGTGGTGAGATCAGCGTTCTGCAGGCGTAATTCAGACATCGAGGGCGCTTCGGGCAGCTTGATGTTAGCGTCACCGATCTTAGAGCCCATCAGCGAGAAGAATGTGAGCTTGGTAAGGGGCGAGAAGTCGGCCTGCGAGAGGTTACCCACGCCGAAGCTTACACCGGTCAGGGCCGGTTCGGCAGTGAGCGAGTAGCATTTAACCTCGGCACCGGCAGTCACGGGCACTTCGAAGATATTGCGCTGGCCGTCGAGCATATAGGGTTCGAGCACACCGTCGCCGGCCCAGTCAATATAAACATCGGTACCGGGTTTGTTGGTCAGAAGCACGATTTCACCAATGCCGGTCTGTGCGGTTTTGAAGGTTGCCCAAACATATTCGGGAGCGCCGGAAGGCTTAACTACCGAGGTGCGGAGGGCGTTTTCACCGGTGAAGGCCGGGAAAGCGGCATTGGTCATAGCGCAGTAAACGGCAGCCATATCAGCATCCGTGAATGTGAATCGACCATTGGACATATCAATCATACCGGCTGGCACGGCTGAATTGTCTGAGGCATAGAACCAGTTGAACTGAGTAGCTGTGCCGTTGGCGGCCTGGAGGTAGGTGTACAAGCTCACGGTAGGAGCCGATTCGGGCAGTTGCACCTGTTTTTGGGGAGCGTATGTGTATTTGGGGAAGGTGCCGGTGGCGGGCAGAGTCTCAAAGGTGAAATTATTCATCGAGAGATCAACTTCGGCAAAAGGCACATAGTCGGGGATTTCGAGCACTGAGAGGTTATTGCCGGCGGCCTTGAACACGCGAAGCGATTCGCAATCGCGGAACGAAAATTCATCAAACAGGTTGCCCGAGATGTCAAGTTCTTCAAGATCGTTGATTTCTGTCTGGGGCACGGTGGTGAGCTTATTGTTGGCCACGTTGAGGGAGCGCCAGCATCCTACGCTCTCAGTGTCAATAGAGGTCAGTTGGTTGTTGGCCAGGTTGATGTTATACAGGCCATTCTTGGCAAAGAGTTCGTTAGCACCGCGCAGCGAGATTGTAGTGAGGCTATTGCCGCTGAGGTTCAGGTCGCTGAGGTAACGGTTATACTGAAGTACGATAGAGGGGAGCTGACAATTGGTGAGGCTCAGGGTCTTAAGGAGGCGTGCGTTCTGGAAGTCAACGTTGAGCAGACGCTGCGAGTCGACACCCACAGCGGTGAGGAAGTCGCCCTCGGCAGTGTAAATTGTCACTGTGCCTGAGCGAGTGCCGGATACATTGTTGCCGGCGCTGAGGTCGGCGGCAGTGGCCTTGAAAGGCACGAGAGTGCCGTTGCCGAAGTCAACGAAGAATTCTTTGGGAGCAGTAGCGGTAGCGCCTTCGATACCCACAGCGAAGTTGAGGGCCGATTCAGTGGCGGCAAAGCGAAGCGAAGCCTTGGCTGACGGTTTGCCGAACTCCTCGGCCGACTTGATCAGGAACGGGGCTGTCTGCAGATTGTATGCGTTAAAGAGCGAGTTGGAGAACACAGCCATAACGCTATCGCCAAGAGCTTGATTAAGTGTGAGCTTGCCGTCGGCGTATGTGTAAGCGGCGGCATCGACGGGGGTCTGCACGCGGGGGTCGCTTGATTTGAGGCTTACCAGCGTGCAAGTGGTGGTGGTGCCGTCGCGGAGCACCTTGTCCGAGAAGTCAATTACATCACCCACTTTGTATGAGCGGTTGACGGGCATATTACGCTGATAGTAGATATAATCGGCGTAGGCGGGTTTGGGCAGTTTGCTGTACCACAGGTAGTTGTTGGCCACATTGACGTTGATCAGGCGAGTCTGGAGGCTCAGGTCCATTTCTGTGAAATAGTTGCCCGATACATAGAGGTCGGTGAGGACATCGTTATTGCTCAGATCAAGCGATGTGAGGTTGTTATCTGAGAGGAACAGACGCTGCAGGTTGGGATTTTTGCTGACGTCAATTGAGCTGAACTGATATTTTCCGTTAGCCACGCCGGTGTGTGTGCCGTAAAATTCGGTGAGGTTGGGGCAAGCGCTCAGGTCAACCGATGTAATACGGGTATTACTTACGTTGATAACCAGCAGCTCGGGGTTGTTGGAGAAGTCAACCGACGACACGGCTGCACCGTCAATGCTATATTGCAGCAGTTTGGGGCAGTTGGTGGGATCTGCATTGAGCAGCGTGGGAGAGCTGTATGCTACAAACGATTGAAGGTTGGGATATTGACGGAGGTCGAAGTTAGGATCTACGTTATCAACCATCGACATCGAAAGAATGGCAAGGTCAGGCTTATCCGGGCCGATGATCAGCGGAGTCTTATTACAGGGAAGCCCATCGGCATACAGAGCCATCAGCTTGTGCATGTGGCTCAGGTCCAGCGATTCGAGGTCGTTATAGCAGATGTTGAGGATTTCGACGTTGGTGAGGTTTGAAAGGTCTACGGTGCTCATATACAAGCCTTCGAGCATCACATAGTCGATTTTCGAGGGGTCGCCGTAAACTGTGACATTGCCGGCGGCAGAAACCGAGCCGGAGAATACTGAGCCGGATATGCCGCTGGAACCTACAGTGGCTTGTTTTACCTCCATTTCAGTGAGTCCATAGCCACAGTCGACATCCACATAGATGTCTTCTGTAGCGCCTAACTCAAAATGGAACGCATTAGCTTCGCCGGCGTTGTCATAAATGTTAGTGTGAAAGCTCAGGATAACCTGATTGGCAGAACTTTGCTGAGCTATCACATTAGGGCAAGCTGCAAGTGCAAGACCTGCAAAAGCTCCAATGATAGTTTTTTTCATATAAGTCCGTTAAATTACCCGGGGATAGCAGAACACCACGGTGGAATCAGTTAATTATTTCGCGCAAAGGTACAAAAAATCACTCTGATAACCAAACT
This sequence comes from uncultured Bacteroides sp., assembly GCA_964531245.1. GTDB lineage: Bacteria > Bacteroidota > Bacteroidia > Bacteroidales > Muribaculaceae > CAG-873. The sequence goes on along the minus strand of CAZHDH010000053.1, from coordinate 2,006 downwards.
TTTGCGTCGTTTGCCACGAATAATTATTGCAAATTGCCAAATTGTAAGTAAAAACCTATCGCCACACCACTTGACCCACAGCAATTAACATAAAATCGAATGTGAGAAAAATTAACTATGATGATTATATCGTTTAGAGAAATGGTTTGTATGTTGGTCGCAGAAATAATGGCATTTTCCTACGTGGATTAAATTTTCGTGATATTATTTTGCTATCCCAAAAAATAGCATTATCTTTGCATAGAAATCAATCTAAGTGATGAAATACAACGAACTACATAAGAAGCTGAGGAATGCCGGTTGCTATCCTACGGGACGGCAACTTAGCGGCCACCCTGAATGGTTTAGCCCTATTACCGGGCAAAAGTTCGCAACGAGCAATCATCAGTCCGAAGAAGTAAAAATCGGCACGCTCAAAAACATTAAACGCGCTTCAGGCGTAAATCTTTAAGACACTCAAAGAATATGAAACAGGTTAAAGCATTTATAGTTCGCGAAAAAGATGGAACATTTTCTATCTTTGTTGACGACAAGGCTCCTATTAACTACGGGCTTGTAGGTGAGGGTAACACTGTAGAAGAAGCAATTGCGGAATGGAATCGGATTTACGAGGAGATGAAGCTGAGCTACGCAGCCGATAATATGCCTTTTGTCGAGGCTGAGTTCTCGTTTGTCTATGATGTAGCTTCTTTCCTCGCTTATTATGGTGGGTTGTTATCTTTCAAAGGGCTTGCAAAACTTACGGGAATTTCTGCTGCTCAGCTCTCACAGTATGCTACCGGCTACCGTAGCCCTTCACCCAAGACTACAGCAAAGATTCAGGACGGTATCCGTTTACTCGCAAAAGATTTAAGTCAGGTTGCGCTGGTTTGATTTTTACCTGATTACCATGTCAGTCATATATCAGGCTTTCACCTTAGCTATCACATAGGGGTGTTTTTCCTTTGATATTTTCGTGAATGACGAGTGGTATTTTTATTTTTCAAAATAAATGCTTACCTTTGCACCTCAGAACGAAAAATTCACCCAAAAATATTTATGGCAACTACAGCTGATTTTAAGAACGGTATGTGTCTCGATATCGACGGTACATACTACTTCATCAAGGAGTTCCTGCACGTTAAGCCCGGTAAAGGCCCCGCTTTCGTCCGCACAAAGCTCCGCAACGTTAAAACCGGTCGTATCATCGACAAGACCTGGAACTCGGGCGTAAAGGTAGAAGAAGTGCGCATCGAACGCCGCCCCTACCAGTTCCTTTATAAGGATGGTGACGACTACAACTTCATGCACACCGAAACCTTTGAACAGGTTTCAATCCCCGGTGAAAGCATCGAAGGCGTACAGTTCCTCAAAGAAGGTGACATCTGCGAAGCTATGGTACACGCCGCTTCCGATACTATCCTCACCTGCGAAATGCCCACCTCTGTGGTGCTCGAAGTAACCTACACCGAGCCCGGCATCAAGGGCGATACCGCCACCAACACCCTCAAACCCGCTACCGTGGAAACCGGTGCTGAGGTGCGCGTGCCCCTGTTCGTAAACATCGGCGACAAGGTGAAGATCGACACCCGCGATGGTTCGTATATCGAACGTATCAAAATCTGATAATAATTTTTATCCCAAAATAAAATGCACTGTACCGAGCGGTACAGTGCATTTTATTTTGGGATAAGTAACTCTTAAAACACCTGTTTTGACCTATACGCCAAGAAATATGAGTTGGTAGAAAATACAGACCGAAATGTGGCTACATAAGTATCACAGCTTTTACAGCAGCCTCAGAGTGGTAGCCTTATAGTTGAGATTTTACAAGATCAAAATAACGTCCTCGGAGGCGTATCAATTCTTCATGAGTACCTTGTTCAATGATCTGGCCATTTTCCATAAACAATATGGTATCAGCTTTTCTTATAGTTGATAATCGATGAGCAGCAATGATTGTAGTTTTATTTTTTTGAAATTTAAATATCTCTGATGTTATTTTTGCCTCATTAGCAGCGTCTAAT
>CAZHDH010000052.1:0-17687 GCA_964531245.1 uncultured Bacteroides sp. | reverse complement strand
CAAATGCAAATTTAATAAACTGATAATAAAGCATCTGATAATCAGCTTTCTTTTCATCAGGCGTGAGCCTTGAGGCAGTAAACTGATTATGTCTGAAGAATATACGTATCTTTAACTTGCCTTCTTTCGCGAGATCGAATAATTCATCCACCACTCGCAGATATTTTTCATAATGATATTCGTTGACCTTCTGCCATTTGATTTCATCATTAATTCCTACTTCAGCTACAATAGAGCGCATCCGCTCCATTACTTCACGATGATGCTTGGAGGACACTAATATGCCACCATAGAAATTTGAATAGAATTCTCCGTGTCGATCACTCTCATCAAGCCAGATGAATATCATATCTTTCTAAATATTAGACTACAAAGTTACGAAATTTTTATGATTTTTCGAGTCCTATCCTAACTTATTTACTGAAGTGTGAAGTGTTCAAGTTTGTTTTGCTTTTCGTGCCATAGTCAGATGTTTTCAAATTCGTTGATATATGGCACTGCGTCAAAACGTCCCTGAAGATATGCTTTCTCAAGATCCATTTTCTCCCGGAAATCCTTGTAGTCAAACAGTGAATAAAGGTCGGAAGGCAAAGAAAAAACCTCTGAAAGTCAGTAGATTTCAGAGGTTGGTTTAGGTTTGATAAACCCTCAAGTGATCCGGTTGGGATTCGAACCCAAGACCCACAGCTTAGAAGGCTGTTGCTCTATCCAGCTGAGCTACCGGACCCGCATTTGCGGCCACAAATTTACGACATTTTATCCATTTAACAAAATTTGGGGATGTGCTTTGAAGTTTTTTTAGTAATTTTGTCCACGGAGCGCTGCCGCTCTATCATTATTCGCTTACCCTCGGGCTTGTGCCCGTTTTTGTTTATGTCTGTTATGAAAATACAATTAGCATCGCTTGTGGCGGCCGGTCTGCTATCGTGGAGTCAGGCCGATGCCTGCACCAGTTTGATTGCCGCCAAGGGTGCCACCGATTCCGGTTCTACAATGATAACCTACGCCGCCGATGCCCATGTGCTTTATGGTGAGCTTTACAGCCAGCCGGCTGCCGACCACGCCCCCGGCACTATGCGCCCCGTGGTGGATTGGGACTCGCACCGTCTGCTTGGCGAGATTCCCGAGGTAGCTCATACTTATGCCACGGTGGGGAATATGAACGAGCACGGCCTCACGATCAGTGAGTCGACCTGGGGCGGTCGCGAGGAGCTGGCCGGTTCGGGGTTGATTGATTATGGCTCGTTGATCTATATCACGCTGCAACGCGCCAAGACAGCCCGCGAAGCTATAAAAGTGATGACCGACCTGGTCAAAGATTACGGCTATGCTTCAGAAGGTGAGTCATTCTCTATAGCCGATCCCAACGAGGTATGGATTATGGAACTGATAGGCAAGGGCAAGAGCGACCCCGGCGCGGTGTGGGTGGCCCGACGTGTGCCCGACGGATGTATCAGCGGCCACGCCAATCATTCGCGCATTCATACCTTCCCGCTCAATGATCCGGAAACCCTTTACTCTGACGATGTGATTTCGTTTGCCCGCAAACAGGGTTTGTATAATGGCAAAGACGAGGATTTCGATTTCTCGCGCACCTACGCTGTGACCGACCTTGGTGCTACCCGCGGCTGCGACGGCCGTGTGTGGAGCTATTTCAACCGCTTCCTGCCCGAGGGTGAGGCCGACAAATGGCTCGGATGGATCACGGAGGCTTCAGGCGAGGTGCTACCCCTCTGGGTTGAGCCGACCAAGAAAGTGAGTGCCAACGACCTTAAATGGATGATGCGCGACCACTTTGAGGGTACCCCCCTGGATATGACCACCGACATAGGCGCAGGCCCATACGGTGTGCCTTACCGCTGGCGCCCGCTCACCTACGAGGTTGACGGCTCCACCTACACCCATGAACGCGCCATCGCAACCCAACAGACCGGTTTCTCGTTTGTCAGCGATATGAATGCCAATCGACATCCGGCTATGCAGGGGGTGCTGTGGTTTGGGGTCGATGATGCCAACACCTGCGTGTATTTCCCGGTGTTCAATTCCAACACCGCGGTGCCCTATCAGGTGGCTCCCGGTAATGGCGATATGTACGACATAAGCTGGGACGCGATGTTCTGGGTAAACAATTATGTGGCTAATCAGGCTTATAACCGTTATTCACAGATGATTCCCGATATCCGCCGTGTTCAGACCACTTTTGAATCAAACCTTGAAAATCAGGTTTCTCTGCTTGATAAGGCTCTCACTGCCGATGTTCCATACGAAACGGCACAGGCGGTGCTCAACGGTGTCACCGAGGCTTCGGCTGCGGATATTACATCGGCCTATAAGAAACTGGGAGATTTCCTGCTGGTGAAATATCTGGACGGAAATATCAAGAAGCAGAACCCCGACGGCAGCTTTGCTCGCACCCCCGAGGGTGTGCCCGTGCAGCCGGCGTGGGGCGGTTATGATCAGAAATATTACGAATCGATTGTTCGCGAACAGGGCGACCGCCTCAAGGTAGAATAATTTGGCCCGTAAGATAGCCATAGCAATTATCGCGCTGACCATGGTGGCCATTTTGGTCACAATGGTCAGTCGCGTTATGTCGGGGGGTGTCAGCCATGTGGATGTCGACCGCCGAGTGTATCCCCTGATGGGGGTGGACGTATCGGGTCATAACGGCGAGCTTGATTTTGATTCGCTGGCCGCAGCAGGTGTCACATTTATATATATAAAGGCTACGGAGGGAGCCACCTGGCGCGACCGATTCTTTGATACCAATTACCGCGCTGCAAAAGCAGCCGGGCTAAGGGTGGGCATCTATCATTTTTTTCGGTTTGATGTGAGCCCGTCACTTCAGGCAGAAAACATCCTTTTTGCCCTGCGCGACCGCACAATACACTTGCCGGTGGCCATTGACCTTGAAGAATGGACCAATCCCTCCGACATAACCACATCTGCCGTGGTGGAAAACCTGCGCGAACTCATTCACCAGCTGCGCCGACACGGTGTGCGACCAATGATATATACCAATAAGAATGGCTATGGGCGCTTTGTACGTGGCAATTTTGACGATGTGCCTCTGTGGATATGCTCCTTTACTAATCCACCGCTACCTGAGCGCGAGCGCTGGACTTTCTGGCAACATTCCCACAAAGGGCGACTCCCCGGATGCGACGGTCCCATTGACCTCTCAACATTCAATACACCCGAAATGGGCGAGTGGCCCGCAGAATTTTAAGTGCGAACTTAAAGCGGAATTAATCGGAATACAACCGGATTAATCCTAAAAGTTACAGATAATCCCGATTAATCAAAATTAAAAATCGCCCGAGTTGATGGCAATTTGCAATTTTTTTGCTACCTTTGTGGTCTATTTGCACACCAATCATGATTTTCACTATGAAGAAATCCTTTCTCCTACTATCAATATTAACCCTGAGCGTAGCAGGTGCGTCCGCACAGCTGTCGCTTCAGGATCAGGCTTTGCTGCGCGCAATGCGCTTTGAGCAAAATGGCCGCCAGGGGGCTCAGCGTCTCAATCGTGAATCAAAACGCGTGTTGGCCTTGGCAAAATTGGCCGACGGCACCGATGCTGCCGAAGCCGAACTTTCCGGCGCCACCGTTACACCCCTGCGTGGTGGTTTTGCCGTGGTATCGATGGATATCGACAGCGTGGAGGCTACAGCATCACTCCCCTGCTTCGAACGCTTTGAACTGAGCCGCAACCGTACAGCCAAAATGGATATGGCACGCGCCGCTTCAGGAGTGAGCGCCATCCACGCCGGCACCGGCCTTACACAGCCCTACACCGGCAAAGGTGTGATTACCGGCATTGTGGATCAGGGCCTTGACCCCAATCATATCAATTTTGTGCGCGAGGATGGCAAGTCGCGTCTGGGCTATCTGGCCAACATCCAGATCGATGCCAATTCAAAAGACGGCTGGTATGGCCGTGAATATGACCGCGACAATATATTCCGTCTGGATACAGATAGCCGCGAGACCTTCCACGGCACCCATACTCTGGGTATCCTGGCCGGCGGTTACGACAAGAACGGCCTGCAAGGTGTGGCCACAGGGTCGGATATCGCTGCAAGTTGCGGCGACCTGGCCGATGCCCTCATCGCCATGGGTATTGAACGCATCCTGGATTATACCGCAATGACCAAACAACCCGCGGTGATCAGCCTTTCGATTGGCTCAAATGCCGGGTCGCACTCGCCCAAGGCATCTATGAATCAATATCTCGACGAGGTATCCAAGGAAGCCATGGTGGTAATCTCAGCCGGTAACGAAGGCGACATACCCCTGGCCCTGCACGGCGAGTTTACCGCCGAGACGCCCACGGTGCGCTCATTTATTCTGCCTACATATCAGAAGGATCTGCGCTATGGCGAAGTGCGCATTTACAGCGACCGCCCCTTCTCGCAGCAAGCACTGATCTACAACTCGGATCGCGGCACTATCCGCTACCGTATGCCCCTGGCCGAGGGACAGACCCAGGACGAAGGCCTCTACTACGCCGACCAGGACTATAGCGGCAGCGATCTGGTGAGTTCCACTTTTGCTCAGGCATTCCAGGGCTATGTAGGTATCGGATGGTCGATCGACGAACTCACCGGTGAGTTTTACACCATCCTCGACTATTATACGATAGACAATGCCATAACCAACGGCGACGGCAAACTGCTGCTTGGTTTTGAGATCACCGGTGAGCCGGGACAGCGTTTCGAGTGTTACTGCGACGGCCAGTTCACAGCTCTTGACAGCTATGGACAAGAGGGCTGGAGCGACGGCACCTGCGACGGCACCATCAACGATATGGCTTGCGGTTACGAGCCCCTGGTTGTCGGCTCCTACAATACCCGCCAGAGCTACACCACCATCGACGGCCGCGACGTCGACTATACCACAACCTTCCCCACCGGCAAAGTAACATCCTTTACATCCTGGGGCACACTGGCCGATGGCCGCCAGCTGCCGCACGTGTGCGCTCCCGGCGCTGTGATCATGTCGTCGTGCAACCGCTATTATCAGCCCGAAGGCGTGACGGTGGATTATGTGTCCAAGGTCACCGATGATGCCGGAAAAGAATATTTCTGGACTCCGGCTATGGGTACCTCGATGGCCACCCCTTACGTAGCCGGCTCACTCGCCCTCTGGCTTGAAGCCGATCCCACACTCACAATGGATACCGTGAAGGAAATCATCGCCGCCACCGCTACCCGTGACGAAGATGTAATAAGCGGAAATCCCGTGCAATGGGGAGCTGGCAAATTCAATGCATACGCCGGCCTGGCCGAAGTGATACGCCGCTCATCCGTGGCAGATGTTGCAGCCGACATAACCGACCGCCTCATCGTGACCCGCGACGGCTCAACCATCACAGCCACCTTGCCCGCTGCCGCTGCAGTGAACGCACGTCTGGTATCAACCTCGGGCGCCACAGTGCTTAGCACCGCATCCACAGGCGACAGCGTCACTCTGGATGTTTCCAGTGTTCCCTCCGGCATCTACCTGCTTAATGTCAACGGTGGTCACACTCTGAAAATCGCTCTGTAAAATATAGTCAGCTAAAAAAACGAAACGTCAGACAGCAATTGCAGCCTGACGTTTCGTTTTTTCACGCTAAATTTCTTTGAGAAATTGTGTAAATTGATTTTGTATTATTTGCTTTTCGGCGGGAGGATAGTAAAAATGACCGGATTGGGGAAGGTAAAAAGTGGAAAACTGCGGTGCGTTCCGGAAGCAACGGACTATGCGGGTTGATATAAGTTCGTCTTTTCCGGAGATGAACACTCGGCCACATACTTGAATATTCGGTATAATAGGACGCACAGCGGCGGCTTCCCGGAAAAGTTCGATGGCGCGACGTGGCCACCCGTAATAGTGCAACGGATTTTTGTCGATCGCAATACCATAGGCTTTAGTGGCGGCGAGGGCGCGCGGATCGTCCTGAATATGTCCGGAAATGGCTTTGGCAGATATACGCATAAGCCGCGGATGTACCCGGATGTATAGAGCCGGATTGATCAGGAAGAGAGCATCGGCTCGGCCGGCAGCGGCGTGTTGCAGCGCAAACAGGCATCCCATCGAGTGGGCCACGATAAGCAGAGTATCATACTTTGCGCGCAGACCGGCTACCACTCCGGCCACCTGCTCCTTCCATTTTTGCATAGATGTGCGTGAGAATGCCTTTGCATCGCCCCCATGACCATCCAATGTGAATTGCTCCACGTGATAATCGGACGGGACGAGTGGCGTCAGGAAATCGAAAATTGCATTATTTCCGGTGAAGCCGTGGACAAAAAGCACAGCAATTCGCTTCATAATCAGAAGGGATAGCCAATAGCGAGGTGGAAAGCGAGCGATTTACCAAACGACGGCATATTGTAGTAGCCGCGCTTGCCGGTGTCGTATGGTGCGTGAATACCCACGCCCAGGTCGGCGCGTATCACGAGCATAGAGATGTCGAAGCGCAGTCCGGCGCCGGTGCCGGTGGCAAGGTCGCGCAGGAATGTTCCGGCTTTGAGCAATCCCCCGGGACGTTGCGGATCTGATTTCAGCAGCCATACGTTACCTGAATCGAAGAACACAGCGCCATGGAGCGCACCCATAATCGGGAAACGATATTCTACATTGGCTTCAAATTTGAATGTACCTGTCTGGTCGAAATAATCGTTGGAGGGGCCGTTAGGTTCGTGATAAGAACCGGGGCCTATACTGCGCACGGTGAAGGCGCGCACCGAGTTGGCACCACCGCAATAGAATTGCTCCGCGTAGGGTACCTCGGTGGAGTTGCCGTAGGCATGTGCAGCACCGAGAGCCACACGGCTCACTATGTGATGCTCGCCAAACAGACGGCGATCATATACCAACTGACACGACCCCTTAACGAATTGCGAGAATGGTGTGCCGAACAATTCTTTCTCACCTTTCTTGCCACACAGCCGATATACCGACCAGAACAGATTACCTGCCTCCTGCACCGTAAAGGTCCAGTTGAGCGAGTTATAGGAATCAAAGGCGCGGTCGTAGGTGTAGGTGTACGACATCTGCGGTACATACTGGCTCTGGAAGCTGAGTGCCACAGCCGGGTTGGCGGCCATAATTGAGTCGAATTCCTGAGTGGTATTGAGCAGTTTGGTGTATGTGAGCTTGAACAAGGTGAGCGACTGCGACACATGGCGGCGGAAACGCCAGTCGTATGTCACACCCAAATTGAACTGGGCCATTTTGAAATAATGAGGACGATTGAGCAGATCGGCATTGAGCTGAAAACGAGTCCAGTTGAGGGTGTAACGATTACGCGGTATGAATTTGGGCGCAAGCAGTCGGGGGAAGGCCAACGAAGCCGTGATGCCACCCTCGTATGAATTGAAAATACCACCCTTGGCTCGCGAACCCGTCTGCCATTCGTAAGATCCGGTGAGCGACACTTTAAATTGCTCCCCACCACCAAAGATATTAGTGTTGGTAAGACCGAGTGTAAGGCCCGGACCGAGATAACTGTTTGATTTTGACGATACATTCATTTCGGCCGATGCCTCCCAGGGCTGATCCAGGGTGCAATCGACCACCACATTCAGCAGGCGCTTTTCGGGATGCACGGTGTCAGGCATGACATTCACGTCGATATTCTTAAATATGCCCAGGCGCGATAGCAGCGCTTGTGTCCAGTCCATATTCCGCACGGCAAAAGTGTCGCCAGGGTTAAAGAGAACATTATCTGTCATCACACGGCGGCGCACGCGAGCCTTACGCATTTTGATTAGCTCCACATCATCGCGGATGGGAATGGTATCAAACACCTTGCGGCCGGCCCAACGACGCACCACCATCTGCACTGAACCTGTGCGGTAAGGTGCTGATGCCCACGCAGGAATATTGGAAGCGAGGTCAAGACGCAGGGCTATGTTGCCGGGATTCTGAATCGAGTCGGCCAGATATTCTATATAATCGGGACGGAAGAAGTAGTAACCCTTGTTTCGCAGGCCGTTTGTGATACGGTTGCGTGCCGTGGAAAGCGAGTCAGTGCTGAACCGCGACCCGGGTTGCAGGTATGTATCATTGCGTGCAAAAGAGTTGGTGAGGCGCTGGATGCGTGTGGAATCCGGCAGCAGTTCGATTGTGTCGAGCGGGAAAGCCGGGCCGGGTGTAATGGTATATTGGATGGATGCCTTGCGCGGATTCTTTGCCGGAATCAGTTCGTAACCCACTTTGCCGCGGAAATATCCGTTATTGGCCAGCATCTGCTCGATCATGTGTGTGCGCATCTCGGGGCGCACATCGCTCACCACCACCGGTTCGGCCGCCAGTTTTTCGTATAACCAGTGTTTGAGACCTTTCTCAGGATTAGGCCAGTTGTTATACACCCACAGCCCCAGAGGGAACGGGTATCTCCAATCAAGGATGGCCAGATAGTTGTTGGGCTTTACAAACAGCGAGGTACTGATCTCCTCGCGCAGCGCTTCCGGCACCGGGGGCGTTGTATCGGTGGAATAAACATAGTCGATACCCTTGATACCGGTATAGAGCTGTTCGCCCTCGGGGATGCGGCGAGTGGTGGAGCAGGCCACGGCCACCATAGCCACGGCTGCTGCGGCAAGTAAACGCAGGGAGTTAATGGGTTTCATTGGCTGTAGGAGTGGCGTTGACGGTGGAATCGGATTGAACCTCGGCGGGCACTACGGCCGGCACAGCTTGCGGGCGGCGATGACGGCGTGCGAAACGGAAGATGCGACGCAGCGATCCCACCTTACGGCGGTAGACAAAGCCCACACCCGTGCGGGTAATTTCGCCTTCGAGAATCGATTCAAATCCGGTGTGACGGAACAAGCGGACATACATTGTGCGCGCGTTGTTCAGGAAGTATTCAAACGATATATCCTTGATTAGGTTCTGCGAGAAGTTCTGTTCTGCATTGGCATCGGTGGAATAGTTGCCCCCCACCACAATCTTGAAGCGATCGTTGAACAGCGACTTCGATACCTGATAACTGTATGAGGTGTTCTGAGATGTGGTGCCACCCACAGTGCGGTCGTATTGGTCAATGCCGAAGCTGAGGTCGACCCCCTTGATTGTATTTGCGGCCCAGTTGTTGAGCTGAGAGGTGAGGAACGAATACAGGGCGTTGCCTCCAATATTAGCATTACCGGTTGTGCCGGGACCGGAATATATGTTATAAAGCAACATATTCATAGCCTGATTAGCACGCTGTTCGGCGCTCATTGATTGCAATTCGTTGGCCACGGTGACATCGTCCTGGGTGCTGAGGTCAAAGTTGACGTTCATACGTTCGAGAGTACCGGTAATGTTCAGAGCCACATCAAAGTTGACAAGACGCGAGTTTTGGCCGGTCTGGGTAACATTTGCCTTAATTACATCCACGGCGTGGATATTCAGCGACGGATTCATAAGATTGCCGTTGAAGGCCACATACGAATTATCCTGGAAGTTGAAGAGCTTTTCGCTGAGCACCGGCGGGGTGTATCGCACGAAACCCTTGGGAATGTTGAGACGACCGGTAAGGCGCGGCTCACCGAAGGGCGGCATTGAGAAATCGAGTATGCCGTTGGGTTGCAGGCTCACGCGATTACGCCCGTTGGTGCTAAGGTCTACATTTATAGTTGAACCGTTCTGAATGTTAAGCGAAGCGTTGAGCATCATAGCCATTTCGGATGTCATCAGGCTGTCTGCGGCAAGTACGGCAGATGTGTCGGCAAAGTTGACAAACTTCACCAGATCGGCGTTCTGCTGTTCGGTAATTACATTTTCAGCCTCGGTCATCACATAATATATATTAGTGCCGGGCAGGATGCTGAGGTTTGCATCCACAGACATAAACTGCATATTACCCTTTACCTTGGTGTGTGTGGTAATATATCCCTTGCCGTAAATGTCGGCACCCTTGGCTGCACGCTTTGAGTTTACGATCATCATATTGTCGGCATCAAGCGAAAGATCCACGCCGGGGTTTGCAAAGTTGCGAATATCTACGGTACCATTGACGCGCAGCGGATTCTCGTTTGTACCGGTAACAGAGAAATCATTGAACTTCACGATGTTTTCCTCAACGGGAATCTTGACATTATTGAATTTATAGTCGGTAGCGGTCATAGCCAGACGGAATGCCACTGAATCAAATTGCAGCCAGCCGTCGAGTTTGGGGTCGGTCATATCCCCGGTCACATCCATCACACCGTTGAGGGTGCCGGAGAGTGAGCCAATATCCTTGCCCAGCATCGGATTTACCACGGCCAGGGGCAGGTGAATCACGCGGAAGTCCATAGCCAGAGGCGAACCCGTCACACTATCGTTGAGCGCCCCTTTGAGGGTCATGGCCTGGGCCCCGTCGACGCTAAGGTCTACGTCGGCACGTATCAGCCCCTTGTTATCAGTGTGCACCTTTAAGTCGGCATCAAACGTGCCTACACGCTCTTTGCCGTAAGTGAGGTCTACAAGCGATACGTTGCCGTTACCGTTTATGGCACCCTCCTCGCCGCTGATGCGCAGCGTGGCATTGAGTGCGCCGTCCATCGGGGGCGCGAAGGGGTTGAGTTTTATCCAGTCGGCCAGATGAATGTCTGTGAGTTCAACCACTAATTCCTCCTGGTGGTTATCGTCACCACTTTCCTCGTGATTGGTATAGATAGCCAGACCGCTGACAGCCGAGTGCATGTGCAGGTTGGCATCAATATGCTTATGGTCAAAGTTATAGGATATAAAATTATCCTTATTCACCGTCCAGGGCATATAGGCGATGGTGGGGTCGTAAGGCACGACGCGGAGCGTCGCAATTGAATCTGCCAAAGTGATCGATGTGCCCAGCGCGTAGCCTTGCTTGCCGCGGATATTAGCCTGCGAGATGTATAGGCCAAGCACGTTATTGTCGAGATAACCGTCGAGCCCCACGTGCGCCCATTCGTCGAATGTTCCGGGTTTGTTCTCTACCCCGCCAATAATATCCAGACGCGGGCCATGCTGATAGATGTTGAGCGATATGGTATCCAATGCCATTGTGGGAGTGGTATAGCTCAGCACCTGTCCGGTGAGCGAAATGAGCGAGTCGTTAGCGGCAGTGAGATGCATGGAGCGGAATGAGGAGCCACTTTCAGCCAGCATATTATTGAGCACGTTGCGCGGCCCGGCAGTCACATCCAGATTAAACGGTGGCAAAGCGTGTTGGATTTCCTCAACGTTGATTATACGTTTTGCCATCAGCGTATCAATCACAGCCGATGTGGTGGCGAAACGCGCAGTGAGCGAATCGAAAGGCACTTCCGAAGATAAGAACGCCAGCAGGTCGCCATTGCGTAGCGAGGCGTTGGTGGTGGAATCGTCGGAATTGAGTGTGGCAAAAATGTCGTTGAGGGTAAGTGTGGACTGGCCGTCGTTGTAGCTCAAGGAGTTGAGGTGAGCACGCACACCCATAATATTGTCTTTGGGTGTTAGGGTGGCTGTGGCGGTAAGGTCGGCCGTAATCAAGGCTTCCGTGGGACTTAGACCCAGAGCTTTGAGATCAATGTGTTCACCGTTTAGATTAGCCTTCCAATCGTATGTATCGCCGCTAAGGTTGCCGTCGGCCGAAAGCGCAAAACGGGCGTTAGGGTTAACTGACTTTAGGTTAATATCGGCGTGCCCCTCGGCAATCTTGGCGTCGGCCGATATTCCAGCGTAGTCATAACCCTGATATACGGCGTGCTTGATATCCATTGTAGCATCGAGTTGCATTTTGGGCGAGAAGGGGTCGTAACCGATGCCGTCGGCGTGCAGATCTGCTGTTATGCGCCCCACCCCCATAGCGGGCATAAAGGCGTTGACAGGGAATTGATTGAGTGTCAGCCCTACAACATATTTTTCGGCGGGTTGACTCCAATCGGCATCCAGCGATATTTCGCCCTGCTGGGTGCGTGCGGTGAGCTTGCCGTCGAGGTGTCCGCGAATCAGATCGGCATAGCCGTCGAATGTCGTGAGCGGAATATTGATTTGCGAGGCGGTAGCGCGATCAAGCAGTGCGTATTTCAATGGATTGAGGTCGATGAGCGCGCCCGAGAGTTTCAACCGTCCTCCCATAATGGCGGGGTCGGCAGCCAGGGCGTTGTATAACGTACCCTGTGCTTTGAGCCGGGCCATAGTGCCCAGGGCCACCGAGAAATCGTTGACATTAAGGGTGCCGGAAGTACCGGATACATCGGCCTGCACATAGATAGCAGCCGAGAGGCCGCGACCTATGAGATAGGGCGTGAAAGCCGGGAACATAAGCCGAGCATCCGACATAGCCAAAGCCCCGCCTGCATCTACACTGAGCTGGACATCGGGGTCAGTGGTGAGATCGCCCATACCCAACACTACGTCGGCATCAAGCGCCGTACCGGCCGGCGACGTTATGCGGAACTTGCGGAGCGTGGTGGCCTGTTCGGTGACTAACAGTGTGCCATCAATATTTACATCCACCCCGCAACGCTCGCGCCCGCTGACACTCAGGGGTACATCCACGCGGGTAGCGCGGTTATAGAAATCATGAATAGCGAGGTTGAGTGAATCCACCTGAATATATGTGAAATCAAGCCCCGGAAGGGGTTGTATGCCGCGCGTGGTATAAAGCGCATCACCTCCGGTGAATCCGATGGTATCGATAGTGATGGTCCATGGCTCTGGCGCCGGGGCAACCGTATCCACCGGCACCACGGGTGTGGCGGCGATAGTGGCCGAATCGGGAACTATGTATGCTACGCCCAGGTCACGCCCCGTAAGGCTGTGTAGGTCAATTGCCTGCCGACGCAGGTTTACATTCAGATGCTCAATTGCAGCCTGAGGAATACGCGCACCCAACGAGTCGATGGTGGGAAGCATACGCATTGTGTATGCAAAATCATCGAGGGCGAGATTTTTGAGCAGAATGGCCATATCTGTGGGTGGAGTTGTGGCCGTATCGGTGGCAGTGGTGTCGGGGTTGAGCAGCATATTGACGCGTGCTCCGCTGAGTGCCGCACGGTCAATTATGATATTCATTCCGGCAAGGTGAACATCGGCATTATCTATATTCAATCGCGGCGCTTTCAGAGTCAGATACATCGCAGAATCAGGCGCACCTATACTCATTGATGCCCCGGCCAGAGATGCTTCAGTGATAGCGGCGTGTCCGCCCAACAGGGGCAGCAGGCTCACATCGGCCCGGAGGGTGTCGGCTGCGAGATACATCCCGCCGTCCATTTCCAGACTCAGGCCCTCAAGGGTGAGATCAAGCGGAAATTTCAGACGCATGGCATCCAGGCGCATCGAAGATCCGCTTTCGTTCATTGTCCTCACTAAGAAACGCCGCAAGCCATCCTGTCCCCAGCTGCTATAAAGCACTGTAAGAACGGCTGTTAAGAGCAACAAAATGCCCATTATAACCCACGATACGACCTTGAGTGTACGGACTGTGACAGCAACAAATTTCACGATAAGCCTGATATTAATATGATGAATGTGAAATTTAAACCTTTCAGCAGGCGGGAAAGTTCACCCGCTACTAATCTTTTTCTACCAGCGGTTCGCGTTCTATTACATATTCCTGATAGTAGGCGAGCAAAATGGTGGTGAGCGGCAGGGCGATTATCATCCCGATAAGACCTAACAAAGTGCCCCATACCGATAGCGACAGCAGGATAATGGCCGGATTGAGTCCCATAGCCTTGCCTAACACCTTGGGGGTGAGAATATAGTCGCATATCATCTGGCTAATAAAATACACAACAAGGCACTGCCCGAACAGCGATAGGAACGAAGCATCCCCGCTCAGCGAGCTTATATAGCATACGATTGCTACTGGTATCAGGGTAACATACTGGAAATACGGAATCATATACAGTATGCCCACCAGAATACCCAACACTATCGACAGCGGAATGCCAACAATCGAGAACCCGATGCAATAAAACACGGCCGCACAAGCTGCAATGAGCGCCTGACCACGGAAATAATGATTCATATTCACCTTGATATCATCGCCGATCTTATATGCTACGGAACGGAATTTGGGAGGCACCATCATCCGGAATCCACGCATCAGGTGCTGGTAATCAATCATTACAAAGATGATATATATAAAGGTGAGTAGCCACTCGATAGTGTGAAGCACCATATCCAGGGTGCTGTTGAGCATATCGGTGCCTTTATCCACAAGCACCGTGAAATGGCCTTCATGAAGCAGCTGGATAAGGTAATCCATCGTGAAATACTGCGATAAATAATTGTGGATTTCCTCGGGCAGGTAGGGCATATTGATCTGATGATGACTGTTGGCTTCCATAATATGCCGCATCTGATCCACCTCGCGCACCACCGAGGGCACAAAGAAGTAAACCAACAGCACCAGCACCAGCGTAACTTCAAATAGGGTGACGAACACCGGCAAACCTCGCTTTCGGCAATGGAGCAACGTGGCGTTGACCTCCACGAGCGGTTCCAGAATGTAAGCCACAAGACAAGCCACACAGAATGGCAACAAAACATCTTTGAGCAAATTGATGAGCCACATCAGCACCACTATGGCAACGGCGCTGAAGAGTATTTTCATAACTCGGTCGAAAGTGAAAAACGGGGTGGAAGATGGCATAATGTGCTTTTAAGAGTTTCTTATAGTTTGGGTTGTGAAGTTTTTGGTATAAATTCAAGGCGCAGATAAGCCCTGGTGTGCGGACCCACATTGAATAGCGATGAGGCTCGTAGCCCCACGGCCCATACAATTTGGTCATCGCGTGTCAGCAGCCATTGGTTACGCTTGGCCTGCGCACTCAGGCGGGCGTCGGCAAATATATCGCTAAGCAGCTTTGTGCCGGTCATCCCGTAAGGCTCCATGCGGTCGCCACGCCGCCATGGGCGGAGCATCCAGCGATGTCGCCCGCTCAGAGCACGGACATCAATATATGCCACGAGCCGATTGCGTTCCGGGGCAAATTCGCTCACATCGTGGCGCGATATTCGGATTTCAATGGGTTGGAAAATATCGCAGGTGAGTGCAACCTCGCAGGCATCTGCTTCGGCGGCAGAACCTGCATGAGCTGTTCGGAGAATACCATGATCTACCTCGCGCACATGGCTGCCCGAGCCTCCGCAGAAGCTCCCGCCATCGCGCGTCGCCGCGCGCAGCATATCGTCGGTGCGACTGCGATCAAACCCCTCTGAGCGCAGGCTTTCATATAGCCACGCAGCGGCATTGGCAGGCTCGGCCTCAAGCAAAGCACGCAGGTTGATCTCGCCGGGCACATCGGTGGCAAAGCGCTCCATAGCCACCGCCACGGCTCGTGAATAGCTGTCGGAGGTTTCGCGCTGGTAATCCATCGCCCTCAGAATCATTTGAGTGGAGCCCGGAAATAGCTCATCAAGCCGTCCGGCCAGATGATGACGTATGCGGTTGCGGGTATAATCGTCGGTTGCGTTGGTGGAATCGTCCACCCACGTCAGGCCGCTCTGTGTCAGATATAGCTCTATTTCGTCGCGCGACGCATCCAGCAGCGGACGCACCACGTGATTGTTGCGATAGCGCATACCGGCCAAGCCTGCCGGTCCGCTCCCACGCAACAGGTTCAGAAAAAAGGTTTCAATCTGATCCTCGCGGTGATGTCCCACGGCTATGGCCTGAGCATAGTCGCGCTCCAATAGTTCGCGAAACCACGCATAGCGCAATTCGCGACAGGCCATTTCTACGCTCTCGCCCGTGGCGCGGCAACGAGCCGCTACATCAAAATCCTTGACATACAGATCCACCCCGAGTTGGGCGGTTATCGTCTCTACGTATCGCATATCCCGCAGACTTTCGTCGCCGCGAAGATGAAAATTACAATGCGCAGCCACGCAATCATAACCCAATTCGAGCAACACGGCAAGAAGCGCTACCGAATCTGCTCCACCGCTCACAGCCACCACTACACGCCCATCGGGTCGCAACAGCGCGTGGCGTGCGATAGTATCTGCGACTATTTGCGTGAGGCTGAGGGGCATATACTGTGATGGCTATAAGTTAAAAAAGCCGCCCAAGGGCGGCTGTGCGCATGAAGGGACTCGAACCCATACGTCCTGAGACATTAGATCCTAAATCTAACGCGGCTACCATTACGCCACATGCGCAAAAGCACTGCAAAGTTAGCCATTTTTTTTAATAATCCAAAAAAAGAGCTCGGAAAAATGGCTAAATTTGGGCGAGACGTTCAAAAAGACCGTGAGGCAGGATAAATAGCCTTACACAAGGTTTTCTGAATAAAATCGTTGATAGATGATCCGGCATCTGCTGCGGCAGCAGCGATGTCGCTGTGAAGCTGTGAAGGCATACGCAAAATCAGGCGCCCACTGTAAGGCTGAACCGGAGTGATTCCTCGCTCCTTACAACTATCAAGATAATAATCCACAGCATCCTCAAAATCCTTGCGGATACTTTCTACCGAAGTGCCCTCGTAAGATATCAGTGTACCTTTCAGGCCCAGAATCTTACCGAAAAAGCAATTATCTTCAGAGCTAAACTCTACTGAGCCTTGATAGCCCTTATATTTTAAATGTCCCATAAAGTATCAAATTAACTTTAACTCTTTGAGAAAATCTATTAACTGTGTCAATTGATATTGTTTTAATGTTCCGTCCGGGTGAGGCTTGTGCAGTAAAATCGAGTCGTTGCCTTTGGCAAACTCAACTCTTGAACCTGATGTTCTCCCCTTAGAAAATTCAGAAAATCCAAGATGCAACAAAATGGTTTTAGCTTCGTCATAGTTAAAATCTTTGGGCTTCGTCAATAGCCGTTCTACCAGTTTCTTAAATTTTGACATACCTTTACACAATTATTTTTCTTCGCAAAGATACTAAATTTAGTATCAATAACAAAATTTTTATTAGGAAGTTTTATTGCGTATGAAGTTTAATGTCGCGTCAGATGTCGGCTTCCGCCAATTTTAGGCGTAAAAATTTGCACACCGAGGGGATTTGTCGTACATTTGCAAATGTTACTCTGAATCTCATACTATCTTTGAAACTATCTATGAAAAAACTATTTTTGAGTGCGGCATTACTTGCTGCGGTGCTCACTTGCGGTGCTGAAAACCCCAAGCGCGAATTTCGCGGTGCTTGGATGCACACAGTTTATCAAGACCAATACCATAAACAAAATACTGAACAGAATAAGGCCTATCTGCGTGATCAATTTGACCGCCTGCAGGCTGCCGGTGTAAATGCGGTGATATTTCAGGTGCGTCCTCAGGCAGACGCATTCTATCCAAGCGAGCTCGAACCCTGGAGCCGTTTCCTTACCGATAATGGCGCCGCTCCGGTCCCCGCGTGGGATCCGCTGCAGTGTGTAATCGACGAAGCCCACGCCCGCGGGATGGAACTGCACGCATGGCTTAACCCCTATCGCGTGACTACCGCAAAAACTCAGGTACTGCCAAAAAATCACGTTTACTATCAGCACCCCGAATGGTTCGTGACATACGATGACAAGATGTATTTCGATCCCGGACTGCCCGAAAGCCGCGAGTTTATCACCAAGGTGGTGATGGATATCGTCAACCGCTATGACGTGGACGGCATACATTTCGACGATTATTTCTACCCCTACCCCGTGAAGGGCAAGGAATTCCCGGATGCAAAATCTTTCGCCAAATATGGCGACGGTATGAAGCGCGACGACTGGCGCCGTCATAACGTTGAGCTGCTCATCGAGGGAC
>CAZHDH010000051.1:0-17966 GCA_964531245.1 uncultured Bacteroides sp. | reverse complement strand
GTAGCCTCGGTTAAGAGTAAACTGAAAAATGCTTTACTTTTTCAGTGCCCTCGCCGGGGGCTTGCGTTTTTTGGGGGGAGGGGGTATGGGTTATTTTACGTTTACTTTCTGAGCGTTGCCGCTTGTGAGGCGGATGTAGAGGCCGGGAGCGAGGTCGCAGTGCATTTCTACGCCTTCGAGATTGAAGTAGCGAACGTCGGCGTTAGAGTCGGTTTCAACTCCGGCGATGCCGCTCATGCCGCCCTCGGCGGGCATATTAAAGTAAGTTTCGGTTTCGATGGGGCCGTTAATGGTCTGCTTCACAGTCTTGGTATTGATGTGGAGCATCTGACCGGCGGCGAGGTTGTGATCCTCAGTGTCGATGGTGAGGGTGTTGCCCTCAGCTTTGGTCCAGCCGTCGAGGTCGTTGGCGCGGAAAGCGCGGGCCTGTTCGCCGTTCTGGGTGCTCAGCTGATAGTAGAATTCCTGACCTTCGGGCCACGAGTATGTGTGCTTGGTGCCACCGTCATTGGAGTAAGTGGGAATAGCAGGCACTGTGTACACATATAAGTGATTGGTGGTGGTGTGCTTGAAGGTTTCGGCATACTGGGGAGTGTAGGTAAGGTGGAGATCCTTATTTTCCTCGATGGTGAAATCAGAGCCGTCGTGGGTGTATTCGCCGTTGCCGTCGTTTTCATCTACAAGCAGGCTTACAGGGCCACCCACTTCGGTGAAGTTGACATAACCGCCTTCAGCGGGGAGCAGCAGCACGTTTTCTGTAAGGTCAGCGTTGTTTTCATCATATTCAACCGAGATAGCGGGGAATACGTCAATACGAGCGATGGCCATACCAGCCACGTATTCATCGGTAGCTTCAGAAGTGGCACGGAGGGTGTAGACACCGGGGTCGGCGAGCATGATCTGGAGCACGTTGGCTTCGGGTTCGATGAGGTAGTCGTTTTCGTCGGTATTGTCGATAGAGTAGTTGATGTCGACGTTGGCTACGGTTTCAGCACCTACGACTTCTACGATATCACCGGCTGTGACGCTATAAACGCGTTCGCCGAAGGTGAGGTTGGGATTCTTCATGCCGGCGGTGTTATCGCGCAAGGTCACTTTGATTTTGCCGAAGTGAGTTTCCTTGCCGGTAGCGGCAAATTCAACAGATGAGATAGCCTTATCGCCGGCGTTCCAAATGGCGTCTTCGTCATCGTTTGAGGGTGAGAAAGAGCCGCAGTCTGCCGAGATTTCGCCCAGACGGTCGGAATGGTCGGTGAATTCGATAGATTCGAGAGTGCAGCCTTCGGGAGCGGTGATTGAGAAGTGGCAGTCGTAGAGACAGAGGTAGTTGATCACTTCATCGTAATTTTCGCCGGCGAGGTCTTTCCAGAGACGATAGCCGTCGATGTCGTCCTCGCGGTCGAGGAAGTTGAGGATAATGCCGTTTTCGTTGACAATCATCACGTGGTTGTGGTCAACACCTTCGCGCTGATTTACAGTGGCTTCGTAGTACTCGATATTGTTTTCATCGGTGCAGTTCTCCGAGGTGAACTCATGCATACCGTAATTGTTCTTGGTGAAGTCGAATGTAGCGTTCTCAACGTCGGTTGCGGTGGGTACAGCGTCGATATACAGGATGTATGAAGCCGAAGCGGGATTGGTGCCGGCAGTGCCGGTAGCATTGGCAGTGATGAACACTTTGCCTACGCGCTTCACATCATTGGGGCGAATCATACCGGTTTTGGAGTCGACGGTTACAGCCGAGGTATTGCTTGATTCATAGGTGATTACACCGTCTCCATCGTAAATAGCAGCCTGAGCAGCCACGCCT
The DNA here is from genome assembly GCA_964531245.1 of uncultured Bacteroides sp. GTDB lineage: Bacteria > Bacteroidota > Bacteroidia > Bacteroidales > Muribaculaceae > CAG-873. Next base: position 16,156 of record CAZHDH010000051.1, on the reverse strand, counting down.
ACGCCCACCTTACCGTGGATGATTTCGTGCTGGAAAGTGAGGGTGGGTTCCTTTTTGGGGTCGATAACCGAAACGTTGAAAGCGCGCGAGTCGGCAAACCAGGAATCGCTTTCTTCCCAAGAGCCGGTGATGATGGCCGAACCAACGCCCTTGGCAGTCACGACATTACCGCTTACGGTAGCCACAGATTCATCGCTTGAGGAGAATGTAACGTCGGGGTAGTCGCCTTCAAGACCCAGATTGATCTTGTAGGTAGAGTACTGATTTCCAAGCTGCAGAGTCTGATCCTTCCAACGGGGACGGTAGTTGTCCTGTTCGGTTAATGTAACAGCTACGCGTTTGTAAAGATAGATTTCGGTAGTAGAAGTAGAATAATTTCTGAAATCTGCAGAACCGTTATATTGAATCAGACGACCTGATACCCCTGATAAGGCAATTTTACAGTGCCCGTTATTGTCAAACGAGATGGTCGCTTTGTCTGCATCATCTTTCGCAACTTTAGAAAAATTTGTTTTAGACGAACTGTTAGATGAAAGATACTCGCCTTTTCCTTCGTAATTAGTCAGGTGGATGTAGTAAGAATTATCACCGGTATCTTCCAGCGTAAAAATCAAAACGGCTGGAGTTGGCTGGAAAGAATTGTTTTTTACAGAAATCTCAGTTTGGTTCAAGAAATTAGAAGAAGCAGTTGAAGCTGCGACATATCCGGTTGAGGTTGCCTGAACAATGGCGTATTTTTGACCGGCTTCGATTTCGTCGACAGAAGTAATAAGGCTGTAGATGCTACTTTTTGATACGAAAACTTCGATGGTAGCAGAACCGGCATTCCACAATTGAGAAGCGTCCCAATTAGCAGAAATTGTAGTGAAACCAACGGCTTTGCCGAAAATTACGCCGTCTTCAACTGTAGCGATATTTTCGTCGGCCGAAGTCCAAGTGATATTCTCAGGATGTTTTTCAGGGAGTATGTTGGTAGTTTCATTAAGAAATACATCGGCTTCCGAAGGAAGGATGAAATCAACGGGATCGGGCATACCCTCCTCATAGGTGATTTCGATGTAATTTGCACGAGTTTGAGAGCTTTTGCATGAAAAAGATACGGATTGGTCGGTATCACCCGTCCAGGTATATGTATTAGTATCAAAACTGCCAGGTCCTGAGTAGTTGTCGAGATTTTTATACGAACCGTTTATGTCAAATTTAATCGCAGTAATTTTATAACCTTCTTTGGGGGTAAAGGTGATTGTACTATTTCCGTAAAAACGGAACGCCTTAGAATAGTAACCGCAGCTTGAAAAATTAAAGTCGATTACGTCGGCGATTGTACCGGATTTAGCATTTTGATTATTATTACCTGATGTACTGGTGTTTAATACATTAGCTGCCGGAGCATCGCCACTGTATGTGACATCAGGTGCTACCAGGGCGACTTTTTCGGCGTGGAGGCCGAGGGTGGCGATGGCAGCAAAAAGAAAAAGTAGTAATTTTTTCATTTTGATATTATGATTGGTTTGTTGTTCTATCGAATTGATTGAGTGTGATATAGGTTAGAGGAAATGACAGAGTACCCTTTCCCAAGGCGAGGAATGCCCCGGATGTTTAGCGTGGATATAAGTTTGATTATTCATACCTCAGCTATTTTTGCTGCAAAGATATAAAAAATATTTATATTTTGCAAATTGAATATGTGCAATATTTTAATTATTAGCCGTTAGGCTTTCATCGGCACCGCGGTGCGGCGCCACTCTCGGTGATCAATTCGCGCGCACCCCACACCGCGGAGCGACGTGGCTCCCGGTGCTTACGCCGCGCCGGATGGTATGACGTATGAACTTTTGGGGGTGTAGACGGGTTATTATTATACTAACTGAAACACAAAGTATCTTTATACTTATAAACTTGTAATAACCTATGAATTATAATGATGTAATGGCAACGCAGGGCGTTGCGCTTGTGGAATTTTATGCCTCGTGGTGTCCGCACTGCCGTCGGATGATGCCGATCGTGGAGCAGGTGAAAGAGTTGCTTGCCGATCGTGCCGCTGTGGTTCAATATGATATAGATGAATGTGAGGCCGATGCCGACGCGGCCGGTGTAAATGTGGTACCGACGTTCATTGTAGTGAAAGACGGCAAAGAAATGTGGCGAAAGTCGGGCGAGGTGGCAGCCGATGATCTGATGTCGGCCGTAGAAAAGTATCTCTGATTCAGCGGTGTATAACAAAGGCGCGCAAATGGTTTGCGCGCCTTTGTTATAAGTAACTCTCAAATATTAGTTTATATTAAGGGATATTTTATTGGGTAATTGAGGTGAGGTAATTGCGCAGGGTCGGCCAGGTATAGAAGGGGAAGGAGTCGGTGGGCACGGGTACGGCAATTTCACGTTCGTTGAGCATTAATTTTGCAATGACATCGCCTGCGGAGTTGCGGAAGAATACGATTTGCAGGTTGGCAGCCATGGGCGAAACCTTGAAATCGGTCCACGAAGCGGCGAGTTTTTCAGGATCTGTAACATCCGAGGCACAATTTTCCAGTCCCATACGCGCGGTCAGCGGCACGATATTGCCGTCGTGACCAAAGCGGAGGGTGGCGCCATGGCCGCCGTCGGCAATCACACGATCGGCCTCGGCAACGATATTGCGGATGAGATTGTCGGCATTGGCCACGAAATGACCCTCGGCCGGGGCGTAGCTCGAATTGCGGCTGAAGAAGTGGAAATTGAACACCTGCCACAGGTCGTAGAGTTCGTCCGGGGTGAAGATGTCGTAGAGCTGCACGGGTGTTTCCATATTTTGAGTATCCACCGTCACCCAATACAGCTGCCACATAAGTTCGACAGGATCGATCCACATATTCACATAATCGGGGTCGGAGAATAGCGAAGCCACAAGCCGGGCGGGGCGTGTCTGCTGCTCGCGGAAGCGCTTCCAAGGCTGATACCCGGGGCCGTCGTGACTCGTGTACCAACCGCTTTCCGGGCTGTGATAGTTTAGGAAATACATATTGCGGTTGCCACTTTCGCGCGGGATTTCGAGGTATGGAGCCTGCTCCTTGAGTCCCTCGATAAATGCAAACATTGAATGGGCACAACGCATAATCGTAGTGGATGACGCATACATATCGGCACCGGGAGCAAATACCTGCGGAAAAGCAGTGTACATACGCGCAGCTATATCGTGGTGCTGACGGCGACCGAGGGGCGAGAGCTCGCCACCGCGCCCTTCGGCTTCGGTCCACAGGCTGTCGAGGCGCGCCAATACGTCCAGCCCCAGCGGGGTGAGAGCACCCGCATCGGCTGCTTTGCGGAACGTGTCGCGGACGCGTGAGTAGTCGTCGTCGCTGATCAGATAGCGCGAGCCGTGGCGTCCGTAGTGGCTGATATAGAAGGGTTCAAAGCCCGCGGGAGCCGGGGTATTGAGGCTTTCGGATACGGGATAGGCATAATATACGCCACCGGCTTTGCCCGGGTCGGCGGCCACCTCGGCCGGGGTGGTTTGTGCCACGGCAGATGCGCAAGCCGCCAGACCTAATAATGTAAGAAAGAGCGATTTCATATCCATAGATCTTACTTCTGAGCCAAATGCTGCTGCCATTTCCAGGCGCTGATCATAGTGTCGGCCAGCGAGGTTTCAGCTTTCCAGCCCAGCACCTGATTGGCGCGGGTGGGGTCGGCCCACACCTGAATGATGTCGCCCGAGCGGCGCGGTGCGATGCGGTAGGGTACCTTGACCCCGGTGGCTGTCTGGAATGTGTCGATGAGTTCGAGAACGCTGACGCCATTGCCGGTGCCGAGGTTGAACACCTCTACCGGTTCGAGGGTCTTTTCCTCGATAAGGCGGCGCACGGCAATCACGTGAGCCTTGGCGAGGTCAACCACATTGATAAAGTCGCGGATACAAGAGCCGTCGGGGGTGGGGTAGTCGTTGCCGAACACGCTCAATTCCTTGCGGATACCGATTGCTGTCTGCGTCAGGTAGGGGATAAGATTCTGAGGCACACCGTTGGGCAATTCGCCAATGAGGGTCGAGGGATGCGCACCCACCGGATTGAAATATCGCAGCAGGATGGCATTGAACGGCGCTTCCGAAGCCACGGTGTCAACGATAATATCCTCAGAGATTTTCTTGGTGTTGCCGTAGGGCGAAGTGGCGTTTTTGCGAGGAGTGTTCTCGGTAACGGGATTTTCGTCGGGCTCGCCATATACGGTGCATGACGATGAAAATACGAAACCCTTGACACCGAAGCGCGGCATAAGGTCGAGCAGATTTATGAGCGTGTTCAGATTGTTGCGGTAATAGAGCAGCGGCTTTTCGACACTCTCGCCCACAGCTTTTGAAGCTGCGAAATTAATGATACCTTTTATGCCGGGGAAATCGGTAAACAGGCGTTCAAGGGTAGCAATGTCGGTGCAGTCGCCCTCGACAAAAGCCGGGCGTACACCGGTAATGGCTTCGATACCGTCGAGCGAATCGGTGGTGGAATTTGAAAGATTGTCGATGATTACAACATCATATCCGGCATTGATCAATTCTACGGTAGTGTGCGAACCGATGTAACCGGTGCCTCCGGTGACAAGAATACGGGTGTGTTCCATTAGAAAGCTTTATCGTTAGTTTTTTGATTTAGTTTTGGTGTAAACCTCCATACGGCAATTGTCGCAATCGAATTTCAGCGACAGCCGACCTATGGGAGCCGAGAGGAAAAGGTGAGGCGGGAGCGCTCGGCCCGCCGGTGTGCGCAGGCAGGCACCTAACTCGCGGCGCAGGCAGTAGCGGGTGGTCATCACACGCTGCAGGCCGGCGGGGGCGGTCACTTCAAAGGCATCGTCGATGCGCGATGCACCGTGTGAGGTATAGAACCGGCGGGCCAGGGAATTGGCCACATTTGCGTGATAATCGAGCCGCACGCCTTTCAGCGCATCAGCAGGAAGCGATGCCGGGCGGCGACGCCGCGGGGTGAATTTCTCGGCGGCCTGTGCGTCCAGCGCGTCCAGCGCGCGGCGGCGCATGTCGGTGAGTGACTTGGCCGGGATAAACACGTGCTCAAGGCTATCGTCCAGGGAGTTAAGATAATAAATAGTATTGCCCAGACGACTTAAGGTGTCGCGGCGGTGAGCTAAGGGCGACGCTTTGGGGGTATCGGTAAAAGGAGCGTCAGAGACCACCCGAGCCGACAACCCGCGCGAGTCGCTGACCGAAAGGCCCACGCGCCCGTCGGGGAGTTGCGAAAGTCGAATGTCAAGATCGATGACACGGCGCGCCGCGGGCAGACGGTCGGCCGCTGCCGAGGCGTTACGGTATAGCTGAGTGCCCGGTGCTGTGGGCATAGTGCTGCCGGGGGCCACAAACAGGCGTGAACCCTCGGCGCGATTAACGCGGAAACCTTTCAGCGAGCCGTCCGAGTCAAAGAATGTGAGTCCGTCGCCGTTGGCCAAGGCCACAGAGGTGTCGACATCCACATAATTGCGCCCGAGGCCATGGACGCGTCCCACAGGTCGGCCAATCCATTTTGGCGAGGCCCAAGAAGTGAGACCGGTGCGCGCCCCCGAGGTGAGGAAATAGGGGGTGAAACCACGGTTGAACGAATTGCGCAGATCGGGTTTGAAATCAGTGATAACCCTCCCGGCCGATGAGCGTACATACCTACCGGAGGAAGCGGCTACAACGGAGTCGAGCGCGCGGGAATATGCCGCGGTGACATTGGAAACATAAGCAGCATCTTTCAGTCGCCCTTCGATTTTAAATGATTTCGCACCCGCGTCGGCCAGATCTGCCAAGTAATCCAGGCGATTCATATCTGCGAGCGAAAGCCAATATCGTTCCGGATTGCTGCCGTCGGGGAGTGCGACAGGTTTTCCGGCTTCATCTTCAAGACGATACTTAAGTCGGCAAATCTGCGGACACTCGCCACGATTGGCACTGCGGCCCGAAAGCGCGGCCCCGGCGTGGCAGTCGCCGCTATAGCTCACACACAATGCACCGTGGACAAATACCTCAAGGTCGGCCCCGGGAATCATCGCGGCATAGCGTCGGATTTCGTCCAGCGAAGCCTCGCGCGGCAGAACGATCTGCGAGAATCCCGCACGGGCAAGCAAAGCCGCCTTTTCAGGGGTGCGGGCGTCGGTCTGGGTGCTGGCGTGGAGGTCGATGGGCGGGAGGTCCATTTCAAGCAGCGCCATATCCTGCACGATGAGTGCGTCAACCCCTATATTATATAATGTGTAAATCAGGCTGCGGACATCGTCGAGCTCGGATTCGTAAATTATGGTGTTGAGCGTCACATACACCTTGACTCCAAACGGGCGAGCCATAGCCACGACCTCGCGTATATCGTCAATGGAATTACCGGCGGCGGCGCGCGCACCGAAGGCCGGACCACCCATATACACGGCATCGGCACCCATCAGGATGGCCTGACGCGCTTCCAGAGGTGAGCGAGCAGGAGCGAGGAGCTCGAGTGTGCGTGGCGATTCAGACATTTTCCAGCAGTTCAAAAGCTTCGACGCGCGAAGCGTTAATCTTATCGGCCTTGTGAGCGTCGCTGTTTACCATAAGCGCAACTCCGGCATCGGCCAGGCGACGCCAGTAGCGTTCGTGAGGAAAAAAGCGACCCTTGTCGGCGCGGGCTTTGGTGTTTATTTCGACAATCACCCCGGATGCAGCCACCTCGGTCAGATAGTCTGATATCAAGTCCTGATACCATCCCATCTGCTCCAGTGCGGGTTCATACATCCCGGCATTCATAGCAATCTTGTCGGCATGGCCCAGAATCTGGAAACCGCCGCGGGCAAGCATTTCAGATGAGGCTTCGTAGAATGTATTCACCACATATCGTATGTCGCCGCCGAAATCCTCGGCCATCTTGTGGCCGAACGAGTCGAAAGAGCCATCGATATCCACGAATCGGCCGTCGCGACGCGGAATGAAATGTACCGAACCGATGGCGTAATCAAGCCCGAGATCGCTGAAAAATGAAGACGACGGACCATACAGTCCCTTGAGGAAATCAATCTCCATCCCCATAAAAATTTCGATCTTCGAAGCATATTCAGCCTGCAATTGACGCACCGCCACGCGATACGCCTCCACATCGGCAGAGTTCATGTTGCACGGCGAGGGAATGGGCACGGGCGAATGAGGCGAAAAGCCCAGATGACTGAATCCCGCACCGATAGCCGCGCGGGTCATAGCTTCAAGCGAATCATGACCATCGCACCACAGGGTGTGGGTGTGAAAGTTATAACTTTTGGATGAATTGATTATTTCCTTAAGACGCTCCGGATTCATTGTGCAGAGTTTTCAGACGGCAGCGCGCCATCGTCGGCTATAGCCCGGCGCATTTTGGTATCGGCTTCCACATTTTTAAGGCGGTAATAATCCATAATGCCCAGATTACCCTCGGCAAAGGCGCGAGCTATGGCGCGGGGCAGTTCGGTCTCGGCCTCGATAACCTTGGCGCGGGCTTCTTCGGCCTTGGCCTTCATCTCCTGTTCCAGGGCTATGGCCATTGCGCGGCGTTCCTCGGCCTTGGCCTGGGCGATGTTTTTATCTGCCTGGGCCTGGTCGATCTGAAGCACGGCACCGATGTTCTTGCCTATATCGATATCGGCGATGTCGATCGAGAGAATTTCAAAAGCTGTGCCCGAATCCAAGCCCTTGTTGAGCACAAGTTTCGAGATAGAATCAGGATTTTCGAGCACTTGCTTATGCGATTCGGCCGAGCCGATGCTGCTCACGATGCCCTCGCCCACGCGCGCCAGCACAGTGTCTTCGCCTGCGCCGCCTACAAGCTGGCGGATATTGGCGCGCACTGTTACACGTGCGATGGCTATGAGCTGGATGCCATCCTTGGCCACAGCAGTAACCGGCGGAGTCTCGATTACCTTGGGATTAACGCTCATCTGCACAGCCTGAAACACATCGCGGCCGGCGAGGTCAATGGCTGTGGCCATTTTGAATCCGAGGGGTATATTGGCTTTGGAGGCCGACACCAGGGCGTGAACCACACGCTCGGGATTGCCGCCGGCAAGATAGTGGGCTTCGAGGTCGTCGCGGGTCACATCCTCAAGGCCGGCTTTGTGAGCCTCGATGAGGGCGCGGACAATAACCGCCGCGGGCACCTGGCGGATGCGCATAAGCACCAGTTGCATCATAGACAGACGCACACCGCTGGCTCGCGCCGAAATCCAGAGGAAGAACGGACAATAATAGAAAAATACGGCCAAAAGCACCACGAGTGCTACTGCCAGAAGGATAATGGTGAGTTCCATAGTCGATATAATTAACGGTTGGAAGTTTCGGCTGTAATAGCTTGGTTTATAAGCGAGTTAAGACGAGCACGGGCATCGTCGAGGCTATGCTCGAGATTTAGGATGTTGACGCCCTCGGATGTGCGGCCGTTGGCGTATGCTACGCGCAACTCGGCCAGGCGTGCCTGGGTCTGTTCGATTTCTGCCCGGCAGTCAATGGCCTTCATCATAGCCGATCGGGCAGCCGAATTGCGGAAATCGTCAAGGCGAGTGTAAATGCGGTCAAGCGACCCGATGGGAATGGCGAAATCGCCGCCGGCAGAAACAGAAGCATTGCGCACATTATCCTGCATTCCCAGCTGCTGCACACGTGCGAGCACCTTGTTATAATCGATACCCGGCTGCCGTGTGAGCGAAATGTCGGTAAGACGTGCCAGTGATGTAAGTGCCGGATTATCGGCAGCCACGTTAATGCGATTTTCTTCGGGCACGAAGATATAGATAGTGACCTTTCCCGGAATCTGATTGCGGTCGGTGGCCCACCAGCCCACGCCGGTGGTTTCGTCAATGGCGAGCAGATAATCGTCGTAAGGCGAATTATAAGGCATACCAATGTTTTGCGGCTGCAGGAAACCATCACCGTTGCGGCGCGTGAGGAAAATGTCATAACCTCCGATCGAGCCATCGCCGTCGGCAGCGAAATAAAGCGTGAGGCCGTCGGACATCAGGAAGGGATATTCGGCATTGCCACCGTCGCCCAGGTCATCGCCCGGCAGCGGGGCGGGATGATCTACACTGCCATCGTCGAGAATGTCGGCCCCCATAAGCACAAACGTATCGGTGGAATCAGGTGCGGAGTATAGAATCTGAGTGTGGCTCTGGGGCACGAAGGCCATCTCAATATCGGGCATCATCACTGCAGAGCCGTCAACCAGCCGCCCGGCCTCTGGCGACAGTTGATAAAAACGAAAGAAGCGGTCGGCATCCACCACCATAGAATCGATCACTGCAATCTGCTCCACGCGGTCGAGCATATTTTCCATGAGCACCAGGCGGCTTTGCGCTTGCTCAACCTCGTCGGGCACAGTCTTTTTGGCTTTGCGCATCAGGGTTTCGTAAGAGTCATACCAATCGCGTGCATCTCCGGGGCGGTATTCATCAGTTGCGATACGCGCCAGAGCCAGCGCAGCATCGGCCACACCACGGCTCTCGGCCTTGGTGAGCGGAGCGATGGCATCGGCTGTGCGGTTCAATTTAAGGAGAGTGGCACCGAGCCAATAGTTTGCATTGCCGTCGCGCGGCGAGCGAGCCACGGCAGCTTCCAGTTTTTCCAACGCTTCGGGGTAACGCCCCTCGTCATATAGCGCGCGGGCATCGTCAACCGCACCGGCGAAAGCAAGCACCGGCGCTGTTCCCAAAACTAATGACAGCAAAAAATTACGCATATCCAAAACTTTTAATAGCCAAAGTTACTGAAAAAATCCGGAATAGGCAAATTCGCGGAAATATTTCGATTTTTTGATTCTGTAAATATCCTGAAAATAAAGAAATACGCGCCACGTCCTATAGGAGCATGGCGCGTAGGCGAATGAGTAGAGCTTAATTATAGTTTCACCTTATAAGATCCTTCCTGGGTCACGATAATGTAGTATCCGGAGGGGAGACCGGCGATTATGCCCGATTCGATGGATGCTACTGTCGCACCACTCGTCGTGAGTACCTTGACCGGGCATCCGGCGGTGATAGTGCCGTGTGCTATGGACACAGCGCCATCAAGAAGAATGGCTGTCAGACCGCTCATTTGACTGTTATCTTCCTGTATGTGGTTAAATTTTTTCCAACCGGAAGCGTTTGAATAGTTATCTGTGGCATTGTTGCAGTGCAAGTGGCCAATGCATCGCCATATTGGGCAGTGACTCCGTGGGCGATATGTACCATAAAGTTATTAAATTTACACTATGCTTGCAAATTTTTTTGTAACTTTGCGCTGAAAAATAACCCAATTATGGCACAGAAACCCTCGATTCCCAAAGGTACACGCGACTTTTCGCCCTCGGAGATGGCACGTCGCAATTATATATTTGATACAATCCGCTCGGTATTCCGACTTTTCGGCTTCCACCAGATCGAAACGCCCGCAATGGAAAATCTCTCGACCCTGATGGGTAAATATGGCGAGGAGGGCGACAAACTGCTGTTCAAGGTGCTTAATTCCGGTAATTACCTTGCCGGAGTGAATCCCGAATACCTTAACGAAGAGTGTTTTACCAAGCTCACTACCCAGATCTCGGAAAAGGGTCTGCGTTACGATCTCACAGTGCCGTTCGCACGCTTTGTGGTGCAGCATCGCAATGAGCTTCAGATGCCCTTCCGACGCTTTCAGATTCAACCCGTTTGGCGCGCCGACCGTCCGCAGAAGGGTCGTTATCGCGAGTTTTATCAGTGTGACGCCGACGTGGTGGGCAGCGACTCGCTTATCAATGAAATAGAGCTGTTGCAGCTTATCGATGAGGTGTTCGCACGCCTGAATATCCGCATTGCCATTAAGCTGAACAACCGCAAGGTGCTGGCCGGGATTGCCGAGATAATCGGCGCACCCGACAGTCTGATCGACATCACTGTGGCTATCGACAAGATTGACAAGATAGGCATTGAAAAGGTGAACGAAGAGCTGGCCTACAAGGGATTGACCGAGGAGGCAATCAAAGCTCTGCAACCCATACTCTGCATTTCAGGCACTATAGATGAACGCCTTGCCGCGCTTGAATCGCTGCTGAAAGATTCCGAAATAGGCGCACTGGGTGTCAAGGAGCTGCGCGAAGTGGTGGATGGTTCGCTTGCCTTGGGGCTGCGCGCCGAGCTTGATCTTGACGTATCGCTCGCCCGCGGTCTCAACTACTATACAGGCACGATTATTGAAGTGAAAGCCAAGGATTACGCTATCGGTTCAATCACCGGTGGGGGCCGTTACGACAACCTGACCGGTGTATTCGGAATGCCCGGACTGTCGGGTGTGGGTATATCATTTGGTGCAGATCGCATCTATGATGTGCTCAATGGCCTGAATCTGTATCCCGAAAGTCTGGGAGCGCAGTCGCAGGTGATGTTTGTTAATTTTGGCGCAGCTGAGGCCGCCTTCTCGTTGAAGGTTATCAAAGAAATGCGTGCGGCCGGCATAACCTGTGAGCTCTATCCCGACACTGCGAAGCTCAAAAAGCAGATGACATACGCCAATACTGCCGGCATTCCCTACGTGGCAATCGTGGGCGATAAGGAAGTGGCCGATGGTGTGATTACTCTTAAAAATATGGTTGAGGGCACCCAGCAGACTCTTACTCCCGCTCAGGCAATTGAATTTCTTAAGAAATAAGGAGCTGTTATAAGGAACTCTCAAAAATTACTTAACTCCGCGATATTTTCGCGCTCTTATCGACCCAGACGTTTGGCGATAAGGGCGCGAACTTGTTTGCGTGTGTCCGGCGTAAGGATAAGCCCCCATGACAGAAGCGCAACCGTCGCAACTGAAACTAAGCCTACAACAATCAGTTGCAAGAAGCCGTCTATTCCCCAGACAGCAAGCTGTGTGCTGAATATCGAGATAAAGTAACCCACAACGATGATAAGCGCGAGCGGAGCCAGATAGCCGCATAGCAAGTAGTGGGTCATACGGAATTCGGCCAAGCGGTAGCGGAACATCACGGCCACGACCACGACGCACGTCGCAATCTGGAAAATGGGTATGATATATGCCCATCTGGTATTGTCGGTGTAGCGTATCATGTAATACATCAGGGGGAGTTCGAGCAGATAGGAGAGACCCGTGATTAAGCTGAAAGTGAAAATTTTGCCGGTGGCGTGCATAGCGGCGTTGAGAGTCTGCAACGACAGCATGCTCAGCAGTGAAATTACCGCCAGACGGCAGAAGTCAGCTGTGTATGGCGGCACATCCGTAAGCCAGAGACCGAGCAGATAATCCATCTCTGCAAAGGCCGGAATTGCGAATAAGCCCATAAGCAGTATCGAGAATTTGGAGCAATTGACCATAAGGGTCTGCATATATCCATAATTCCCCGAGGCGTATTGCTGAATAATCTGCGGGCGAAAAGCCATCACGATTGAAGTGCCAACCTGAAACAAGGCGTTGCTTACCGTGACACTCAGGCCACCGGCAGCATTGAGCACCGTGCCGCCAATGCGGTTGAGGATCACGATTACGCCTTGATTTTCTATAGTGTAGCATGTGGTGCCGATAAGGTCGCTGAGCGAGTAGCGCAACATATTTTTGATTTCGTCCCAGTGCCATGCCAGCCGGCATCTGCATTCATCGAAATGTTTGAAGCAATATCGGGCAAAGAGAATTGACGTGAATAGAGTTACAGCAAAAATCAATCCGGCGTAGATTATCAGCGTGTCAATAGCTCCGATATATAACAGAGCCACGGTAATGCCGAGTTTTAGAAATGTGAACGCAAGGTTGATGTAGGCGTATGCATTCATGTGCTCATGCGCCAGTATCGCACCGGTGAAAGGCACTTGCATAATAGTGGCAATGCCCCCGAGCAGGGCAAACTGATAGGTCCAATTTGCGGCCACGGTGCGCTCGGGCATAATTACAAGCTGAGTGTTCACAAACCAAAGCCCAACCGTTTCGCCCAAAATAAACAAAACAGCCGAGATGCACAAGTGAATGTCAATCGCAGCCACGAAAGTGCGACCCAGCCGGCCTTCACGGGCGCATCCCATTTCGTAGTTAAGGAAGCGCTGAGTGGTGCCGCTCATAGTGCCGTTGAGAAACGATAGAATGACCACCATTCCACCCACGACGTTATATACACCGTAATCTCGCACGCCTAACACCTGAAGCATAACCCTGGATGTGTACAAGCTCACCACCAGGGTTATAAGCATCCGCAGATAAAGATACAGCGAATTGCGGGCTATGCGTTTTGATGTATTCTGACTCATCTAATTGACGTGGGAGAGTAGGGGACAAGTGGAGCGAAATCACCTGTGATAGTTCGGGCGTTAAGAATTACAACACCGAGCGACAATGCTAATAAATATAAGGTATATGGAGAAATCCACCCGCCGAGACCGCTTATGCCCATAATGAACAGACACCACATTACGGAATTGAAATACCCGGCAAAGGGTAATTTTCTGATAATCATCCATATTCCGATATAAAAAGCCATGACTATAACGAGGCCGATAAATCCGATGGTCAAGATAACCTGAAAGGGCATACTTTCAACACCTGTAGCCACCTCCTCGGCATCATCGGGGTTGGAATACAGATCGTTTTCTATGACGTAAGATTGAATAGTGGAATTTCGGCTGATAAATCCAAGACCCACCCATTGGCGTCCGAGCGAGAACAAATGCTCCATTTTCGGAATGATCTGAGCACCGCGAGTGGATCCGAGTTCGGCCAGATCTTCCTCGTCGGCTTTATCAAGGTCAAGCAGTAGCACCTGGTCGATTGACGATTTGATGCGCAGGGTGGAATTGCCTTCATATTCATCGAGCTGAGCATCGATAAAGTAAAGTCCCACAATTGCCACTACACCCAATGCGAAGTATTTAATCAGCTTTTTGAGGTGACCGAGGCAGCACATATACACCAGGATAAGCGCAACCATAAATGTGAAAGTGCGCGACAGTCCCAAGGGCAGAAGAAACCATATCCATTTAGCGGCTGACATCTTATAAAATCGTGCCAGGGGGTATAGGCACAAAATGTACATATATAACCCAGCGGGCCAGCGACGCGGGAACGTGAAGCTAAGAGGCGCTACGTTAATAAAGTCAATATCAGTGGCCATTTCATAAAATACCCACGAATTGTCGCGAGGCAATAGGAAACAGCCGTTCATAATTATAACATCAAACGAGAAGAATCCGGCAAAAAGAAAAGCATAGACGAAACACCGGTGGAAGAAATATCTCAAATCGAATTCCAGACCGGAAAAGATTGCGATAGGAATGATAAATGTTATTATCGCGCAATAGTTTAAGATACCAAGAAACTGTCCGGGGATCGACTCCAGACTGTAATGAGCCATCCACACTAAACATACAAAATACCCCAATATCCACCAACATAGTTTTACCATTATGCCTCGTTTTCTAAAAAGAATCAAAAGACAGATGCTTATAAAGGCAACAATAGCAGAAAAGTGAAAGTGGGTATCAATAGTGTCAATTAGTTGCATCGCCGCACCGAGGATGGTAAGCATAATAACAAAGTCGTATTTGTTATGGCGGAAGCGATTGATCAGTATTGCAAATACGAAAAGCCACGCGAAATATAGCTTATACCCGCACATTGCAGTGCAGAGCATAAACGCCAGGGGCCATCCGAAATCGAATATAGAAAAGCGCAGTTCCTCACGGGCAAATGAGGAACGCACATTTTTTTCAGAATCAGCTAATCTGTGTGATAAAGCCATCATAAAGAGCTTTATGAGCTTTAATGGTCGATGGAGTTCTTGCCGTAAGAATATCCGTACGATTTTTTTGATTTTACACCATTAACTACCAGTGACAGTTTCTTCAGACGTTTTTCCTGATAGATTTCATCAATCAATTCAATGTCGGAAAGACTGGTGTGGTTAAGGCGTGTGACGTAGATGGTAGCGTCGGCTATGCGGTTGAGCGAGAATGAGTCGCTGACAAGTCCCACAGGAGCAGAGTCGACCACGATGTAATCATATTGTTCGCGCAGGGAGATGAACATATCGTCCACTTTGCCGGATATGAGCAGCTCGGCGGGGTTGGGAGGAATGGGGCCTGCGACAATCACATCCAGTGTGTGGAGGTCGGCAATCGGGTGACGGCTGATTATCTGGTCAAGTGCGATTTCGTTGGACGACAGATATTGTGTCAATCCAAACTTGGGCATGATGTCCAGATAAGATGAAAGCTTAGGAGCGCGGATGTCCATACCCACAAGGAGCACCTTTTTGCCCAGAAGCGCAAGCGATGCTGCCAGATTGATGCAGATGAAAGACTTGCCCTCACCGGAGGTGGAAGAAGTGGTGAGCACTACTTTATCCTTAGGATCGTTGAACACGAATAGCAGGTTGGCGCGCATTAGACGGAATAGCTCGGTGGCGGGTGATTTATCGGTAGTGTTCACTACAAGCGAATGTCCGGAATTGTCAATGCACATTTCGCTGAGGATGGGAGCCTGAGTACGGCTTTCCACATCTTCGCGAGTCTCAACTCTATTGCGGAACATCTTCAGCATATAAAGGTAAACCGGCGGCAGGCAAAAAGCGAATATCAGGGCGAGTGCGAGAATCACCTTGTTAGAAGTTCCGAGCGGTTTTTTCAGAGTGTAGGGAACGTCGACAATAAGAGCCTTGGGTGTGGCATTTGCCATCATCATAGCATTCTCTTCCTGACGCTTGCGCAGGAAGATGAACAACTCGTTTTTCACCTCAAGTTGACGCTTCATATCAAGTACGGCGCGCGACTGCGAGGGCACGCTACCCAGGCGTGAACCGGTGGACGACATCTGTGCTTTGAGGTCGCGCACAAGCACTTCCTGATTTGTGAATTGCTTGTCAACCGAAGTCACGATATTTTTGCGGGCTGCATCCACGGCGGCTGTTTTGCGTTGCAAAGCAATATTGGATTGATCCACGTGTGATGCGAGGTCGTTACGTTCAATAAGCGCCGTGTTATATTCAGAAATGGCACGCTGGAGCGCCTCGCTGGGCACAGCGGTAGGAATCAGTTCATATTTATTGGCGGGGAGTGCCAGAAATTCACGTGTGATGCGGAGAATTTCCAGAGTGGTTTCAGCTTCGATAAGCGATTTCTCGATAGCGGCACGCTTTTCGGTCTGGTATTCAATATCTACGTTGGGGTCAATTATGCCTTGACGTTCCAGATAGGTCTG
>CAZHDH010000050.1:8513-18001 GCA_964531245.1 uncultured Bacteroides sp. | reverse complement strand
GCCCTTAATAGCGGCTTTTTCGTCTTCCGACCGCTAGAACGCTCCGCGGTGTCAGACGCGCGCCGGATGGGGGCGCGGGTTGGCCATCCGGCAGGGGACGCAAAATTTTTTGCGTCCCTACAAGTGTTTGTAAATCAATGGGTTATACACAGTGGTGGCCGCCCGGCGCGGGTCCGACACCACGGAGTGGCGTCGCTCCATAGGACGGTGTGACCCCAAATTCGCGCGGGTCCGACACCACGGAGTGGCGTCGCTCCATTGGACGGTGTGACCCCAAATTCGCGCGGGTCCGACACCACGGAGTGGTGTCGCTCCATAGGACGGTGCGGGCCGCGGTGGTATGGGTATAAAAAAATACCCCGTCGGGATGACGGGGTGGGGTGGGCGCTGAGGGATTCGAACCCCCGACCCTCTGCTTGTAAGGCAGATGCTCTGAACCAGCTGAGCTAAGCGCCCTGGGCTTTCATGGAGTAGTGGGTGCTGAGGGATTCGAACCCCCGACCCTCTGCTTGTAAGGCAGATGCTCTGAACCAGCTGAGCTAAGCACCCGAATTGGGTATTGCTCCCTGAAAGCGATGCAAAGTTACGGCCTTTTTTTGGATCTGCCAAATTTTTTGGTGTTTTTTTTCGGATAAAAATCGCGCCTGTCGCGTTATGGGTTGATTGTCAGGTGGTTGTGATTTTTGTGGTTTTGTGGTTTTGCGACATTTTGATGTGTTGTGGAGGTTGAGTTGCGCGGAGGGGGTCGTGGGGTTGTAATTTTGCATTGTCAATTGACAATAACTCTAATCAATAAATAAATGGAAAACGAACAGCAACCCACAGTCGCAGCGGAGCAGGAGGCTCCGGCGATGTATCAGAGCCTGGATGGTGAGGATGCCGCAACCGCGGATACCGAAGCCGATCCTGAGGATGATTTGTTTCACCCCCGCATGGGCGGACGATATTTTTTTGAACCGCAGGACTGGGATCTTGACTAATCACAAACACAACCTTTAAAATCGTAAATCAATTATGAGCAACGCAACTGAAAATCAGCGCATCGTGGCCGGCGCCGCCGGTGGCAGCCATGTGGCCGGCGCGCCCCTTACCACCACAGCTACCCGCATAGCATCGCCCGAGCTGCTGGTAAATTCTATCGATCGTCATATCGTGAAAATCAATCCGTCGTCGACGCCGGTGGATCAGATTTCGCGTGTGGCGGGCACTCGACACGCTTCGGCTATGGAGGTGCAGTATTATTCTGTGGACACGAAGCCCACCGATACCACCATTGCCAGCGCGGTGAATGTGTATAAGAAATATGAAAACGAGGATTTCCAGGGGGCAATCGAGATTGCCGTGGAGGATACCTCGATTTTCGATGCGAGCGAAACGGCGCTGCTGCCCGCGGTGATAGACCATAACGAACAGCCTATGGTGCTTTATATCGCGGAGGTGCTTGACGGCCACCGCCTGAAAGTGGTGCCTGTGAACGAGATGACCAAGACCACGAAGTATAAGCAGGAGATGGCGCAGAAGGGCGCTTCTATAATCCGCATGGGGCGCGCCGCCGGGGAGCTGGATGTGCAGACGGCGCAATTTCAGGCTATGCCCAAGAAGGACTGCAACTATTGTCAGATCTTCAAGGCGCAGATCGAGCAATCGACATTGCAGAAGCTTGCCGACAAGGAGGTGGGCTGGACGCTGACCGATCAGGAGGAATCGGCCATTATGGATATGCGTGCGGGGATGGAGAAGTCCTTCCTGTTCGGGGTAAAGCGCCGCATCGTGGATCCAGTGAAGGGGGATGAAATCTTTCTGACCGGCGGTATCTGGAATCAGGCCGGCAAGCAGGCCGATTATGTTCACGGCAAGCTGAGCCACGATACAGTGATGGAAATAAGCGCAATGGCCTTTACGGGGTCGAACGGGTCGCGCCGAAAATTGCTGCTCGCGGGCACCGACCTTATCCGCCAGCTCAGCAGCATCACTGTGCAGAAGGTGGCGCTGCTGGGGCAGACCACGGCCCGCTGGGGCATCGAGGCTCGCGAGATCGTGACCAACTTCGGGCGTTTGTATCTGGTGCACAGCGAGACCTTTGACCAATGCGGCCACGGCGCCGACGGTCTGATTGTCGACCCGGCTTATATAGCCAAATACTCGCATATCCCCTTCAACGCCGAGAAGCTGAACCTGCGCAGTGCGGGCACCCGCAACACTGATGCAATCGTGCTCACCGAGGCATCGTGCCTGGTGCTCCGCTATCCCGACGCCCATGTGCGCATCAAGGCACACGAGCCCGTAGAAGCCGAGACAGTCAATGTAACCGACTGATAGCTATGGAGCTTGTCACAATGACACAATCCCGGATGCTCGACGAATTTCGTCGGGCTCTGGGAATGTCGGTTCTCAGGACCGACTGTACGGTGCAGGCGGTGGAAGGCGTGGAGGTAGACCCCTGGCTGGAACAGCTGCTTGACGGGTGGTACACCGAGCAATTGCTTACGGCGGATGCTCGGCTGCTGCCGGTATCGAACCAGAGCCAGAGCGCGGCGACATCGGCGATGCACGGCGGGATGCTGCGGGTACGCCCCGATGCGCAGCGTGTGCGTGTGCTGGCGGTGCAGATGGCCGATTGGACACACGCAGTGGAGCCGGTGGCGTTTGAGCAGGCCGGGGAGCTGCTGGCCAGAATGGCGTCGCCATATAGCGCGCCCGGGCCGGGGTCGCCGCTGGCGGTGCTGATGCCCGACGGGTCGTTGCAGCTGTGTCCCGACGGCGAGGGGGGCTTGACCAATCTGCTGTGTGTCACCGATCCGCGACCGCTGTACACGTTTCATCCGGCATTGCTGGATACGATAGTGCCGTATGTAAACAGAGTTAATAATAAGTAACTCTAAAAAATTAGTTTATATTATGGGCTATATTTTAAACCCTGCGGGCCGATATACCCTTGCTTGTCTTGACGCGCCTTTTGTTCTTTTCGCTCAGTCACGTAGCTCGCTACGCTCCTTTGCTCAAAGGACAAAATGCATCGTCAATCCTTCGCAAATCTATATCGTCTAATTTTTAAGAGTTACTTAAAATCAGATAATTATGGAAAAAGATACAGATACGCTGCGGCAGGCCTTCGAGCTATGGAGCTCGGCGGCCGATTTCCGCGCCCGTCGCGATAGATTCAAGCGCTTCACTTACGGTGAGCAGTGGAGCGACCCCGTGGACGACGGCACGGGGTGTATCATCACCGAGGGCGAACTGGCGCGTCGCAATAACCATCGCCCCATCACCAATAACCTGCTGCGACAGATGGTGAAGACCATCGTGGGGCGCTACCGAAACATAGCTGCCGAAAGCGGGATGTATGATTCCGACGCCGGAAGCACCGATGCGCTCAATTCGATGCCCGAGCTTGACGCGCGCCTGCTTGAGGAGTTTGTAATATCGGGGTGTGCCGTGCAGCGCATCGTGGCCGAGCGGCGCCCGGGCGGGAGCGGTGTGTGGGTTGATAATGTAGACCCTCGCAACTTGTTTGTAAACCCCTATCGCGACCCCCGCGGCCACGATATTACCTTTATCGGCCAGATGCACGACCTCACCTGGCCCGAGATTGTGAACAGGTTTGGCGGAGGGTCGCGCAGCCGCATCGGGCATCTGCGGCAGGTGCTTGACAGTTGCGGCGATATGGGCAACGCGTCGGCCTTTGCGCCCGAGGATCTGCTGGGGGTATCAGTGGGCGCGCAGGACGATTTCTTTGTGCCGCGCCCGGGGCATTATCGGGTGTTGGAGACGTGGACTCTGGAGGGGCGGCCGGTGAGTGTGCGCGGACGTATGCGTATGGATATGGTGTGGACGTGCCGGTGGCTGGCACCGGACGGCACTGTGCTTCTGCGCCATAACTCGACACGCGCCGATGGGTCGCATCCCTTTGTGATCAAGCTTTATCCGCTGACCGACGGCGAGGTGCATTCGTTTGTCGAGGATGTGATAGACCAGCAGAAAAGCATCAACCGGGTGCTTGTGCTCATCGATGCCATGATGGCAACATCGGCCAAAGGTGCCTTGATTTTCCCCATCGACCAGCTGCCCCGCAATATGAAGATTGACGATGTGGCCGAGCAATGGGCGTCGCCCGACGGTGTAATACTTGTGAATGGCCAGGGGCGCGCTTATCCGCAGCAGATACACACAAATCCAGCCGATTCAGGGGCTTACCGTATTCTGGAAACGCGCCTGAAGATGATGGAGGATATAACCGGCGTGGGCGACACGCTGCTGGGGCGCAACGTAGCGGCCAATACAGGCAGTGCGCTATATGATGCGCGGGTGCGCAACGCGTCGCTGGCTATCACCGATCTGCTTGAGAGCTTTATAGCGTTTGTCCAATCAAGGAACCGGAAGATAGCCAAGTGTCGGAATTTTAAGGAATAATTAGGGCAAAGCGCCGCGTTGCTCCACCGGACGGTGTGACCCATCCGTCGTCGCCCCCGGTGGAGCTGATTTTGTGTTTAACCATTGCGAGGATTAAAAACATTGATTATCTTTGCATCGCTCTCAAATGACTTTAAATCGAAACTATGAATATTAAGGAATCGGCAAAAAAGCTATTACGACCGGCTTATCGTAAGTTCTTGATCTATAAGAATAGTGGATCAGCGGTAAAGTGTAATATATGCGGAAGAGGTTACAAGCAGTTCAGACCATTCTTTTTAAGATTTTCTGACGGCTCGATGTCTGAGCTCAAGGATCATGGAGTGTGTTGGTCATGTAATTCATTTCCACGAATGAGGCAACTGTATTATTGGCTTATCAATGACTTTGATATCGGAAGCCGTGAGGGATTAAAGATCTTGCATATAGCTCCGGAAGTGCAGCTGCTGGACAAACTGCGTAATGTCGGTAACATTTCATATACATGTATGGACAAATATTGCGATGGGTATGATTATCCGGGTTATGTAGTGCATGGGGATGTCTGTGAAATGGGATATGAGGATTCATCGTTTGATATGGTGATCTGTAATCATGTGCTTGAACATATTATAGATGATAGAAAGGCCATGAGGGAGATTTATCGCGTTCTGGCAGATAATGGGATTGCAATCCTAATGGTGCCTATGAAACGTAATTCGGCAATGTTTACCATAGAGCAGGGCAAGGACGAAAATCTGTCTGATTCAGAGAGAGAACAACGTTTTGGACAAAGGGATCATGTAAGATTATATGGGCTTGATTATTTTGATCGGCTAAGTGAAGTGGGATTTTCAGTGGAACGCCTGACTTATAATGAGGACTTAGCGGCAAAATATGGTTTCCGTCATGGTGAGGAATTGATAATATGCCGAAAGTGATAGCCGGGGAGTATTCGCGATAACACATTGTATTTCAGTGATTTGTAGGGACGCAAAAAATTTTGCGTCCCCTGCCGGATGGCCATTCGCGCGCCGTGGCCATCCGGCGTGGATTCGACACCGCGGAGCGGCGTCGCCCCCGGTGGTTTGCGTCGCCCCCGGGTGGTTTCCCTGTCAGAAGGTGATGGACATGGCGAAGCCGTTGGGCATGGGGACGAATGAGCCGGTGACGCGGGAGCGGCGGCGCTCGGCTTCATACACTTTGGCGGCTTGCCGGGCGGGGTTGCCGCGGAATAGGTCGATGACCTCGTTGACGGGGTCGAGCAGGAAGCAGGCAATACGTCCCAGCACGGGGCTGCCCAGCAGGGTGTAGCCGCGCTCCACAATGCCGTGCTTGGCGCGATAGAATGCCTCGCCAAACAGACTGCCCACCACGGGGGTGATTACAATGTCCTGGTATGACGGGCGTTCCATAAATGCCTCAATACCAAATTCCCAGCCGATGGTAGAAATGGCTGCTGAATAGAGCATTGAGCCCCAGAAGCTGAAGCCATTGGAGCGGGCCGACATAAAATAGGCTGCGCCGGCGTAGGGGTGGAGCAGATAGTTGAAATACCATTTATCGTGGTCCCACTCGGGATTGTGGACAAAGATATTGCGATACCAGCGCTGGAACAGGGGCACGCTGGTGATAGCGGCGCGATTCCATGCGGTGGCCTCCTCGGGCAAGAGTTCCAGGGTGAAAAGTGTGCCGATGAATGCGCCGGATAGCACGGCGGTGTTGATCCACATGCGGTGCCAGTTTTGGCCGCCGGTGCAATGTATGGATGCGGGTAGTGCGTAAGGGCTGATCCACGAGTGTTTGCGCTTGGGTAGCAGATGGTCGTCAATGTCTAAAGGCTGCATGGCTGCTGCTACTTCCTCGGCAAGCCGGAAATCTGTGACGGCGGGGGATGAAAAATCGGGAGTTTGCCCCGTGATGAGGGCTGATGAATATTCAGCCGACACAGGCTCGGTGGTGCATAGCTCAAAATTCGAGGTTACGGAATCGGGAGTTTGTGCAAAAATGGATGCGGATGCCGCCAGCAATGCGGCCAGAGTGAGAGAAGCTTTCATAGGTTAGGGTTTTAAAATAAGAAATAGTTGAATGTTAAAATTATAACAATGATTGCGAGGCAAAGCGAATGGTAGCTGCATTAAAAAATCTTAAAAATAGGGCGGTGGTGCTTGCCGTTTCGCAATTTGTGTGTACCTTTGCATCGGGTAAGTCCTACACGACCAGCTCCCTGAGAATCCCCCAGGTCTTGACCGAAGCAAGGGTATTAGGTTGTAGCGGTGCGATGTAGTAAGCTTACCTTTTTTTGTACCCGTTAGAATCAAAATTCGATATGCGCACTACAGAAGAAACGGCTTCCTGCACCCTGCTGGGTAACCAGGGAGTGAAATATCCCACGGAATATTGCCCCGAAATTCTTGAGACGTTTAAGAATAAGCACCCCGAGAATGAATATCTGGTGACTTTCAACTGTCCCGAATTTACGTCGCTGTGCCCCAAGACCGGCCAGCCCGATTTCGCTACCATTATCATCAATTACATACCGCGCGAGGATATGGTGGAGAGCAAGAGCCTGAAGCTGTATCTGTTCAGCTTCCGCAACCACGGCGATTTCCATGAAGATTGCGTGAATATCATAATGAAAGACCTTGTGCGTCTGATGAATCCGCGCTATCTGGAGGTGCGTGGCATCTTCACACCCCGCGGCGGCATATCGATCTATCCTTTTGCAAATTATGGCGATGATGACCACCAGGATATGGTGCGCCAACGCCTTATGTCGGCCTTCCCTAACTCATGAGCGCTATGAAAGATACCCTGATGGTGGTGAGCGGCGGCATGGATTCCACAACCATGCTTTATGAATACGCCGACCGTATCGCCCTGGCCGTGACGTTCAATTACGGCTCAAACCATAACGCCCGCGAGATTGAATGTGCGCGTTATAATTGCGATAAGCTGGGCATCCGGCTGGTGGTGGTTGATCTGCCGTTTATGGGTGAGCTGTTTGAAAGCTCGCTGCTGAGCGGTGGCGATGCCATTCCCGACGGCAATTATGACGATGAAAATATGCGCAGCACGGTGGTGCCCTTCCGCAACGGCATAATGCTGTCGGTGGCCGCGGGCCTGGCCGAAACCCACTCGCTGCGTCACATCATGATGGCCAACCACGGCGGCGACCATGCCATATATCCCGACTGCCGCCCCGGTTTTGCCGAGGCTATGAGCCGTGCTATCAGCGAGGGCACGTACGACCACATAACCCTTATCACCCCCTACACTCATCTGACCAAAACCGATATCGCCCGCCACGGCGCGGCCCTGGGTATCGACTATGCCCATACCTACTCGTGCTACAAAGGTGGCCCAAAGCATTGCGGCACCTGCGGCACCTGCACCGAGCGCCGCCAGGCCTTTGCCGAGGCCGGCATAAATGACCCCACAGAATACCTCGACCTATGAATCTATTGTTTGACCTGGGCGGTGTCATTATGGACATCCGCAAAGAAAATTGTATAGCCGCCTTTGAGCGGCTCGGCCTGAAAGACGCGGCCTCTTACTTCGGCGAATTTTCGCAGCAGGGGCCTTTCATGCTGCTGGAACGCGGCGATATGACCGTGGATCAGTTTCACCAAGCCCTGCGCCAGAACCTGCCTGCCGGAGTTACGGATGCGCAGATCGACGATGCGTTCTGCCAGTTCCTAATCGGTATACCGGTGCATCGGCTGCACTCGCTTGAGCAGTTGCGACGCCGCTATCCGGTGTATATGCTCAGCAATACCAATCCCATAATGTGGGATAGCAAGATCCGCACCGAATTTGAAAAAGACGGCAAACACCGCGAGGATTATTTCGACGGCATTGTAACATCGTTTGAAGCGCGGAGCCTTAAACCCGAACAGAAAATTTTTGAATACGCTGCCTCCAAATTGGGTATCGAGCCTGCCGAGACGCTGTTTCTGGACGATTCGGAGCTGAATCTCGAAGCCGCCGAAGATTTAGGGTTCAAAACCGCGCTTGTAGCTCCCGGGATGGAATTTCCGGAGGTGCTCGCCGAGGTGCTTCCGCGTATCAACTCATGAGCCGGGCACAATCACAGGCCCCGAGTGTGGCGGCCGTAGGCACTTTTGACGGTTTTCATCCCGGGCATCAGGCCGTGGTAAGCCGTATTATTGAGATAGCGCGCTCGCGCGGGCTTACCTCCCACGTGCTCACATTCGACCGCCATCCGCTGAGCCTTATCGCCCCCGAGCGCGCTCCAGGGTGGGCTTATCCGCGCGAGGAATCGGCATATCTGATTCACCGCGCCGGTGTGGAGCGGGTGGTGTCGCTGCCATTCACCGAGCAGCTGCGCCGGCTTACCGCTGTGGAGTTTATGCGTATGGTGAAAAACGATTACGGCGTGCAGGTGCTCGTTATGGGATATGACAATACCTTTGGGAGCGACCGCCTGGCATCCCCTGCCGAATATGAGCGCGCCGGGGAGCAGGTGGGAGTGCGTGTCGAGTGGGTTAAGGCCGTGAATACCTCGGAGGGCGAATGTCCCTCCTCATCATCGCTGCGTAAAGCGTTGAAAAACGGAGATATAGACCGCTACGCTTCCCTGAGCGGACACCTGCCCATGCTTGCCGGCGAGGTGCAACGAGGCAAGCAAAACGGCCGGAAAATCGGAATCCCCACAATGAATGTCGCCACCGGCGGCCTATGTCTGCCACCGGCGGGCGTATATGCCGCGCGGTATCTGCCCGACGGCGGTGAGCCTATGGTGGCTGTGCTTAATATAGGTGACAATCCTACCATCGCGGCACACAACCCCGTGACCGTAGAGCTGCACGTGCCCGATGCCGACCTTGGAGATATGTATGGCCGTCGCATACGCTTTGAGCTGGTGGCCTGGCTGCGCCCTGAGCGTAAATTCCCAGACCTCGACAGTCTGCAGGCCGCTATCCACCAAGACATCGCCGCAGCAAAACAGAGAAGTTCGGAGTAAAAGTACTGAAAAGTTCGGAGTGAAACACCCGAAAAGTTCGGAGTAGGGGTTTAACCCTGCGTGAGGAGGTTGAGGAAGGTGGGGAGATCGCGGGACTTGGCGAGGGATTTGA
>CAZHDH010000050.1:0-8413 GCA_964531245.1 uncultured Bacteroides sp. | reverse complement strand
ATTCGTTACATCGCTGAAATGTCGTTACTTATGCGACCCAAATATATCATCGAAACCGAGGCGTGATGAGAAGTATTTGGCACCGGCGGGTGTGAGGTGCATGCAGTCGAAAGATATTATCATACTGTCGGGAGTGAAAATTCTAATTTCGCCTTTTTCATTGAGTGATGCTTCAACAAAATCAATGTAATGGTCACCCCAATTCGTTTTCCAATTATCGTTTGTTTCTTTTAGTAACTGAGGCACAGGTATCGACGTTTTAAAATAGCCTTCGGTATTGCGCTTGATGTATGTGGGGCCAATGGTCTTCCCAAAATATTTTGTACCTATTCCATATACTTTGCAATCAGATCTAATGTTATCCCACACTTGTTGAGGTACATCTTGTTTATCACCAAAGATAAATACATAGTCGGCTTGCCTGAGCCGATCGATATGTCGGACCCATTGCATATAGGAAAATTGCAGTGTGTTATTTTTATCCCACTGCTCAAGGCAGCATGCAAAATCACGAGCAAAACTATATCCAATAATCAGCACCCTTGTCTTATTAGAGCTAAAAGGCCTATCATACCCATAAATTCTATCAATATACTCAGTATTTCTGATCCCGTAAGGATTATTTAGATATACTCCCATTTCGGGTACATCTCTGACCACTCCGGCTCTGCTGTAAATGAAGCCGGAAGCACCAAGAACCGCTATCCAACTTATACCCAAGAGAGTTTTACTATAAATCGTATCAATTTTGATTTTTTCCAACCATTTGTATGAGGCCAAGGAGATAATAAATACTGCCGTCAAATACACTGACACCCACCAAATATTTAGTTTGTCAAGGATAGAGTATCGCATAAAGGCTAATATTAACTGGTGCCAAATGAAGAGGCTCAGTGACATCTGGCCTAAATACGCTAACCCATTCAACGCGCGATTCATTTTAAATCTCTGACTGATTAATAGTGCAGAAATTATCACTGTGGTTACAGGCAAGATCATTCTCGCGAGTGTATATGAACTAACAATCATATTTACCCCGACGATTGAAGTTTTTTCAACCGCATTAATCGATCTGGGGTGTATGCAAAAGGTAATAAGGAGAATGGACGTTAATAATAAATAAACCAATGGTTTATGGTTTGACTCATTTCTATGGGTTAAATAAAATATGCAACCACCGGCTCCAAATTCCCAGATTCGGAAATGCAAATAATAAAATTTTTGATTATACTCGAAAGAAGGAAGGAGATATAAGGCGAATGATGCAATGGTTAAGATAACTAACGCAGCAATCAAAGACGATTTATTTGGCTTGCGTATGCAGAGTTTATTAAAGCAAATCAGGACAAGCGGGAAGATAATGAAAAATTGCGCAAGGATTCCAAGATACCAAAGTGCAAGCAGGGGCTTATATTCATTGGCTGTGGCCCAGTAATTTTTAGTAGTTATAGAAAGCAGTATGTTATTGGCAAATAATTCGGAGGCAAACGACGATTGTGCAAGATTCTCATAATCGTTAGGCATCATTACGAAATATCCGATGATAAGCGAGGTTGCGCATACGATAATTACGAGAGGCAGGAATCTTTTAAATCGTCTCCATAGCCACGCGAAATAATGAAAACCACCCTTGGATAGATTTTCTATTACCGGGGGAATAATCAGGAAGCCGCTTATTACCATAAACACATCAACTCCTAAGTAGCCGTAAGGAAGGATTCCGATGTGAAATAATATAATGGCAATAATTGAAAATCCTTTCAGAATATCTATGTCTGACCGTCTTTCCATAGGTATCAAATATAGAGCGGCGTTACTCGCGGGTGAGGAGGTTGAGGAAGGTGGAGAGGTCGCGGGACTTGGCGAGGGATTTGAGGTGGCGTTTGTCCAGCAGGTGGGGTTCGATGTATTCGAGGCGGGGTTTCAGGCGGTCGAGGGCTTGTTTTTCGCCTTGGGATGAATCGGTTATCTGTCGGGCCACATCAAGCATTATTTCGAGCCAGAGGTGGCGGCGTGCTTCGGGTGTCCATTCGGTGCCGGTGGCTATTTCGGCTGCCAGGGATGGGCGGGCAAGCAATCCGCGGCCGATCATTGCGCCGGCGGCGTTGGGGAATCGTGCTGCTATCGCTTGAAATTCAGCGGGCGACGTGATGTCGCCGTTGTAGTATATCGGATGATTTACGAGGCTGAGGAATTGTGTGACGCAATCAAGGTCGGGTGTGCCGCGATATGCCAGTTTTGCCGGGCGCGGATGCAGGGTGATATGGCTCAGGGTCAAGGCGTTGAGCAGCTGTGCGTATGGTAGCCATTCATCGGTGGATGATAGCCCGGGGCGCATCTTGATTGAGAATGTGATGTCAGGATGGCCGTCGATAAAGTCATTCAGTTGCTCAAGAAGGCCGGGATTTACGGCAGCGGCTGCCCCTCGTCCGGCCTTGACCTGCGGGCCGAAGGGACAGCCCATGTTCAGGTCGATATGTCGGTAGCCCAGAGCTGCAATGGCATCGGTGAGCATCTGCAACTCGTGAATATCCTTGAAAATCACCTGGGGGATAAGGGTGTAGCCTGCATTCAGCCCGGAAGCGAGCGCGCGAATATCGCGCGGACGCACCTCGCCTCGTTCCACGCGGGCAAATGGCGCGTAATAGGTGAGTTGCAACCCCAGGGGCTGCATCGCCCGGGCGTGGGCGGTGCGCCAGGCCGCGTCGGTATGGCCCTGAAGCGGGGCGATTAAGGGTTGAGGGCTAAACTTAGAAGTTGACACGGATGGTTTGTGAGGGAAGGTGAGGCAGTGCAGCAAAAAGGGCGCGTCGGGGGTTGGCGTACAGATGCCCGTAGGGGTGGGAGGCAATATGGCGGAGCAGAGCCGGGTCGATGGGGGTGTCGGTAAGGATTGAAGCCCCAGCAGCCGGGGCATCGGGCATCGGGCCCTCGGCAATCACCAGGGTATGAGGCGCGAGGGCGCTATCAGGCTTACGGCGCGGAAGGGCACGGCGCGCTATTTCCTGAATCCTGACGGTGCGCTCGGGGTTGGCGCTGACGATAATATCCGATGGTTGCAGGGCTACGATTATGCGGAATATCAGGCGCAGATGGGGGTCTGCGATAGCTTCCTCGGCATAATAGCAGCATCCGCGCGGGGCGTGCAGGGTTTCGAGCACCATGCTGAAAGCGTAGGGCGAATGAACGCCATAGCCGCGCGAATGTCGCAGACGTTTATACCAGTCGCTCAGGCCCATTTT
Source organism: uncultured Bacteroides sp. (assembly GCA_964531245.1). Taxonomy (GTDB): domain Bacteria; phylum Bacteroidota; class Bacteroidia; order Bacteroidales; family Muribaculaceae; genus CAG-873. The sequence goes on along the minus strand of CAZHDH010000050.1, from coordinate 5,171 downwards.
TGAGGTCTTTGCGTCGCAGATTTATGAATCCGGCGAGCAGGAGCAGGATGTAAATAACCGATACCGAGGCGTATGCGATGCCGCCGGTGATGTGGAGCGAGTCGGGGTCGAAGGTCATCACCACGGTATGGCGGCCTGCAGGGATGTGCATTGCGCGCAGCACATAGTTGACGCGTGCAAGCTGAGCGGCCTCGCCGTCGATAGTGGCTTTCCAGCCCCAGGGGAACCAAATCTCGGAGAAAACGGCGGTGGCATCGGTGCGGGTGTCGGTAGCGTATTCCACGCGGTTGGGAGTATAGCTTACCATGCGCACAGTGTCGCCCGGAGCGAGCGAAGCTGTCTGACGGCCAAGGATTTCGGCGAAGCGTTCATCGGCCACAGCCTGGCGGCGTGGGTCAAGCGAAGCCAGGGCGGACATCTCGGCATCGGCACCTTTGACATACTCGACCGATGGCACAAGCCAGGCCGGACCCATCGCGCCGGTATTGAGCAGCACGGGGGCTTCCTTATCGCCGGTAATTATATAGCGGGCGTTGAGCATATCAAGCATACGGTATGAGGCGGCGAGGGCATCGGCCACGGGGCGTTGCGACGCGTCGAGGGTGGCGCGGAGGCTGTCGTTGCGGAAGTCGGGATGATAGCCATAGGAGAGCACCGGCTGCAGTCGACGCTGAATCAGATCCTCGTAGCGATTGAGCTTGGCAGCGTGGTAGCCGCCCACGGTGTGGTGGAAATAAGAGCGTTCCGGACGCCAGAATCCGGGAATATCCATCACGCGATAGTGGGTGGTATCGGCCAGAATGAGTTGGTCTATTGCATCGGGATTAAAGTCGGCAGTGCCGGGTGTGACGGCCACGAAAGAGGCGTGATCCACATAGCGCTTGTCCACGCCATATAAGTCGCATAGAATCAGCACCCCCACGGCGGCCACGGCCACGCGGCGATTGAGGCGTCCCCCCAGCGCGAGCCACAGCACCAGGGCAGCAGCCACCAGGAAGGCGAACGAACGCCAGCCATCGGCGCTCACAAGGCCGTAGCGGAGGTCCTCGATAGCACTGCGCAAGGCGGGGTTGCTCAGAGAATAGTTATATGCCATCTGCTGCACCTCGGGCTGCGAGTAGCCATACTGCGCGCCGAGCTGCGCCACCTGATTGCTCATCTGAGCCGACACTGCGGTATCCTGAGTGGTGATAGCGTCGCCGAACATCGAGGGCACCAGGGCAGCAGCCAGAGCGATAATGCCACAAATCCCGAAACATCCGAGCACCACGCGCTGAGCTTTCAGATACGCGTCGGAATTGTCTTGGTCGGCTTTGCGGGCTGCGGCTACATCAACCAGCCGCGACAGGCCCAGAATGGCCAGCAGGGGAATGGTAAATTCGGCTATGACCAGAATGCTCTCGACAGCGCGGAACTTATTGTACATCGGGAAGTTATAGATAAACAAATCTGTGAGCGCCGGGAAATTGGCACCCCATGCCAGCACGATACTGAGGATGGTAAGCACCACGAGCGCCCATTTTTCGGGGCCGCGCACCATCACGCAACCCACCAGGAAAAGCGCCAGAACTATCGCACCCACATAGACGGGGCCGTTAGTGCCCTCAGAATCATTGAAATACTGGGGCAGGTAGGGCATAAGATCCGCCACGGGCTGACCGGCATATTTTGATGCGCCGTCCAGACGGTCGAGGCCCAGATGCACCATACCGCCGCCCTCGGGTTTGGCTGTGGCACCGCCCTTGATGTTGGGGACGAGCAGGCTGAAAGTTTCGGAAGTGCCGTAGCTCCAGCCCACGATTTCGCCGTAGGGCATACCGCCGGTGGGTCGGGGAGCCGAGGGATCGGCCTGAGCCGAGGGGGTGGGTGTGAGTTCGCTCTGCGAGCGTTTTGTCTCTTTGGAATATTCGTAGGTGTTATACAGGCTGGGGAGATTCGCACCGATTGCCAGGGCACCGCAAATCAGGCTTACGCCGGTGGCAATGAGCCACTTGCGCATCTGCCGCGAGCGGATAGCGCTGTCAAGCCACGCCACTATCAGCCCGAACATCACGAAGGCGAAATAGTAGGTCATCTGCGGATGATTGGCGTTGAGCTGCATCATGGCAAAGAGGCTCAGGATCGAGCCGCCGGTGATGTATCGGCCGCGGTAAATCATCACAAGGCCGGCGATTGTGGGCGGCACGTAAGCCAGGGTCACAAATTTCCAGATATGGCCCGCGCCGATGATGATCACGAAATAACTCGACAGCCCCCAGGCCACAGCCCCTATCAGGGCCAGCCACCACCGCAGGCGCATAGCCATGAGCAGGATGAAGAATCCGGCCATCATCATAAACAGCAGATTTGAGGGAGCCGGCAGTCCCAGACCGTACACCGAATCAATCCAGCTGAAAAGCGAATTGGAGGGATACGACGGCGAGATCTGGAATGTGGGCATACCGCCAAAGAGGGCGTCGGTCCACAGCGCCTGCTCGCCGGTCTGTCGGTAATATTCCTGAGCTTCGTGGCCGTTGGCCGCGCCCTGCATCATATCATATTGGCGCAGGGAATTGCCCTCGACATTATCGGGGTAGAAGAAGAAAAACGCTACCAGGGCCATTACGACCACAGACACCAGCGAACCCCATACCTGCGGGCGGCTGAACCATTTATTTATTGAAGTCATCAATACTGATTTTTAATGTCAATTAGAAAATTCGAGAGGCTCGGGGCCGCAACCGCCATTCACCCAGGTGCTCACCACACGATGACCCAGGCGCGAGCCGATCATGGGAGTCCAACCGTAGGGGCTGAGCACGTCCTGATCTGTGACGGTGTACGGATTATCAAGTTTATGCACCAATACGAGGTCGGCCTTGTATCCGGGGGCTATGACACCGCGGCCGCGTATGCCGAATACCTGAGCGGGAGCCTTGCACATACGGTTCACAGTCAATTCCGGGCCGAACATATCCAGCATAGCCGGTAGCGAGAATTGCACCATAGGCGCGCCGGACATAGCCGTGAATACATCGCCCTGCTTTTCAGCGAGGGTATGGGGAGCGTGGTCGGTGGCAATGAGTTGCAGCCGGCCGTCGGTCAGGGCGCGGCGCAGTGCATCGCGGTCGGCGGCAGATTTGACGGCAGGGTTCATTTTGATCCTGCTGCCCAGGCGCGCGTAGTCATCCGAGCAGTGAATCAGATGATGAGGCGAAACCTCGGCGGTGATGGGCCGGTTATCCCAATGGTCGGCGGGGTCAAACAGGCGACATTCGGCCTCGGTGGTCACGTGAGCCACGTGGAGCCGCGCGCCATACCGTTGGGCCAGCTCCATAGCTCGCTCGGTGGCGCGGACGCAAGCCTCGGCAGGACGCAAGCGGGTGTGCCACAGCATATTGTCGGGGTCGGCTATGGGCGAATATTGCTGAGTGAGACGGTTGATAATGCCCTGATCCTCGGCGTGCACCACAATGCGGCCGGGTTGGTCGGCAAATATGGCCCGCAGGGAGTCGTCGCCATCCAGCAGCATATTTCCGGTGCTCGACCCCATAAATAGCTTGACGGCGGCGATGCGGCTGAAATCGGCTTGCTGCAATTCAGCGAGATTATCGGCCGTGGCACCAATCATAAAGGCGTAATTGCCTGCTGCCGTGCGGGCTGCAATCTCTGTTTTCTGCTCAATGAGCTCGCGGGTGGTGGTGGCAGGCTTTGTGTTGGGCATTTCGATCCATGATGTAACACCCCCGGCCAGAGCCGCGCGACTTTCAGATTCAATCGTGGCCTTATGCGTCAGTCCCGGTTCGCGGAAATGCACGTGCACATCAATTGCGCCGGGGAGCAGGAGGTCGCCGGCGGCGTCCACACTCTCGGTGGCTTGGGCCAGGATGTGTGCCGGCGGAGTGCCGTGGCCGGCGGCGGCGATCAGGGGGCCGTCGGTGAGCAACCATCCCCGGTATTCCGGCTCCAGACCGCTTACCACCCGGGCGTTATGGATCAGGAGCTTCATGCCTTGTTATATTTTTTGAAGAGGGAATTCCATTTCAGACGAATCACGCCGAAAACGGCCTCGCCGAAAATCCCGGAATTCATTTTTGATTCGCCCAGCACACGGTTTACGAAAATAATGGGTATTTCCACCACCTTGAAGCCATACATCACGGCGGTGAATTTCATTTCGATCTGGAAGGCGTATCCTTTGAATTTCACCTCGTCGAGGGGGATGGTTTCCAGCACTTTGCGGCGGTAGCATACAAATCCGGCAGTGGTGTCGTAGACGGGGATGCGAGTGATCAGGCGCACATATTTCGAGGCGTAATATGACATAAGCACACGCCCCATGGGCCAGTTGACCACATTCACGCCGGTGACGTAACGCGATCCCACGGCCACATCGCCCTGGCCCGATGCCACGGCAGCCTGAAGCTTCACCAGATCGTTGGGGTTATGAGAAAAGTCGGCATCCATCTCGCAGATGTATTCATATCCGTGTTCCAGACACCATTTAAAGCCGGTGATGTAAGCGGTGCCGAGGCCGAGCTTGCCTTTTCGCTCGATGATGAAGACGCGGCCGGGATATTCCTTGGCCTTGGCCTTTACGATGTCGGCGGTGCCGTCGGGCGAATTGTCGTCGATAACAAGGATATCAAACTCTGTGGGCAGAGCGATAACGGCATCAATGATAGCGGCGGCATTTTCGCTCTCATTGTACATCGGGATGATAACAGCAGACTTCTCTTGACTCATTTTTACTGAGAATAAACCGTGATTTTCAATTATCTGACAAAAATACAAATAAATTCTCAAACCACCAACGAATGTGAAAAAATCTAAAAATCAAAATCCACATCAAACCAAACCGGATGCAGGAGTGTTTTACCTATGCAAGACGCAAGAAATTGCAAGTAAAGAAATGTGATAATGATTGGTTTAACTGATGAAGCGACGCTGGGAAGCGCCGCTTCATCGGTTTTTATAGGGGGAGGGAGGGGTTATTTTTCGAGCTTGAGGGTGACGGTGGTGGGGGTGATGTCGAGGGTGGCGTAGGCTCCTTCGACCAGGGGGACGTTATGGTCAACGTGGCCCACGGGGGCGTTGAATGCCACGGGCAGGTGGGGGTAGGGGGCCAGGGCTTCGGCTATCATCTGTTCCATTGTCTCGTGATTGTCGTCGGGGTTGTATTCGGTGAATTG
>CAZHDH010000049.1:0-18277 GCA_964531245.1 uncultured Bacteroides sp. | reverse complement strand
ATTATCGTTGAGCATTATCACAGTGTTGCCATCGGCATCCTGCACCGGCATACGGTATTCCTTATAGAATGGCGACTGATAGTAAAGACCGGTAGCAAAGCGGAACGACCACTGCGGAGCCTTATCCGGAACGAAACCCAGAGAAATTCGGGGGCTGAAAAGAAACTCCTTATTGAACGACCAATAGCTCATGCGCACACCACCATTGAGATTAAGATAACCGGCAGATGTCTGCATACGCCACGTATCCTGAGCGTAGAGCGCCATACGGGTAGACGAAATATCGTGATGTGAGTCGAGATTGTAAATCACCCGCAGGGCATCGGGGTCAAACGGAAGGGAATAGCCGGCTGAATCACGCATTTCCCACTCGCGAGAACGGTCGGTAATGTGTTCGGCATTAAGGCTGATGCCATAGTCCAAAGTATGATTGGCCAGACCTGTCGAGCCTTTGAGCGCAAAGGTCATCACGCTGGCTTTAAGACGATTTCGCGCGTGTTCCAGGTATTTACCCACTCCGAGCTCACCACCCACGGAACCATCTCCTGATTCGTCGCCGGAGGTACCGGCCTGATCCAGCCAGTATTCGCCGGAGATGTCGTAGGCCACGAGTTCGTTGGTCAGGAAGCCTGAAGCCAGAAGTGAATATTCAGTCTTTTTCGACGGCTTGTAAGATAGAGTAAGAGCTCCGAACCAAGTTTCAAATTTATCTTTTTCCTGACCGTCGAAATACACCTTAAACTGCTTTGCATCAGTAGATGTGCCAAAATTAGTAGTACGGTTGTGAGGGATGAATTTATAATTATTTACGGCAATATTGCCTAAGAAATTCAGCTGGAGTTTATCCGAGAACTTATAGGTCATCGAGGTCTGGTAATCGAAAAAACGCGGGTCGTATTCGCCCTTGTCATCCATAGAGCTGAGCAGGGAAGCGTTGCTCTTATATCGAACACCGTGCAGCTGCGTAAAGCGTTTTGACGACGAACCAATGGTGGCACTTCCACCCATCAGGCTCAATGCCACAGCACCTTCAAACGCCTCGGGCTGGCGATACGTAATATCAAGCACGCTTGACATTTTGTCGCCATACATTGCCGAGAAACCACCGGTCGAGAAGCCGATCGCACCCACCATATCGGGATTGATAATCGAAAGGCCTTCCTGCTGTCCCGAACTTACGAGCTGCGGGCGATATACTTCTATACCGTTGATATACACCAGGTTTTCGTCATACGTACCGCCACGCACATTATACTGGCTTGACATTTCGTTGCCGGAACTGACGCCTGCCATTGTGCTCAGCAAGCCCTCGACCGATCCGCCGGTGGCATCCGGAGCCAGACGCGATGCATTGGCATCAATCTTCTGAATTGATCCCGTCTGTCGCTGTATATCCGTTACTTCTACGCCTTGCAGGGCGTATGATTTAGGTTGCATCTTAACATTCAGGGTAACATCACCGTCGGGATTAATCAGACGACGCTTTGCTTCCTCGTAACCGATACACGAAAAAATCACACGTATCGTATCCTGCGCGGGAGCCTGAATGGTATATTTACCATCGAGGCCACTGGTGGCTCCTATCAAAGTGCCGTCGATACGCACCGACACAAATTCAAGGGGCTCGTTGTTCTCATCTGTCACAAGTCCCTGAATTTTAACACCTGCAGCGAATGCCGCTGCAGAGCAAATCATCATATATAATAATAGGAGAGAATATCTGGATTGGTTCATTGCTTTCATTTCTTACATAATAACGGAATCAGTCGTGTTTTATTGCGTAGCGTAGCGCGTCGGTTTCCGGGCGTTTGGGTTTTCTTAAATGAATAAGTCACTCTCAAAAATTAGTTTATATTACCTTAGATATATTTTAAACCCTGCGGGCCGATATATCCTTGCCTGTCTTGACGCGCAAATCTATATCGTCTAATTTTTTAGAGTTACTTATTTGTACGATCACGGGTAAATGTCTAACTTTGTATTTAAATTAAAGTTGTGAAGAAATGATCTCGATAAATAATCTTTCGGTAGAGTTCAGTGCCAAGTCGCTTTTTGACAATATCAATTATGTGATCAACGATAAGGATAAGATTGCACTTGTGGGCAAAAACGGCGCCGGAAAATCCACAATGCTGAAAATCATAGCCGGATTGCAGCAGCCCACCGCAGGCAGCGTGGCTGTGCCCGCCGATGTAACCATAGGCTATCTGCCGCAGCACATGACCACCAGCGACGATTCTACGGTGATAGAGGAAGTGCGCAAGGCGTTTTCGCATCTTTCAGAGATGAATGCGCGACTCGAAAGCCTGAGTGCCGAGCTTGCCGACCGCACAGATTATGAATCTGAGGAATATCACGCACTGATTGATAAAGTAACCACGCTTACCGACCGCATTGCCATGCAGGCATCTGACAATGCCGAGGCCGAAATAGAAAAAACTCTGATCGGTCTTGGATTTTCACGTACCGATTTCGACAGGCTCACATCTGAATTTTCCGGTGGCTGGCGTATGCGAATAGAATTGGCCAAGCTGCTGCTCACACGCCCCGACGTGCTGCTGCTTGACGAGCCCACCAACCATCTTGACATCGAATCTATCCAATGGCTTGAAAACTTTCTGTCGCAGAAAGCAAAAGCCGTGGTGCTGGTGAGCCACGACCGCGCTTTTATAGATAATGTGACCAACCGCACAATCGAGATCTCGCTCGGAAAGATTTACGATTACTCTGTGAAATATTCCAAGTTTGTGGAACTGCGCCGCGAACGCATAGAGCAGCAGATGCGAGCATATAACAATCAGCAGAAGCAAATAGCGGATACTGAAGCCTTCATCGAACGCTTCCGCTACAAGGCGACCAAGGCAGTGCAGGTTCAAAGCCGTATGAAGCAGCTTGCCAAGATCGACCGCATCGAGGTGGACGAAGTGGATACCTCCCACCTCAACCTGCGGTTTCCGCCGGCTCCACGCTCGGGCGATTTCCCAATTATAGCCGACGAGGTTGGCAAAGCCTACGGCGACCATCAGGTGTTTGATCACGCCACGTTTACCATACGTCGAGGCGAGAAGGTGGCGTTTGTGGGCAAGAACGGCGAGGGTAAATCCACTCTTGTAAAGTGTATTATGGGCGAGATACCCTTCACCGGGAATCTGAAAATAGGACATAATGTTAAAATCGGCTATTTCGCTCAGAATCAGGCATCGTTGCTTGACGGCGAACTCACCGTGTTCGATACCATTGACCGTGTGGCCGTGGGCGACATACGCACTAAAATTCGCGATATTCTAGGGGCCTTTATGTTTGGTGGCGAGGCTTCTGACAAAAAAGTCAAAGTGCTTTCGGGAGGCGAACGCACCCGCCTGGCTATGATACGCCTGCTGCTCCAACCGGTCAACCTGCTTATACTTGACGAACCTACCAACCACCTGGATATGGCCACCAAGGATGTGCTCAAGCAAGCTATCCGTGATTTCGACGGCACGGTGATTGTCGTGAGCCACGACCGAGAATTTCTGGATGGCCTGGTTGAAAAGGTCTACGAATTTGGTGGAGGCGAAGTGCGCGAATGTCTCGGCGGCATATATGATTTTCTTGAAAAGAAACGCCTCAGTTCCCTCCAGGAACTTGAACTCTCGAAATCGCCCACATCAACACCTCGCCAATCGCAAAAGTCAACACAGCCGGCTGCGGCTCAGCAAGAAGAATCACCCCGCAAGCGATCATACGCCGAACAACGCGAACACGAAAAAATGGTGCGCAAAGCCCGCAGGCGCGTTGAGGATGCCGAAGCCGAAATCGCACGTCTGGAGCAGGAAATCAAGGATATTGAGGCCCGCATAGCAGCCGGCGAGGGCGGCGACATTTATACCCTGCACGCCGACACCACCCGCAACCTCGAAAACGCCATGAGCGTATGGGAACTTGCCGGTATGGAACTCGAAGAAATCGAGAATAAATAGCACTCGTGCGCATTTTTTGGCCGTCTAAGTACGAAAATTTCTTAAAATATGGCAAGTTGGGTAAATTTTTGCGCGTCAGATAGCCGAAAATCAAGACAAAATGCTTAACTTTGCTGAATGTAAACCGGTGCCTGCCGCGTGCGGGTGCCTTATCAGTATCAAAAACAAATACATCACACTATAAAAATGAAGAAAATCTACCCTGCTCTGCTTATGGCCGGACTCGCCCTGGGCGCGTCGGCGCAGAATAAGTTTGATGCTTCAAGCTCAATGATCCTGCAAATCTATAAGGATATGCAGACATATCCCGCTGCCACTCACATTAAGCCCGTTCACGCTCCCTTTGATATGCAAGCCGTGGCTTCGCGTGCCGATGCCACCGTATCGGTATTTGTTCGCATGGCTGCCGGCGTATCGGCTTATTCGCTTGAAAACGATGGCTTCGAGGTGACTACCGACCTCGGTGAAATCGCGATTGTAAGCGGCACTATGGATGCTATTCTTGCTCTTGAGAACAACCCCGACGTAGTGTCTGTATCTTTTGGCGGCGTAGCCAAGCCTATGCTTGACAAAAGCCGTGAAGTAACCGGTATGGATATTGTTCAGGAAGGCTCTGACGGCCTGCCCGCCGCATACACCGGTAAAGGTGTTATTGCCGCAATCTTCGATATCGGTATGGATCCCAACCACGCCAACTTCCTCGACGAAGATAAAAATCCTCGTATAAAGGTTTTATATAACTACCCCAGCACTGATGGTAAGTGCACAACTTTCAGCACCCCCGACCGTATCAAGAGCTTCACAACTGATAACGCTTCGGAAACTCACGGCACCCACACCACAGGCTGTATGGCCGGTTCGTTTAACGGTCGCGGTGGTAAGGTAGCTGTGTTCCGTCCTAACGGCAACGTCCTGGCATCCGCCACAAATAAGAACCCCTACTATGGTATGGCTCCCGAGAGCGAAATTGCCATGGGATGTGGTCCGCTGTATCTCGACAATGTCGTTGCCGGTGTGAAAAAAATGATTGAATATGCCGAAAACCAGGGTAAACCCGTGGCTGTAAACCTCTCGATAGGCAGCAACTCCGGCCCCCACGACGGCACCGATAATCAAACCTCTGCCCTCAACGCACTGGGCGACCGCGCTATTATCTGCGTGGCAGCCGGCAACGAAGGCGATACTCAAGTGTCAATCGTCCGTAATTTCACAGCTACCGACAATTCCTTTAAGTCTATCTTCTGGGACGGCAACTATAATTATAGCGGTATTGCCGACGTCTGGAGCGATAATTCCACTCCCTTTGATTTTGAACTCCAGGTGCTCGACACCACTACCGGCACAGTAAAATATTCCACCTCTATCAAGGGTGGCGAAGAAACCGAATTCACACTGGCCACCAGCAACTTTACCAGCCCCACATATCAGCACGCCGCAGCTTTCGACGAAGCCTTCAGCAGCTCAAACTTAATTGTTAGAAGCAGCAAGAACACCAATACAAACAACCGTTACAGTGTAACTCTCTCGGGTCAGATTTCGTACAACAACAGCACCAACCGCGACAAAAAACTGGTGCTCGCGATTGCCGTCAAGGGTTCAGCAGGTCAACGCGTGGTTGCATGTTCAGACATGGCCGACTTCTACTCGCTGAACGTTCCCGGCTATGTAAACGGCAACGCTGAAATGTCAATCAACAACCTTGCTTGCGGTAAAAAGACCATCAGCGTGGGTGCCTGGAACGCTCGCAACCAAATCGCATCACTCTTTGGCCAGGCCTTAACTTACGAGGATATGACCGGCCTGGAACTGAACGAGGTGGCCGGATACTCTTCATACGGCACGCTGTGCGACGGTCGTGTGCTTCCCGATGTATGCGCACCCGGCACTGCGATCGTCTCGTCGATCTCAACTCCCTACGCCGAAGGAATCCTGAAACAGAACGCCAACTATGTCAATTACTTCTCGGCCAACCAGCCCTATAACAACCGCGACAACTATTGGGAAGCAGAACAGGGTACCTCAATGGCCACACCTATCGTGACAGGCAGCATCGTTACCTGGCTTGAAGCCAAAAAGGATATCACAGTAGAACAAGCTCGTGATGCCATCAAGAAAGGTGCTGTGATCGACAGCTACGTCACAAGCTACAAACCTCAGGCTCAGTGGGGTGCAAGCGGTAAATTCAACGCCCTCAACTCGCTTAAAATCCTGCTCGGTATTGAGGGTATCGATGATGTCAAGGCTGATGCCAATAGCAAACTCATCCTCACCAAAGACGGCTCCGACTGGGAAATCTTCCTGCCTTATGCCACATCAATCAACGCCGCCCTTTACAACATCGCAGGTGCTAAGGTTGCTTCTGCAACAGCCAACAGCGACACCGCTGTGCTCGGCACCTCGGGAATTGAAGCCGGTATATATATCCTGAACGTAAACGGCACCGAATCACGCCGTATCGTAGTGAAATAAAAGACTTAAGGTTTTGATAACGCAAGGGGGTGCAACACTATCAGGGTTGCACCCCCTTTAATATAATAATGTGATGAAACTAAAATATATACCATTCATTGCAGCCGCCACACTTTCAGCGCACAATGCAATGGCTCTGGATACCGACGCATCGCTGCGCCTTAAGATGGCTGAAATACCTGCATCACGGGCAGCCGATGAATATCTGCCGTTGGTGCTTGACATTTCCGAAGACACCTCGGTAGCGGATATGGAGCAGATGGGTATCCGCGTGTGGCATCGTCGTGGCAATATGGTGCTGGCATCGGTACCGATGGCACTGGTGTCCCAGGGCGCAGAAACCTCCGGCATACTTAAAGCATCCCTCGGGCCTGTGTCCTCGCCTCAGCTCGACAAGGCTATGCCAGATACACGCGCAGATATTGTTCTTGCCGGAGGAGGTGAGCTACCGAAGGCTTACTCGGGCCGTGGGGTGCTGGTAGGAATGTCAGACATTGGTTTCGATGCCACACATCCTGCATTTGTCGGCCGACTGGTTGGCTTCACCAATTATGACCTTCAGACCAATTCACGATATGACCTGCTTGCCACAGGAGCCGTAACCGATACCGACCGCCAGACCCATGCCACCCACGTGTGCGGAATTATGGCCGGCGACGACCCATCAACCGTATATCGCGGTGTGGCACGCGGTTCGCAGATTTTTGCCACTACGAGTACAGCTCTTTATGATGCTAACATTCTGTGTGGCGTAGAGGAGATAATCGAATATGCCAAAACCCACGATATGCCGGTGGTAATCAACCTTTCACTCGGCACAACCATAGGCCCTCACGACGGCACCAGCGCTTTCGACCGCTATCTGGATATGTGTGCCGCCGATGCAGCCATAGTGGTGTCGGCCGGCAATCACGGCAACACCACGATATGCGCTAACAAGACCTTTACCGAGGACGACAATAGTCTATGTGTCGGGATGACCTCGGTGACATACGATGACCTGATGATGTTCAATGGCAGCGCTGACGTGTGGGGCGACACTTCCGAAACCCTGCGTATGCGCATTCGCGTATGGAATATTTATGATGAAAAGTATGATTACTCGACTGAATGGTTTGACTTCGATACGCTGACCGACGGTGCTCTGATCATTGATTGTGCCCAGGACCCATACCTCAAAAAATTCTATAAGGGCACGATGTCGGCCACCGGGGGCATAGATCCTATAAACGGCCGATATAATATCGGTATAGCTTTTGATCTGCATAGCCTGATTGAATTTCCGGATGGTGGTTTCAGCAACGTGCGCCCGGTAATCGAGACAGCCTCGGTACCCGGCAACGGCGTGTGGGTATATGCCGGTGGCGACCTTATATTGTCGGGCCGCAGTCTGGCGGGCAATATCGTGAGCGGAGGGTCGGAACGTTCAATTTCCGATATGGCCTGCGGCTTCAGTTACACAAGTGTGGGGTCGGCCACCACTCGCGTCACGGCGCCTCGTCCAGGCGGTGGCTCATACGACTGGGCAGGATACGTTCAGCTCAATAAGGTGAGCAAATTTTCATCATACGGCACATTGGACGATGGACGCCGGCTGCCACAATTCTGCGCGCCGGGTGCTTATATTGTCGCCCCGGCCAATTCAGCGTGGGTAGATGCCGGATACGGCTCTCATCTTGTGCCCACCGACTCCCCGGCCCCTTATATGGCCGATTGTGGCACCTCAATGGCATCGCCCCACGCTGCCGGAATTATGGCCCTGTGGCTTGAGGCAAACCCCGAACTCACCCCGCTTCAGCTGCGGCAGATTGCTGTAGAAACGGCTGTGGAGCGCGGGGTATCACGCGAGGACCCCCGCACGGGTGCCGGTCTCATAGATGCACTGGACGGCATACGCAAAGCCATCAATTTCAACGGCATAAGCTCACCCCGGGCAGATCTGGTAAAAGTGTACCGCGATGCCTCGCGCCTGGTTGTAGAAGGCGCTGACAGCGCCACAAGCATCGCCGTGACAGACATCTCCGGTCGCAGCGTCAATCCCGATCATCTGCCCGGCGGAGTGGTTATAGTCCGAATCACCACTCCCGACTCCACTATCGTCCGAAAAATCTGATACAACTTCAAGCAAAATGTCCAATTGTCTTATAAAGGTGGAAATTGAACGATAATTTTGCGGGGTGGGGATTTTTTTGTACTTTTGCAAATTAAGAATTCATCTGAGCAACGATGTTTATGAAACGTTTGATTTTATATATTCTTGGCCTCGTGGCCGCTATATCACCGATGTCTGCCGCCGACGGCGACTTATTCCCCTACCCTGTGCCCCCGGCCGATATGAGCAGACTTGACGAGCGCTGCGATTTTCTTGTGAGCCGATTCTGGCGTGGCTGCGATTTTAAATCGGCAATGTCAAAACGCGAAAAGCTTAATGCTACCTTTGGCGATTGGATTTCGTTTATGCCATACGCCACCGCCGACACCGTATATGCATCAATCGATCGCCTGATGCAGTCGGTGAGTAAATCGGGTCCTATCACCCTTGAGCTCGCAAATATGGCCGCCGGATGGGTGTATTCCGATACTTCTGAAATCCGCAGCGAAGAGATTTTCTATCCCTTTGCCAAGGCTGTCGCAAATAATAAGAAGGTTAACTCGGCCGACCGGGCTTGGTTTGAGAATCAGGTAAGCATAATCGAAAACTCCGGCCTCGGCAAGACCGTTAAAACCCTTGAATACACCACCCCTGATGGTAAGAAAGGTTCGATTGACGATGTTCACACCCAAATGGTGGTAGTGATGTTCAACGATCACGATTGCGACGCTTGCACCCTGGCACGTGTGCGCCTCTCTGCCGACATAAATGCCAATGCGCTGATTAAAAACGGCCTGCTCACCGTGCTGTGTATCGAGCCAAACGAGGCTACCGATTCCTGGCGCGCCTCGGCCGCCGGTTTCCCCGAGGAATGGACAGTGGGATGCTGGGAGGATGCCGATGAATACTTCGCGATTACATCATCGCCCACGATTTATTTGCTTAACTCGCGCCATAAAGTATTAGCCAAAGACGTAAAGACCGACGACCTTCTGTCGGCCCTTGCCGCAATGCGCCAACAGACCGGTTTATGAAAGTAGCAGCTCTGATCTCGGGAGGTGTCGACTCGGCCGTTGCCGTGCATCAGCTTGTGGAGCAAGGGCACGATGTTCACCTGTTTTATATACGTATCGGACGTGACGACGGCAGCAACGATTGCTCGGCCGACGAGGATATTGAAATGTGTCAGCTCATAGCGTCGCGCTACGGGCTGCCCCTTGAGGTGGTGCCGCTGCACGACGAGTATTGGGAACACGTGATGGCATACGCGCTCGACACCGTGAAGCGCGGACTCACCCCCAATCCGGATATGATGTGTAATCTGGTAATCAAGTTCGGATATTTTGAAAAGCTGCACGGACACCTCTTTGATAAAACTGCCAGCGGGCATTATGCTTCCACCGAAGTGGACGCCGACGGTAATACCTGGCTTACAACAGCCGTTGATGCTGTGAAAGATCAAACAGACTTCCTGGCTCGCATCACATACGACCAACTGAAGCACATAATGTTCCCTATCGGCACTATGCCCAAGTCACAGGTGCGCGAAATAGCCCGGCAGACACGTATGCCTAACGCATACCGCAAGGACTCTCAGGGCATCTGCTTTCTGGGTAAGATAAACTATAACGACTTTATACGCCGCCATTTGGGTGAACGTCCAGGCCCAATCGTCGAACTCGAAACCGGACGTGTACTGGGGCAGCACCGGGGCTTTTGGTTTCACACCATTGGCCAACGCAAAGGTCTGGGCCTGAGTGGAGGGCCCTGGTATGTGGTGAAAAAGGACGTTGAACAGAATATAATATATGTGAGCGGCGGCTACGACACTGCTATGCAGTATGGCCATACGCTAAATCTGGAGGAGACCCAGTTTATAACCCTCGACCCCTGGAAAGACACCGATTGCACCGATGTAGCCATCCGATTCAAAAACCGGCACATGCCGGAATTTCTTGAAGGGCGCCTCACACGCCTGGACGACCGCGGCGGATACCGGATTGAAAGCAGCCGACCGGTGCAAGGCATTGCTCCCGGCCAATTTGCCGTAATCTATGACCGGGATGCACACCGATGTCTGGGCAGCGGTATAATATCAACATCAGCAAACAATTAAACTCAGATCTATGGAAGACAGAGTGAGACTTCGTGTAATGGGTTTATCATACAATCAGCTTCAGAACGGAGCTTTTGCCCTATTGCTGGCTGAAATGGACGGGCCGATGCGCATACCGGTGGTGATCGGTGCAGCCGAAGCTCAGGCGATTGCCATCAAAATGGAAGGTATCACACCGCAACGCCCCCTTACCCACGACCTGTTTATGAGTTTCTCGCAGGCGTTCGGCATACGGCTGCGTGAAGTGTTCATCTATAAATTTGCCGACGGAATGTTTTATTCCGAGCTGACATTCGACGACGGCGATCGCCGTGTGGTGCTTGATGCCCGTACAAGCGACGCTATTGCGATTGCAATGCGATGCAACGCGCCGATATTCACCACCCGCGCCATAGTTGAAGAGACCGGTTTTGTCATAGAAAACGAACCTGGTAACGAACCTGCTCAGACAGAATCAAAATCAGAAAACGACGAAACTGACAATCTGCTTTCCGACGAACCGGCCCCCGAACGTCTCGCTATAGAAGAACTTGAAAAGCTGCTCGCGCGCCTCATCGAGGATGAAGACTATGAACAGGCCGCCAAAATCAGCGAGATTATCAAACGCAAGAAAGGAGAATAACTACTAAATTACCTATACCATGAAATGTATCAAAACTCGCCTTGCCGCGCTGTCCTTTCTGGAATTTGCCGTGTGGGGCTCGTACCTCACCTCTCTCGGTTCCTATCTGTTCCGCTCCGGAATGGGTGCTCATATAGGATGGTTTTATGCCATTCAAGGTATCGTATCAATATTTATGCCCGCGCTTGTGGGTATCGTGGCCGACCGTTGGATTCAGGCACAGCGCACTCTCAGCATCTGCCACCTGATTGGCGGCTTGGCAATGGGAGCGGCAGGCATCTACGGCCTGAGCACTCCTGACCCGCAGTTCTCGCCCCTTTTTACCTTATATACCATATCGGTGGCGTTCTTTATGCCCACTATTGGCCTAAGCAATTCTGTGGCCTATTCAGCACTGGAACGCGCCGGGCTCGACACTGTGAAACACTTCCCCCCTATTCGTGTGTTCGGCACAGTCGGGTTTATCTGCGCTATGCTGTTTGTTAACTTCACCGGATTTCAGAATACCGCTGCTCAGCTTGTTACATCGGCGGTGCTCAGCATCGTTATGGCATTATATTCGCTCACTATGCCTGCTTGTCCCACCTCATGCAGCGGTCGAAAGAGCCTTTATGATGCACTGGGGCTTAAGGCCTTCGCGCTGTTTAAAGATAAGCAGATGGCTATATTCTTTATTTTCAGTATGTTGCTCGGCGTATCACTCCAGATCACCAATGGTTTTGCCAATCCCTTTATTCAAAGTTTTGAGTCGGTTCCCGAATTTGCAGGCACATGGGGTGCGCGCAATGCCAACGCTCTGATCTCGCTGTCGCAGATGTCGGAAACCCTCTGTATCCTGCTCATTCCATTCTTCCTGCGTCGCTTCGGTATCAAGATTGTTATGCTTATGGCTATGACAGCTTGGGTATTCCGTTTCGGTTTGTTCGGTATCGGCAATCCGGGTTCGGGCGTGTGGATGCTTGTTTTGTCAATGATTGTTTACGGCATCGCATTCGACTTTTTCAACGTGAGCGGTTCGCTCTATGTTGATAAAAAGACCGATGTAGATGTGCGCTCGTCGGCTCAGGGCCTCTTTATGATTATGACCAACGGCATCGGTGCTACCGCCGGCACACTCCTTGCTCAGGAAGTGATCAACCACTATGTATATTCTCGGCCCGAAGGTATGGCTCAGATTGAGGGCTGGCATTCTTCCTGGATGATTTTTGCAGGTTACGCTCTTGTGGTTGCCGTGCTGTTTGTCTTCATCTTTAAGGATAAGGATGTCCACCCCGACAAAGCACAGGTTATTGAGGCTGAAAAAGAAATCTCGGCCGACCCTGAAATCTGATTTTAACCGTTATGATACGTTTCTACGCTCCAGATATTGAAAGCACACACACACTGCCCGAAAGCGATTCGGGGCATTGTGTGCGCGTGCTGCGCATGCACACCGGCGACTCGCTTGAGGTAGTGGACGGCAAAGGCACATTATATCATTGTGTACTGCTTGACCCGCACCCCAAACACGCCACAGTGGACATCATATCCTCGGAACCGCTCCCGAAAGTGTGGCGCGGCACCATCACCATTGCCATCGCACCCACCAAGAACAACGACCGTATGGAATGGCTCGTGGAAAAGCTCACCGAGATCGGCGTGGACCGTATAATCCCGTTGCGCTGCCGATATTCGGAACGCAAGGATATAAATGTGGAGCGTCTTAACAAAATTGCGGTTTCGGCAATGAAACAATCGCTCAAGGCCATTTTACCGCAAATTGACGCTATGACCACATACCGCACATTCCTGGAACAGAACACCACAGGGCGCCGGTTCATTGCCTACTGCGACCCGTCGATACCCCGACGACTGTTTGCCAAGGAATACACACCGTATGAAGACACTACCATACTGATAGGTCCAGAGGGCGATTTCAGCACCGATGAAATCCGCGATGCCCTGGATTCCGGTTGGTTACCCGTGAGTCTGGGCGATAATCGCCTGCGCACAGAAACAGCCGCCCTCGTAGCCTGCGATACTTGTCATATCATTAATCAACTGCATCAATGAACATCCCCGAATATCTGAGTTCATCACCCACCAACAACTTTTTCCTGCTTGCCGGCCCTTGCGTAATCGAGGGCGAGCAGATGGCTGTGGATATAGCCTGCACCATCGCTCCCGTATGCCGTGAGCTGGGCATTCCATTTGTATTCAAAGGTTCATACCGCAAGGCCAACCGCTCGCGTCTGGATTCTTTCACCGGCATAGGCGACATTGAGGCTCTGCAAATCTTGTCGGCTGCCGGTAAAGCTGCCGGTGTGCCTGTAATCACTGATATTCATTCGGCCGAGGAAGCCCGTATGGCTGCTGAGTTTGCCGATATCCTCCAGATTCCAGCTTTTCTGTGCCGCCAGACCGACCTCCTCATCGCAGCTGCCCGCACCGGCCGTGCTGTCAATATCAAGAAAGGTCAGTTCTTGGCACCTTCGAGTATGCACTTCGCGGTGGAGAAGGTGCGCCAGAGCGGTAACGATCAGGTAATGGTGACCGATCGCGGCACAACCTTTGGTTACGGCGACCTCGTAGTGGACTATCGTGGAATCCCCGAAATGCAACAGACCTGCCACTGTCCGGTGATAATGGATGTCACACATTCCTTGCAGCAACCCAACGCCGGATGTGGCGTGACAGGAGGCCGTCCGGATATGATCGAGACCATAGCGCGCGCAGCAATTGCCGTGGGTGCCGACGGTCTCTTTATCGAGACTCACCCCAACCCCTCAGTAGCCAAAAGCGACGGCGCCAATATGTTGCGCCTCGATCTTCTGCCGGCACTGCTCCAGCGTCTCACAGCCCTGCGTGGGGTTATTAATGCTTTTTAACTGTATAACGCAGTGTTATATTGATTAAAACACCTAATTTTGTGTTTATTTTCTTGTTGAAAATTTATGAAAAATCGTTTCAAAATATATCTCGCAGCCGGTATGCTTATGATGACCGGCGTATCACCACTTACCGCTTCTGCTTCAATTGACAATCCTGTCACCCAGGCTGTAATACGAGTTTATGATGCCGCACTCGCTGAAAATCCAAACGATTATATGACCTGGTATAAGCGAGCCAACGAATACTATCGCCACAACGAATACGTTCACGCTCTGGACGATGTAGATAAAGCCCTCGCACTCACCCCCTCAAGCGACTCGGATACCCGATTCCAGGCATATATGCTGCGAGCCGGTATCTACAACCAGACCAATAAGCACGAACAGGCGCTTGCCGACCTCGAATCGGCTATAGCTATCGACCCGGCTTCCTACTCTGCTATCTATCAGAAAGCTAATACAGAATATGAACTGGGACGCTATGCCGACGCCCGCACCGACTATACACGTCTGCAACGCCTGAACTCGCGAAGCACCGAGGCGCTGATCGGACTTGCGCGTTGCTCTGTGAAGGAAAACAATCTGTCCGGCGCAAGCGATATGCTCCAGCAGGCTGTGGATTTCGATCCCAATAATCCTGATATTTATGTTCGCCGCGCCAGCGTACGCCGAATGATGGGCGACCACAACGGTGCCGTTGACGATCTTGTTCTGGCCATGAGTCTCAACTCCAACGACCCCAAGGCTATCGAAGCCCTGGTGGATTATGGCAACACCAATTATGCGGCTACCATTGCAGGCCTCACCAATGCCATCCAGCTCGCCCCGGGCAACGGACTATACCGCTACCTGCGCGCATCCATCGCTCAGGCTCACTTCAACTATATCTCGGCGATCGACGATTTCCAGCAGATTATTGATGATCGCCTATACAATTATCATGGGCTGAACGCTTCAATAGCCCGATGTCTCTATGGCCTGGGACGCTATCAGGAAGCTTTGGACCAGATTGACACCGCCCTGAATGCCACTGCCGGAGTTGCCGATTATTACGTGCTTCGCTCTCAGATACTGCGCGCTATGGGGCGCAAGGATGATGCCTTCCTGGCAGCCGGACGCGCTATTGCCGTCGATCCCAACTGTGTGGCCGGGCTGGTAGAACTTGCTCTCAACTATCTTGACAAGCAGGATTACGAACAAGCCGCCCAGCTGCTTGGCGAAGCTAATATGACCGACAGCAACGATCCGTCGATTTATCTGCTGCGCGCCTGGATACTCAAAAATTTCATGAATCAACCTGTCGCAGCCAAAAATTTCAACGAACAGGCGCTTGATGTTGAAGGCTACGGCGACCGTAACATAAAATCGCTGCGAGGTTTTGCCCTCTATAATCTGGGGCGTACCGATGAGGCCGACCAATGGTTTGAAACTATCCTCACTTCTACCCCCGACAACGACGGCCTTAACAATTACTACGCCACTTGCTATTACAGCTTGAAGGGCGACAACGACCGCGCTTTGGAATGTGCCGAACGCTCCCTCAAAGCCGGTTACAGCGACAACCACAACTGGATGGACAACACCGATGGCGAAATCAACGTAGGCGCTCTGCGCGACGACCTGCGTTTCCTGCGTCTGCTCCAGCAATACAACTCAATTTTCGGTAAATAGACCACACTTGCAATATGGCTGACTCTCTTGGATTTCTACGTGAACTTAAGCAGACGGTTCCCTCGCGTCGAGATAATGAACCCTTTCTGTTTTTGCTTTCCACTAACGAGGGAAATCCGACAGTCAGCACCATATCTCCCGAGCATCGCCCGATAAACGTCAATCCTGACGATTATTCGGGCGCTCCGGCGCGTATGCTTGCCTTTATGGAAAGTGTCGCTCCCTACCCCTTTTCGTCCGGTAACGATTTCTATCTGTATCCCGAGCCTATCGGCGCAATGCGTCTTGCCGAGTGTGACAACGTTGTGGTTGAAGAATCCGACACGCGTCTCACTCCTGTTAAGTCGGGTGTAGCCACCTTAGTGCTACGCATCGAGGCCGATGAAGAGGATGAAAGCAAACTCGTGCCTAAGTTGCGCCTGAGGTGCACTGACGGCACGGTAGCCTCCAGGTTCTTTCTCCTGTCTGATTCGCTTGCGTGCGATTACAGTCGCTTTGTGTTCGTGGATAGCGTAGGCGAAAACTTCTCGCAGCTGAATATCTTTCTGCACGACTTTCCGGCAGATATGCTACCCGACTATCTGGCAATCTTTTTGTCCTATATTAAAAATGTAAAGATAGAAATCCCGGGACGCAAAATCAGATTCGGCGACGTCATCCCCTGTCACCGCGCGATCGTCATAGAAAAGATGGACACCGACCACGCTCTATATGTGAGCGCGCGCAGTTTGCCCCCGGGCGATCATGACGGCGAGCTGCTGGAGCTTGCATCCACTTATATAGTGCGGGATAATGAAAACGGATCGTTAACTGCATATCCTTTAGATTTTGAGGATAATACCACTCTGACCGCCAAACTATATGACATAATTTGCGACTACGCCCCGAGCAAAACCGAACGTAATTATGTGTATAACGATGGATCGGTAATAATTGTCCCCGAAGCCACAGCCTCAGCATTTTTGCTCCAGGGATTGCCAAAGCTGCTCAAAGATTATAGCATCTTGGGGCTCGACCGCATTAAGGATTACAAGCTGCGTCCCGTATCGCCGCGCTTAAACGTAAAGTTCAGCTCAGGTATCAATTTCCTAGAAGGCTCGGCCGATATTGACATCGAGGGCCAGACCTTCACCATCCTTGATGTGCTCAAGCAATACAAGGCCAACAAATATGTGACTATGGCCGATGGCTCCCGTGCTATTCTTGACGATAAATTCATCCGCCGCATTGAACGCGTGTTCGGCTCTAACATCGAGGGTGATAAAATCAAAATATCCTATTTCGACCTCCCTGAAATCGAGCAGTATATCGAAAGCAACGAACGCAATAACGAGGTGCTTCGCAAGCCACGTGAGTTCTACGCCGGCTTCAACGAACTGGCCAAGGCAAAACTCACACTGCCACGCATCAACGCTACCCTGCGCAAATATCAGGAGGACGGCGTGAAATGGCTTGATTACCTATATGAACATAATATCGGCGGCTGTCTGGCTGATGATATGGGTCTGGGTAAGACGCTGCAGATCATTTGCCTTATAGAAAAACATCTTGACGACAACTCATCGGAGCTGCCGGTGCTCATCGTTATGCCGCGGTCGCTGTTGTTCAATTGGGAAAGTGAATTCAAAAAATTCGCCCCTCACATTGATGTCGCTATGTATTACGGCACCAATCGCGACTTTGACGAGGCCATGCAGCATCGCGTAATTCTCACCACTTACGCGATGGTGCGCAACGATATTGAAAAGTTCAAGGAAAAGACTTTTCAGGCTGTTATCCTTGATGAATCCCAGACTATCAAGAATCCGGAATCGCAGCAATCAAAAGCAGTGGCGATGCTCAAAGGTGAACACCGCTTTGCGATGAGTGGCACGCCTATCGAAAATAATCTTGGCGAACTATACGCACTGTTCAGATTTATAAATCCTGGCATGCTGGGAAACTTTGACGATTTTCAAAGTCGTTATCTCAATCCCATTCAGCGCGACCACGATGAAGATGCACTGAAATCTCTGCGCACAAAAATTTACCCCTTCATGCTGCGCCGCCTGAAGAAGGACGTGCTCCACGACCTGCCTGACCGTATCGACAATACAATCTATGTGGATATGGAACCGGCACATGCGACATTCTATGAAGAACGCCGCCGCAAACTTCAGGAGCAGATGAACATCACGATGCAAACCGAGGGTATCAACAAAGCTCGCTTTATGATGCTTCAGGCTATCGGCGAATTGCGTCGCATCGCATCTGTGCCCGAAAGCGCCACCGACGGCAGCATAGCATCGCCGAAACTCGATTTACTTGTTGAACAAATCTCGCAAGCGGTGGAAAACGGTCACAAAGTGGTGGTATTCTTCAACTTCATTGCAGGTCTGGAACTGCTTGCCGAACGCCTAAATGCGATTGGTATCACCACTGAAACCATGACCGGAGCCACTCGCGATCGCAAGTCAATAGTAGAATCGTTCCAGGAAT
>CAZHDH010000048.1:0-19717 GCA_964531245.1 uncultured Bacteroides sp. | reverse complement strand
GAACTTGCAGCCAAAATTGTCTCTGGCAAAATGGCTTCAATGAAAAAATAAAAAAAGTCTAAATCTCAAAAAAAACACTATGGCAGAACTTAGAATTGACAGCCGTATGAAGGTTAAAACCCTCAAGGCTAACTTCAAGAAAGCATTTGGCGCCACACTGCGCGTTTACACCACCGCTACCTGCAAAGCTAAAGCCGACGACGAAGCCACACTCGGCTCGCTGATGGGCACTGCCAAGGGCGGCGAAGCCACCTTCGGCAGCAACCTGCGCGTGGGCAACTTTGAAAAGAAAATCAACGAAATGTATGGCATCGGTGTACAGGTGGCCAACCCCGCCGACACCAAGCTCAGCGACAACGAAATCACTCTGGCCGCTGCCGGCAAGGAATAATTCTGCACAACTCTAACCGCCGCCATTCCTCCGGACCGTGGCGGCGGATTTTTAACCACCAATCATTATGAGCAACAAAGCTTACTATCAGAAACAGATAATTGACCTGCGGGCTCAGATGGCACGCGAAAAAGAAGCAATGAAGCGCGACAATGAGTCGTATGCCCGGCTTATAAAAGGTGCTTCTTCTCCATCGTCAAAAGCGTCCTATCGCAAAAGCAAAGTTGACCGTGCCGAAAGCCATAAGCGCAAAATTGAATCTCTGAAATTAAAGATAGCGCAGGCTCAGCTCAATAAAACCAAAGCGCCCAAATAAGTCTCCTGACAATGGGTGTATATAAATTTATCGGGCTACTGTTGGGAGCCAACATACTTAGCGGCGGTGAGCTGCTCGACGGCCGCAAAGGACGCCTTGGCTGCGGATGGGTTGTGATTTTCGCAATCGTATTTTTCCCTTTTTGGCTCATATATAAAATTCTAAATCTAATTTTCGGTAAGAAATGAAAATACCCGGACTTTCATTTTCCTGGAAAAGCGCTTTGGGTGTCACTGCCATGAAGCAAAATTTTGCCCGCACCACCGGCATCCCCACCACCCGAGGTGGCCTTGAACGCAAAGTAGGTTCTCTGATTTTAGGTGCTGTGTTCGGCACAAAAAAGAAACGGCGCCGCAGATGAGTTCACGCATTCAAAACCTGAAGCTCAACCTCGCGAGAGTGTTCGACGACAATATGCACACAAAACAATGGCATAACATCGTCGATTGGCTCATCGTGTTTATGATCCTAATATCTACTACAGAGATTTTCCTTTCTACCTTCGATATAGAACCTACCCTGCGGCGTGTGCTGTGGTGGGTAGACCTGGTCACACTTATTTTCTTTACCATCGAGGTATGTCTGCGCATCTGGGTGGCTCCCGTTGTCAATCCAAAATACAAGGGTTTGAAAGGTCGCCTGAAATATTGCTTCACATTCTATGGAGCTATCGATGTGCTGTCTACCTTCCCTTTCTATCTGCAATGGATCTTCCCTCTGCCCGTGGCGGCCTTCAAAATGCTGCGCACGGCCAGGGTGGTACGCACGATGCGCATTGGCCGCTATTCAAAATCATTCAACCTGCTCAGCAATGCCATTAAGGAAAAACGCCGCGAACTCATCGTGTCGATGCAATTCCTTATTGTCATTACGGTGATACTCAGTCTGGTGCTGTTCTTTGCCGAACACGAGGAGCAGCCCGATGTGTACCGCAACGGCTTCATATCTGTGATTTGGGCGTTTGCCCAATATATCGGCGACCCGGGCCAGTTTGCCGACACGCCGCCCATCACCGGTGTGGGGCGGGTGATTGCTTGCATCGTAGGGCTGCTTGGTATAGCTATCGTAGCTGTGCCGGCGGGTATTATCGGCGCCGGATTCACCGAAGCCCTTGAAAAAGAGGCTAAGAAAAACCAGCTCGAAGAAAACAGCCGCAAGATGCTCGGATCATTCCAGCGCAAACTCGACCGCCCCAGCCAGCTGCAGGTGGTGCGCCCGTTTATCACATTTACGCAACTTCAGGCACGATGCGGTCTGAAAGCCGATGAAGTGTTTGATGTAATCAACTCAGAAAAGAATCCGCAATTCCGCTTGATAAATACAGCATCCACCATTCCTAATAAGGATCAGGCCACCGATATGCTGGCTTTGGAGAATTATCTGAAAAACAGAAGCTACGGATTGTTTATCGACCGGGGATCGACAGTCACTATCGTAAATCCGTCGGCATTTATTGATGCCGGCACGGGCAACTTCTCGTTTTATCTCGCGCTACTGGGTGGTTTCAATTACATTAGCCGCGAAGTGGGCGATCGCTCCGAGTTTCATTCCTATTTCATAATGAACGACCATACCGAGCAGGAGCCTGAATTTCACGACTTCAAGTCAGATTTGAGCTTCCTGATGTCGCGCCCCGGGGCATGGAGCGTTGTGATTCTGTGCAGCAGCGGTGCGCTGGAGCCCGTGCTGCCCACACATCTGCATTTCGGCACCGGTGGACGCATAGGTCAGGAAAACTTCAGCGACGTAGCCGACCCATTGATCAAAGATCGCGAAACATTTGAGGAGCTATACCACACCATTTCGACACGCGCCCGCAAAGAATTCGGTCTGGAGTGTGATGAAAACAGATATTACGCCACTCATAACCCCAAAATGATTCTTCGCAACCTGGATGCTCCCCACGCCAATCACATAGTGTTGCGCATCGAGTGGCACAAAATGATTTGGGATCCGCGATATATGCTCATCTGCAAAATGCTGGCTGAATCGCTCTCAGAAATCATCCTCCACCGTCCCCTGCCCGACAATCCCATCCTGAAGGTGAAAAACGTAGGTTTTGAGGATTACCTGCAACAGTAAGCCAAGCACTATGCCGTCCCATAGTTAACATAACGGACGGTGTTTTTACGTCTTAAAATTTCGGGTGTGCGAATTTTTCGCTAACTTTGCATAAATTTTTGTAGATGGGACGTTTATTGTCAATAGATTTCGGACGACGGCGGTGTGGCATTGCCGTCACAGACCCTATGCGCATCGTGGCAAATGGCCTGGCGGCTGTGCCCACCGGTGAGTTGATCTCATATATAAAAGGATATATGGCTCAGGAGCAGGTGGATGCCATTATTGTGGGGCTTCCCACCACGCTGCGTGGCGAGCCGTCGGAGTCTATGCGCTATCTTACACCGGTAATCAATCGACTGAAAAAGGAGGTTGCCCCGGTGCCGGTGGAGTTTTTTGACGAACGCTTCACCTCTACCCTGGCCCACAGAGCTATGCTTGACGGAGGTCTGAAAAAAATGGCACGCCGCGACCGTGGTCTGGTAGATGAGACAGCAGCCACGCTTATACTCAACGACTATCTGCAAAGCCGCGCTTACGGCAGCAGTGATTTCTTTGCTAAATAAAATCTATACGCTATATGAAGTTACCTATATATCTTTACGGACATCCGGTATTGCGGAAGACTGCCGAGGACATCACGGCAGAATATCCCAACCTGGCTGAACTCATCGAAAACATGTATGAGACGATGTATGCCTCGGAGGGTGTAGGTCTTGCCGCGCCGCAGATAGGCCTGAGCATACGCCTTGTGGTGGTGGACGCTTCGCCTCTGGAAGAAGCGTTTCCTGAGCTGGCAGGTGTCAAGATGACCCTGATCAATCCGCATCTGGAAGTGCTTGACGGCAATACCGAGGTGCGTGCCGAGGGCTGCCTGAGCCTGCCGGGATTGTCGGAAAATGTGAAACGTAACGAACACATCCGCCTGACGTGGCTCGACGAAAATTTCCAGCCGCACGAGCAGGTGTTCACCGGATTCCTCTCGCGCATCATCCAGCACGAGTACGACCACCTGGAAGGCAAGGTGTACACAGATCACATATCTCCGATACGCAAGCAGCTCATCAAAGCAAAACTGAATAACATCGCGGCCGGCAAAATCCGCTGCGATTATCCTGTGCGTTACGCTCCAAAAAAGCGATAATAGCCTAACCTTTACATCCATCTATTACAGAAAATGGCTGACGATAAAAAGATTATTTTCTCAATGGTAGGCGTCACCAAGACCTACCCCCCTCAGAAAACAGTTCTCAAAGATATTTACCTTTCGTTTTTCTATGGTGCCAAGATCGGCATCATAGGTCTGAACGGTTCGGGTAAGTCATCCCTGCTTAAAATCATCGCCGGTATTGATAAATCGTATCAGGGCGAAGTGGTTTTCAGCCCCGGATATTCTGTTGGCTACCTGGAACAGGAGCCTCAGCTCGACCCTGACAAGACTGTGATTGAAGTGGTGCGCGAGGGTGTGCAACCTATTATGGATATGCTGGCCGAATTTGATCAGGTGAACGCAGCTTTTGCCGATCCTGATGCAGATTTCGACGCCCTGCTCGCTCGCCAGGCCGAACTTCAGGATAAGCTCGACGCTGCCGATGCCTGGAATATCGACTCGAAGCTCGAACGCGCTATGGATGCCCTGCAGTGTCCGCCCGACGACCAGAAAATCGACACCCTTTCGGGTGGCGAACGTCGCCGTGTGGCTCTGTGCCGCCTGCTCCTCCAGCAGCCCGACATCCTTCTGCTCGACGAACCTACCAACCACCTTGATGCCGAGTCGATCGACTGGCTCGAACAGCACCTGCAGCAGTATCCCGGCACAGTAATCGCCATCACTCACGACCGTTACTTCCTGGATCACGTGGCCGGTTGGATTCTGGAACTTGACCGTGGCGAGGGTATCCCCTGGAAGGGTAACTATTCATCATGGCTCGACCAAAAGACCAAACGTATGGCTCAGGAAGAAAAGCAAGCGTCCAAACGTCGCAAGACCCTGGAACGCGAGCTGGAATGGGTGCGCATGGCTCCCAAAGCTCGCCAGGCCAAGGGTAAGGCCCGTCTGAAATCATACGATGCGCTGCTCAACGAAGATCAGAAACAGAAGGAAGAACGTCTGGAAATCTTCATCCCCAACGGTCCGCGTCTGGGTAATAAGGTAATTGAAGTTAAAGACCTGGCTAAATCATTCGGCACCAAGAAATTATTCAGCGACCTGAGCTTCTCGCTGCCTCCCAACGGCATTGTGGGCGTCATAGGCCCGAATGGTGCCGGCAAGACCACCCTGTTCCGCCTTATTATGGGTCAGGAAAACCCGGATGCAGGCTCGTTTGAGGTAGGCGAAACCGTCAAGGTGGCCTACGTAGACCAGCGCCACCACGACCTGCTGCCCGAAAAGAGCGTTTATGAGGTGATTTCCCAGGGCGTCGACTCGTTCCGTATGGGTGGCCGCGATGTGAATGCACGTGCCTATCTTTCAAAATTCAACTTCACCGGAGCCGACCAGGAGAAAAAAATAGGTGTGCTTTCGGGCGGTGAACGCAACCGTCTGCACCTCGCGATGGCCCTGAAAGAGGAAGGCAACGTGATTCTGCTTGACGAACCTACCAACGACATTGACGTGAACACCCTGCGCGCCCTCGAAGAAGGTCTTGACGACTTTGCCGGATGCGCCGTAGTTGTGAGCCACGACCGTTGGTTCCTCGACCGTATCTGCACCCATATCCTATCGTTTGAAGGCGATGGCAAAGTAGTGTTCTATGAGGGTTCGTACAGCGATTACGAAGAGTATAAGAAAGCTCAGAACGGCGGCAAGGAACTGCCCCGCCGCCGCTATCGCAAGCTGATGGAATGATCGCGCGACGTGAGCTGATACACAATATCCGCCAGATCACCGGCCCGGCAGTGGTGTCGAATATCACGACGCCACTGCTCGGACTGGTGGACGTGGCTATAACCGGCCACCTCGGTTCTGCCACATATATCGGAGCTATTGCCGTGGGCACCACCATGTTCAATATGCTTTACTGGCTGTTCGGATTTTTGCGTATGGGCACAGCCGGGCTTACATCGCAGAGTGCCGGAGCCGAGGATTCCCGGGCATGCTGGGCACACCTGGAGCGCTCGCTCGGCTTGGCATTGCTCTTCGGTATCGTCCTTATTCTTATAGGCCCGTTGCTCAAGGAATATGTGCTCGACTACCTACAACCCGACAAGGCAACGCGCCCGCTCGCCGCGCAATATTTCAATATGCTGATATGGGGAGCGCCCGCCACACTGGGACTATATGCACTCAATGGCTGGCAGTTGGGAATGCAAAATTCCAAATTGCCGATGACCATAGCCCTATCACTCAACCTGCTCAACATCATATTGAGTTCGCTATTAGTATTCGGACTGGGTATGAAAATCGAGGGCGTGGCTATGGGTACGCTATGTGCGCAATGGTTTGGATTTCTGTGTTCGCTCTTTGCCTCCATATATATTTACCGCCCGGAACTCGTGTCATTCAAAACCTTGTGCGAAAAAGGTGCGATAGGCCGAATGTTCAAGGTAAATTCAGACATTTTCCTGCGTACACTGTGTCTGGTGGCCGTGACCACGTGGTTCACCCGCGCGGGATCAGAACAAGGTGTCGACATTCTGGCAGCCAACGCACTGTTGATGCAGCTGTTCATCTTCTTCTCCTATTTCAGCGACGGATACGCCTACTCGGGCGAAGCGTTGGCGGGCAGATTCTACGGCGCGCATGATTATGACACACTGCGAGAATTATGGTCGATACTGCTGAAACACGCAGCTGTGGTGGCGCTGATCTTCACCGTGATTTACTTTGCCGCCGGGGAATTTATATTCCGCCTTCTCACCGATAACGAGGGTGTGCGCAACACCG
Source organism: uncultured Bacteroides sp. (assembly GCA_964531245.1). Lineage (GTDB taxonomy): Bacteria > Bacteroidota > Bacteroidia > Bacteroidales > Muribaculaceae > CAG-873. Next base: position 13,063 of record CAZHDH010000048.1, on the reverse strand, counting down.
CCGCCGATTATAAATGGTGGATAATCAGCATCCCGTTATGCTCTGTGAGCGCGTTTATATTCGACGGCATAGCCGTAGGCCTCACACACACGCGCGCAATGCTCATATCCGTGGCATCGGCTATGCTGGTATTTTTCGCTGCGTATTTTTCGCTGCGGGGAGTAATGGGCAATCACGCGCTATGGCTTGCCTTCGTGCTTTATCTGAGCCTAAGAGGCGTAGTGTTAGGGCGCATCCTGTATTCTCAAATATTCACTCCAACCAAATCATAATATTATGTCTAAAAAAATGTCATCACGCCAGATATGGCTGGCAATCGGAGCCGTAGTGCTAATCATACTGCTCATCTTATGGCTCACCGGCGCAATGCTCACCGGCGACACCGATGTGGCTGCTTGTCTCCCGCTGATCTAATAGAACACAGCTCCTATCAACGTCAGATACCGAGGCTTCGGCCCCGCGGCACTATACCATTCAAGTGCGCGGCCGAATACCTCGGTAGCTGTTTTTCCAAGATCGAACCCCCAGGCTTCGAGCGACGGACGCACCACACCGGCGTGTCGGCACGGCTTACCTTCCAGACGGCTGCACGGGAGCGCTCCGCAATGGTAACATTTGCCGGTAAACAGGGCGGCCGCTCCACCCACGGCACTTTCAAAATCGAGCAATTCACGTTCGTAGGACGGACGTAACGCCTGCATCGCGGCGGTCATTTCATCCACTCCGGCCTCTTGTGGCCAATGAGTCACGGGAGCTGACAGGCAAAATAGTCTTACCTTATCATATCGGCGCAGATTTTGCACCACATCTTCATTAAAGGGCGGGCATCCCCATCGGGAAGCCCAGTTTGGACACGCCTTGCACATCGGCTCAAACTCGGCCCTGCGGTTGAAGCCGTTGATATATTCTTCACAGGACATTTCCACTGATGTCAGCTGCGGCGTGCCGAGTGTAATTCTGCACTCTTCAACCATAGGAATCAGAAATAATATGACAACCCTACGCTGACTCTATTTTCGCGGAACGACATACCGGTTTTCAAAAGGTCTGTAACGCCGAACGCGCCCTCCACGGTAACACACCAGTTGCCATAGGGCAAACCAAATCCCACGCGCCAGGCAAGGTCGGCACGGTGCTGGTGGCCGTTTTCGCCGAAAAGAGAAATATCAGTGCCGTCTATCGCCCCTTTATCCTTAACATTAACCGCGCCGGCAAAGGCATAGTTGAATTCAGGCCCGGTAAACACATTCATTGCAAACGCACCCGAGAAAGGAATTTGATACCCTACCACGAGTGGGATGCGTATACCGGCCTTGTATAGCGAGGGGTCGTTAATATCCTTTCCATCAATATTGCTAATGGTAAGGTCTTTATAGGAATACTTGTCGTAGAACAACGACACCCCCGGTTCTAAATAAAAATTTCTGCCTAAATACACATTATATATAATACCCACTGTGCCGCCGTAGCCCTGACGATACATCTCTACGCTACCGGCATCGCCGTGCCAACTGCCGGGAATATTGATGTCGAATGCAGCTTTGACACCCCACATAGGGCGAGTATCCGAAACCTGGGCCTGCGATGCCATACAAGCACCAGCGATGGCTAATACAGAGAATAGCTTTTTCATAACATTAGTATTTTTCAGTTTAACGACCGTTGTAATAAGATATTGTAAAAGCCGGTATATTTTCAGCGTGAAGTTGAGGCAAATTACTACTTTTATAAAATGATTATCAGAAAGGCGAAAAACATTTTGTCAGTTTGGAAATAATTCGTACCTTTGTGGTCTGAAAATCACATTTCCCGTGAGTGTATGGCTCACTGCTATCAATAATACTATCTATGAAGCTCTTACAAGAGAAACTCTCCAAGTATACTGCCCCACAGGAAGCAAAGGCAGCCGGTATCTATCCCTATTTTCGTGCAATTGAATCGGAACAGGAACCCGAGGTGTTCATTAACGGCAAAAAGGTGCTTATGTTCGGTTCTAACTGCTATTCCGGCCTTGTAACAGATCCCCGAATCAAGGAAGCAGCTATCAATGCTATTAAGAAATACGGCACAGGCGTGGCCGGGTCGCCGTTCCTTAACGGTACTCTTGACCTTCATAAGCAGCTGGAAGCACGTTTGGCTGAATATATCGGCAAGGAAGATGTGATGGTATATTCCACCGGTTTCGGTGTTAACCTGGGCGTAGTGTCGTGCCTCACCGGCCGTAATGATTATATACTGTGGGACGAGCAGGATCACGCCTCGATTATCGAAGGTCGCCGCCTATCGTTCTCAAAGCAGCTCAAATACAAGCACAACGATATGCAGAGCCTTGAAGAACAGCTCAAGACCTGCAACCCCGATGCCGTTAAGCTCATCGTAACCGACGGTGTATTCTCGATGGAAGGCGATGTGGCCAACGTTCCCGAAATAGTGCGTCTGGCCAAGCAGTATAATGCTGCCGTGATGGTTGACGAAGCTCATTCGATCGGTGTGTTTGGCGAAGGTGGCCGTGGCACAGTGAATCATTTCGGCCTGACTGACGATGTTGACCTGATTATGGGAACATTCTCGAAATCGTTTGCATCGCTGGGCGGCTTTATCGCTACCGACAAGGAAATAACCAACTATCTGCGTCACCATTCTCGTTCATATATCTTCACGGCCTCGATCACCCCGGCTTCCACAGCCGCCGCTCTCAAGGCCATCGACATTATGATCGAAGAGCCATGGCGTCAGGAACACCTTTGGGAGATCACCAACTTTGCGCTTGAAGGTTTCCGCAATATGGGTGCCGAGATAGGAAATACCTCCACTCCTATCATCCCCCTCTATATCCGCGACAACTTCAAAACCTTCCAGATCACCAGCGATCTGTTCCAGGAAGGCATCTTTGTAAATCCCGTGGTATCGCCCGCCGTGGCCCCCGAAGACACCCTCATCCGCTTCTCGCTGATGGCTACCCACACCAAAGAACAGGTGTCTGAGGCTCTGGAAAAAATCCAGAAGGTGTTCCGTAAACACGGTATAATTAAGTAAACAGCACCTGATCTACTATAACGGACACAGCAGCCGGGCTGCCGTGTCCGTTTTCAGTTTATTTCTGAGCAACTCTTAAAAAAATTTAGGACAGTTGTAATTTTTTAGAAATTGATGTGTCTAATGTTCAGAACTGAATTTTGCTATGAATAATATCTTAGAAGTAAAAAACGTAAGCAAAGCTTATACGGGACATCAAGCACTCGACAACATCTCGCTTGACATTCCCCGCGGTAAGGTCTACGGATTGCTCGGGCCAAACGGTGCGGGTAAAACCACGCTTATCCGCATTATCAATCATATTACCGCCCCTGATAGCGGTGAAGTAATATTCAACGGCCACCAGCTGGTGGAGGGCGATGTGCGCAATATAGGCTATCTGCCCGAAGAACGCGGCCTTTACAAAAAGATGAAAGTGGGCGAACAAGCCCTATTCTTCGCGCGCCTGAAAGGGTTGTCAAAGGCTGATGCTACGCGGTCGCTCAAGGAGTGGTTTGAAAAACTCGACATTTCGTCGTGGTGGGACAAGAAGGTTGAAGAGCTTTCCAAAGGTATGGCTCAGAAGGTGCAATTTATTGTCACTGTGCTTCACAACCCCGAGCTGCTGATTTTTGACGAACCGTTCTCGGGCTTCGACCCTATCAACGCCAACATTCTGAAAAAGGAAATTCTGGAACTGCGCGACAAGGGTGCTACGGTGATTTTCTCAACCCACAATATGAGTTCGGTTGAGGAATTGTGCGACAATATCACCCTGATCAACAAAAGCCGCAACATACTCACAGGCGACGTACGCGACATCCGTCATCGATTCAGCAATCACCGCTACGAGCTGGCATTCATCGGTGATGCACAGCAAGCCATTGCCCAAATTACTCCCATGGTCACAGTGATAGAGCCACTGGGCGAGGATCGCGACGGCCTGAACCGTGTGCGTTTCGCGCTTCGCGATGCTTCGGATGTACGCTCGGTGCTTGGTGTCGCCAACGCCGCAACAGAAATCCGCGCTTTCAACGCTCTGCTCCCCTCGATGGACGAAGTGTTTATCCGCGCCGTAGAAGAATGTAATACACCCTCTGTAATTCCTCCTGCCTTATGAACTCATACCTCGGCATAATAATTTCGCGCGAATTTTTTCAGCGCGTGAAGCGTAAGAGCTTCCTGATCACCACTATTCTGATGCCCGTGATAATGCTGGCACTGATGATGGCACCGGCCGTTATAGCTGCGTTGGCCGAACCCGAAAAGCAGACCATTGCCGTAATCGACGATACCGGCGACCTGGGACGCAGCCTGCACAGCGAGGGCAACATCAAATTCAATGTGATTTCCGATGATCTGACCCAAGCAAAGCTGAACGACGATTTTGATGCCATTCTCGTGATTGGCCGCAACGCCATTACTGACCCCTCAGGCTCAATCTCGCTGTATTCCCACGCATCGCCGTCGATGGTTACCGAGCAGGAAATCACCTCTCAGCTTGAAAAAGCAATCGAAAACCGCCGTATCAAAAATTATAATATAGACAATCTCCGCGAGATAATGGAGGCCGTTGACGTAGATCTCACCCTTCAGACATTCCGTCTGGATAAGGAGGAAGAGACAGCTACATCGTCGATTCTCAGCTACATTTTGGGTGTGGCAATGATGTTCATCCTATATATGTTTATCCTTCTTTACGGCCAGATGGTTATGACTTCGATTATCGAGGAAAAGAACAACCGTGTGCTCGAAGTGGTGGTATCGTCGGTGAAACCCAACACCCTGATGATGGGCAAGATTCTGGGTATCGGAGCTGTGGCTGTCACACAGATTCTGATATGGGCTGTAATCGTGGTAGTAGGCGGAATGTGGCTCATGCCCTGGATGTCTACAATGGCTGCTTCTGTGGACGACCCCACATTTACCGGTGCCATTGAAACCCTCTCAGATCCCGCGTTTGTATCTCAGCTCATCATATTTATGTTCCTGTTTCTGGTGGGTGGATTCCTGCTCTATTCATCAATCTTCGCTGCCATCGGATCTGCTGTGGATAATATTCAGGATGCCTCACAGCTCCAGACTATTGCCATCATGCCCATCCTTTTCGCAATGATTATCTCGATGACGGTGGTAAACGACCCCAACTCATCGCTTGCCATCTGGACCTCGATCATACCCTTCACATCGCCTATGGTGATGATGTCGCGCCTGCCGTTTGGTATTCCTCTGTGGCAACCCATCGTATCTGTGGTGGTGCTATATGCCTCGTTTATGGTAATGATCTGGGTTGCAGCCAAGATTTATCGTGTGGGCATATTTATGTATGGCAAGAAGCCCTCGTTTGCCGAACTTGTACGCTGGTTCAACTATAAGTAAATTCTACAAATGGAAAACCAAACCGTGCGTCTGGCCGCTTTCGACACTCTGGACTCAGCATATATCGCTATGGGGATGTTGGAAACAAACGGTATTGAATGTTCGCTGGTAAACGGCGTGATCTCAAGCGTCTATCCACTGGGATGGGCCGCGCCTGAAATCCTGGTAAACGTAAAGCAAGCCGCTGAAGCGCGACAGATGATGATTGACGGCGGTCTGGGTAAATATCTATTATGACTAATAAACCTCAGGAAATTCTGATTGACTCATACGACTATCCGCTCCCCCAGGAGCGGATAGCTTCACATCCTTTAGCGGTGCGCGATGCGTGCCGCCTGCTGGTGCATAATCCGGACGGCTCGCTGTCCCATCATATTTTCCGGGAGCTGCCTGATCTGCTTCCGGCCGATGCCGTTTTAGTGTATAACAACACGCGTGTGATCAACGCCCGCATCAAGTTTCGCAAAACTACGGGTGCGATTATCGAAATTTTCTGTCTGGAACCGGAGACGCCCGCAGATTACGCATTGAACTTCGCCGAAGAGCACGCCGTGGAATGGACGTGTCTGGTGGGCAATTCAAAGAGGTGGAAAGACGGCGCGCTATCGCTCACGCTTGACATCGACGGCATCCGGGTACAGCTTACCGCCACCCGTGTGCGACCGGCCGGAAATGCCTGGATTGTACGTTTTGAATGGGACAAGCCAATGCCGTTTGCCCGAATAATTGCCGCTGCCGGACAAATCCCCATTCCGCCCTACCTCGGTCGCGATACCGAGGCATCGGATAGCTCTGACTATCAGACTATTTTCTCGATAATCAACGGCTCAGTGGCCGCTCCCACCGCCGGGCTGCATTTCACCCCCGAAGTGCTTGAAGCCATTGACCGCCGCGGCATCAAGCGTATGGAAGTGACCCTGCACGTGGGTGCCGGCACTTTCCAGCCCGTGAAATCAGATGCAATCGGTGATCATCCTATGCATTCCGAATTTATTGCGGTGGAATTATCGGTAATCGAGGCACTTGCTGAAGCTATCAGTGAGGGCCGGCCTGTGATTGCCGTGGGCACCACCTCTGTGCGCACCCTCGAAAGCCTTTATCAGATAGGATGCCTCATTCATCAGGGAAAGTGGGACGGCGAGGTTCCTCAATGGTATCCGTACTCTGAAGATCATCCGAATCTTTCTGCAGAGGATTCACTCAAAGCTCTCAGCGCATACCTCCGGCAAGAGGGGCATGCTGCGCTCGTGGCAGCCACGCGCACAATCATAGCTCCGGGTTATCCATACCGCATTGTCAAGGGTATGGTTACAAATTTCCACCAGCCCCGCTCCACGCTGCTGCTGCTTGTTTCGGCATTTATAGGCGACGGATGGCGTGAAATGTATCAAAGCGCACTGGATCGCGACTACCGCTTCCTGAGCTACGGCGATGCCTGCCTGCTGTTGCGGTAATGAGACGGTAATAAAAAAGCGAGAGTTGAACTCTCGCTTTTTTATTTTATTTCATCTTTACTCCGGCAAGCTCAAACAACTTACGATCCGGGATTATGAAAATTTCTACCCTGCGATTTGTGGCTCGGTTGATTCGGGTGGTATTTGGTACCCTCGGTTCGTCTTTACCTAAACCGTAAGGCACAACGTTGGTTTCGTCCACACCGGCAAGCTGCCATAGCAAATCGTCAATAGCATTAGCGCGGGCAGCTGAAATAGAATCGGCATACACGTCGTCGCCGGTATCATCAGTGTGAACAGCCACAAGCATCTTGTATTTATTAGGTTCACGAGCCACGATTGCAAGCGGACGCAGCCGTTCAGCCGCCGCAGCTTTTGTATCCAACGCACCGGCACCGAAAAGGTCGGCGCACGGCACCGTAAGTTCTATCACTTCACCGTCGCGCAGCATCTCGGCTTCAAAACCCGATTTGACAAGATGCCTGCGCAGCTGGTCCATTGCGGTCTTGACGTATGTTTTGGCTTTCTTTGGCACTTCGGGCAGAGCGAGATTCTGATCCAGGCTAAGTTCAAGCACATCTTGCTCCTGCTCCTGCGCAGCCTCCTGACCGTAAACGCTTTGAGAAAGTAAGAATGTAGATAATAATATGGCCTTAAATATTCGCATTGGAATGGAGAGAGGAATTAATGATTTTTAGGAAAGGGAATTTTCATATTCAAGATAGGCGCGAATCAGAGGCTCCACGGCTTCGGGAGCCAGTGTAGCAGCCTTATCTTTGCGCAACATCCGACGCACGTATGCCATGAGGTCTTCAAAATTCACATCGTCATCTGCATCCGCATCATCGTCGAAATCAATATCAAGCAATCCGTTTGCCTCGTAATAATCATACACGAGATCTATCAGATTGGTGAGTTCGTCCTCATCGCAGCATAAGGGTGCAAGCTCGGCCGGGACGTGTGTCTGCATATATTTTATTGCTTGAGCTTCGTCAAATTCCATAGTTTTCAGTTTAAGTCGATCAGACCCTGCGGGAGTTCCAGAGTAATGGTTTTCGAGTCGGTATCCAGGGCGGAGACAAGTTCATCGGCAAACGGCACAAGTATTGTATCGCCATTGGTCGTCTCCACGCCAAAAAGTATATTGACCGTTGAATCGTCAATTGACCTGATGACACCCAGCTCCGTGTCTCCATCATATAAAGTATAACCCTCGAGATCGTAAAGATGCACACCATCTTCTTCATCATCGAGTACATCTTCCGGTAATTCAGCTGTGAGGGCATAAAGCGTGGCACGGCTGAATGCCGCGGCCTGCTTTTCATCGTTAACACCATCAAAGCGAATTAACCAGCTATCCTGACCGCGCTTGCGGCTTTCGGCCACAAAGAAGGGCACGAAAATACCGTCGATTTCCACAAGCAGGCAACGCACATCGGCGGGAGAGAGGCCGTAATCAAGCTCGGCCGACATCTCGCCCTTGATGCCGTGCGGTTTGAAAATCTGTCCTACCTCGGTGAGGCTGTCACGCGTGATCATTTCTTGCGTTTTTTCTTGCCTTGCACAGGCACGATGTTATATTCACACAGGCGCACGTCGTCGGGGGTGAGCTTAATCGCGCCACCCGACATTTCGTAAAGGTCACGGAACACGCGCTCGTCGTCCACCCCATCGGGCGTAACAGCAAGCAATTGCTTCTTCATCTGGTTGGCGAGCAGCACGATAAGCTCGAAACGGCGTTCATCCGGCTCCATTTTGGCAGCTTCTTCAACCATAAGCTCCAGCAAGCAGCCATATACACGGCGTTTGGCCACGCCACTGCCGGGAGCCACACGATCGGGGTGCGTGTCAAATTCCTCGGGACGTTTGATTTCAAAGGGTACATCCACATCCAGCTTGAAATCGCTCATTAGATACAGATGCTCCCAAAGCCTGAGCCTATTGGATTTCTGATCGCCCTGCTGCGGGAAAAGCACAGTCATGGCATCCACAATCGAGCGGGCACACAGAGTACGCTCCGCGCGGTCTTCGATTTCCAGGCAGCGCGCCAGCATATTCTGTATATTACGGCCATATTCAGGTAGCACTACAGGTGGCAGATGATTATTATATGTGAGCATAGTGATTTTCGTATGTGTCGTGCAAAGGTACACAATTTTTCGCAAATATTTTCCCAGTTAAAAATTTTTAGCTAATTTTGCGACATCAACCAATCTCGAAAAACTCTTATGAGTATGAAAAAGCATAATTTCTACGCCGGGCCTTCCATCCTGAGCGAATATACTATCAAAAATACCGCCGACGCTATCCTTAACTTCGCAGATACGGGTCTTTCCGTGCTTGAAGTTTCGCACCGTAGCAAGGAATTTCAAGCTGTGATTGACGAAGCGACAGCTTTAGTAAAAGAACTGCTCAACATACCTGAAGGTTTTTCGGTACTGTGGCTTGGTGGTGGCGCATCAATGCAATTCTGTATGATGCCCTACAATTTCCTGAATACCAAAGCATCGTTCCTCGACACCGGTACCTGGGCCTCTAACGCCATCAAGGAAGCACGCCTGTTTGGTGAGGTTGACGTTGTAGCTTCATCGAAAGACGCCAACTACAGCTTTATACCCAAAGGCTGGACTGTAGCTCCCGACCCCGACTACTTCCACTATACCTCAAACAATACAATCTATGGCACCGAGATGCGCTTCGATCCCGATGTACCTGTGCCCATGATTGCAGATATGAGTTCGGACATCTTCTCTCGCCCTGTAGATTTCTCGAAATATATAGCCGTGTATGCCGGTGCTCAGAAAAATCTCGCTCCTGCCGGTGTCACTCTCGTGATTGTGCGTGATGACGCCCTGGGGCATGTCAACCGTCAGATTCCCACGATGCTCGACTATCGCACCCATGTCAAAAAGGGTTCGATGTTCAACACTCCCCCAGTGCTCCCCATCTATTCAGCCCTTATGACCCTGCGTTACTATAAGGAACTCGGTGGCCTTAAGGAACTTGAACGTCGCGATCTTGAAAAAGCCGCACTCCTTTATGATGCTATTGACAATAGCAAGATGTTCCGTGGCACGGTGACCGACCCCGCCGACCGTTCGATTATGAACGTATGCTTCGTTATGACTCCCGAATATGCCGAATTGGAAAAGAGCTTCATCGACTTCTGCGCCGAACGCGGCATTGTGGGTATCAAGGGACACCGCAGCGTGGGTGGTTTCCGCGCATCCCTATACAACGCGCTGCCCATCGAGAGCGTCCGCGTACTCGTTGATGCTATGCACGATTTTGAAAAGAAACACTAAACCCGGAGCTATCAGACACTATGAAAAAAATATTAGTAGCCACTGAGAAACCCTTTGCAGCGCAGGCCGTCGACGGCATACGCGAAGTGATCGAGAACGCCGGTTATCAGCTGATGCTTCTGGAAAAATATGCCTCTAAGGGCGATTTGCTCAACGCTGTGGAACACGCCGACGCACTTATTGTGCGCAGCGACAAGGTGGATGGCGAGGTTATCAGCGCCGCTCAGAATCTTAAACTTGTTGTGAGAGCTGGGGCCGGCTACGATAATATCGACACCGAAATCGCCAAAGCGCACGGCATTGTGGTGGAAAATACTCCCGGCCAGAATTCTAATGCCGTTGCAGAACTCGTATTCGGTATGGCAATTATGGCTGCGCGGAATATGTATTCCGGAACATCAGGCTTTGAGCTCAAAGGCAAACATCTTGGTCTTCAGGCTTTTGGACAGGTAGGCCGCAACGTAGCCCGCATTGCTCATGGCTTCGGTATGCAGGTATCGGCGTTTGATCCCTTCTGTCCCGAAGAGGTGATGAAAGAAGCCGGTGTAAACCATATCGGCACTGTTGAATCGCTCTATATCCACAATCAATTTGTGTCGATCCACATTCCCGCTACACCCCAGACTATTGGAAGCATCGGATTTGACCTTATCACTCTGATGCCCAAAAACGGTGTGCTCATCAATACCGCGCGTAAAGAGGTGATTGATGAGGACGGATTGGCCAAAGCACTCGAAGCGCGTCCTGACCTGAAATATGTTACGGATGTTAAGCCCGACAACGCAGAGCTGCTTTCTGAAAAATTCGCCGGCCGAGTGTTCTACACCCCCAAGAAGATGGGCGCTCAGACTGCCGAAGCGAATATCAACGCCGGTATAGCCGCTGCCAATCAGGTTGTTGCGTTCTTTAAAGACGGTATCGACCGCTTCCGCGTAAATTGATAGTCATTCGGTGTCAACACTTCTCGATTTTGTCGCAGATATGTTGACACCGCTTTTTATTGCCCCACAAAAGCAATAATTTCGCACTTTCTACGTTTAATCATCAGCTAAACTGAATTATTTGCGCTATCGCAACTCTACAGCACCAATCGCAAGACACATGAATATCAAAAAATTCGTCATATCTTCCCTCCTCACCTTAGCACTGGCCGCATGCTCGTCGCATCGCACCACGCTGCCCTACTTCACTGACATTGCCGACGTGAAAACCGGCATTCTGGAACAAGTGGAATATAACACCACCATAGCTCCTGATGACGAACTACTTATCACCGTGCTTTCATCAATCCCCGAGGCTACCGCGGCTTATAATCTGCCGTTATCCAATCCCGCTACCCGCGCAGATATGATGCTGTCCACCACTCCCAAGCAGCAGACCTATATCGTAAACTCAAAAGGCGATATCACTATGCCAATTCTGGGCGAAATACACGTTGCCGGACTTACCACCGAGCAGCTCCAGAAAGAGCTTACCGACCGCGTGCGTATGGATGTCAAGGATGCGATGGTGCGTGTCGAATTGATTAACTTCCAGGTAGTTGTAGCCGGTGAAGTAGCTCGTCCGAGCACCGTTACCGTCCACCGCAACAAGTATAGCATTCTGGATGCAATCAGTGCGGCCGGCGACCTCACCCAATATGGCGAACGATCTAATGTCCTGCTTATACGCGACAATAATGGCAAGCGTGAATTTGTGCACCTTGACCTTAACTCGTCGGATGTCCTCACATCTCCCTATTTCTACGTAAAGCAGAATGATTATATCTACGTGGAACCCAACGAAATACGCCAGGATAACTCCCGATACAATCAGGACAACGCATTCAAGCTCCAGGTAATCAGCACCGTAGTAAGTGCTGCTTCAGTGATCGCGTCGCTTGTAATCGCTCTGGCCGTTAAATAATTCTTATCATATTACCACACCTACAACGTTCACGAATTTCTGATGGCACGTATCAAACGTAACGACTTCATAAATATAACCCAACTGCTCAAAACATATATCTCCAAATGGTATTTGTTTGTAATTTCCATAATCGGATGCCTGCTTCTGGCATTCGTTTATATACGTATTCACCAGACTAAATACGGCGTTCGTGCCAATATCCTCATCCAGCAGGAATCAGGTATGTCTCCCCTTGATATGATGGGTGGCATAGGCGATATTTTTGGTGCTTCAGGTCACGTGGACGACGAAATCTTCGTTCTGTCGTCTCATTCTGTGTATCGCGATGTGGTGCGCGACCTGGGTCTCAACCGCACGCATTATATGCACACCGGCATTATGCGCAATATCCTCACCTATCCCGATTATCCTATCGACGTGACTATGTCGGAAGCCATCGCCGACACACTTTCACGCACTCTCCGCTTCTATATCAAAACCGACGAGCAGGGCGTTGCAAACATTAAGGTTGTAGACAACAAGATGGGTACAATCGAAAAGATTAAGGATGTAAAATTGCCCTACACCGTCAAGACCATCTTTGGCGATTACACCGTTGAGCCTACATCTTATTATATCCCTGGCTCAGAATATAATACACGCATTTTTGTCACCGGATATCATTCTGCCGCAGAAGATTATGCGCTGGATATTTTCAGCGAAATCGCCAACAAGCGTTCAAATGTGATTCAGATGGGCTTTGACACCACTTGTCCCGAGCTTGGTGAAATGCTCCTGCAAGACATTATCAACAAATATAACGAACGCGGTATCTACGACAAGAATATCCAAGGCAAAAAGACCGGGCAATTTCTGGCCGAACGTCTCGACCTCTTAGCCAACGATCTGTCTGATAGCGAATCACAGTATCAGACCTATCTGGAACGTCAAGGCATAATTGACCCCAACGTAGATATTGAATACAATACCTAAAAGCTTGCCGCTTTCTAGAAATCGCTTATC
>CAZHDH010000047.1:0-19794 GCA_964531245.1 uncultured Bacteroides sp. | reverse complement strand
TTACCAGAGTTGAAGAATCTGGTTTTGTCGTGAAAATATTTCCCTCCGTCCAATGTGATTTGGAAAGATGTGTTAAACTCGCGTAAAAAAGAAAGAATTTTATTATTGATAAGTGCGCCGTTAGTAGTGAATTGCACATTCAGCCTTACACTGTTATTACTACATATCTCCGAGGCGTATTCAATTATCGGAACTACAACTCTATCAAATTGTAAAAGTGGCTCACCTCCAAAAAAAGATAAATTTAGGATCTCTAATTTAGAATTACTCGCTATTCTATCTATCAATTTTTTTACTGCTATTATGCTGCTATCGGTCATCCGCGATTGTGCTTTATGTTCCTCATAACAGTACCAGCATTTGAAATTGCAATTAAGTGTGGGATTGATAATTAGATTAAAAACACTCTGATTTTCGTCAACTGTTTTGATCGTATTCTCAAGAAGAGATGGCTCATCAACATTTTTCCCAACCAACATTCCGCAAGCAATCAAATCTTTTATTACTTCAGGCGGAATAAGGTCCAACCTATCATTCTTAATCCTATTTACGACAAGAAAATCCTTTAATAACAAAAATTTATCATAATTTGAATTATATATTAAAGTATAATTCTTATCAAATTGGATATACGAATTCCACAAACTCAATTTTAATGAATTCATAACCATCAATTAAAAATGTGACCTGGAACAGTTCGAAAGGATTTTTTAGTTCGCAACAGCCAAATCTAATTTGGCTGTTGCGAACTAAAAAAATTTATCCGCAAGTGGAGGTGGTAGCAGGATCATTATACGTTATTATTGGTTTGACGCCATTATTACAACTCCCATTATTTTTTGAATTGTTACATGTGTTTTCGGTATTCATGCAATTACCCTTGTTTGTAGATTTATTGCAACTATCGTACGAAGTATTTGTACAGTTGTTATTGTTTGTTGTTGCCATTGGGGAGCTGGGTGTCTGTCCGGTACCTCCGACTATGAGTGCACCTGACTCAATTTTTGAGTCTAAGTGACTCAAAATAAATGATTCTACACGTTTTTTTCATTCGTTCATAAGAGTATGATTATTAGTTACGCCACAAAGATATATAATTTATTTTGACTTTCAAAATATTTTTATAAAAATCTTCGAAAACATAATAAAATATAAGTGATGGCCAATCTTAATCATAACTTATGCGTCGCCTTCGGCTACTTCGGCTTCGAGAGCCTCGGTAGATTTGATGTTGGGATCCTGCAGACCGTAGTGGTGACGGTGGTTGAGGGCAAGGAGCCAGAAACCGAAGATCAGAGCCAGCACACCCAGCGATGCGAACAGAAGCATCGGGGCTGTGTAGTCATATTGCAGGGGATCCTCAATGCCGGGGTTGCTCATAACAAGCACTTTACCGATAAGGATGGGGAACAGGGCCAGGCCGATGTTCTGCACCCAGAAGATAAGGGAGTAGGCAGAGCCCAGGAAGCGGGCGTCCATGATCTTGGGTACTGAGGGCCACAGGGCGGCGGGCACCAGCGAGAATGAGATGCCGAGCACCACAATGGCTGTGAATGCAAGCCACACGTGGGGATATACAGGCAGAACCAGCGCAAATGTAAGATGGCATACAATCATAAGAATTGCGCCTGCAATGAGCATCGATGCGCCTTTGCCGAAGCGGTCTAGGCAATAGCCCAGCACGGGTGTGAGGGCAGCCGCGCCAATCGGGAACCAACGGAAGATGTCGGCCGCGCTCTGGGCGCTCATCTGCAGGGTGCACTGGAGCATATTCGTGGCATAACGCTGGAAGGGGAAGATTGCCGAGTAGTAAAGCACACACAGCATGGCAATCACCCAGAAGAGTTTGCTGGAAAGAATGAATTTTACATCGGAAAGTTTGAATTCCTCGTCTGAGGGAGCGTCAGTGGCCGCGTTGCGGGCTTTGAGTTCGTTGTCAAGGCGTGTGTCCATAAATGTGAACACAATATATGAGATAAGGCCGATAAGCAGCAGCACGGTGCAGAAAGCAACGGGTGTCACCACGCTTTCGTGGCCAAACCATCCGGCGATTCGCGGCGATGCCGAGAAGATTGCGAATACGCCCACACGTGCCAGTGCCATTTCCAGACCCATAGCCAGTGCCATTTCGTGGCCTTCAAACCATTTTGCCAGAGTTTTTGAAACGGTGATACCGGCCATTTCACAACCGCAACCGAAGATCATGAAACCCAGAGCCGCGAGCTTGGCCGAACCGGGCATATCGGTCCACCATGAGCTGAGCCAGGTGTCAAGGGCTGTGCCGGCAAATAGGTCGCTGATTGCATAGAGCTTGATGCAGGCCCCGACAAACATCACCGATGCCGAAAGCACGCCGGTGAAGCGTACGCCCATCTTGTCAAGGATGATACCGGCAACGATCAGGAAACCGAAAACATTAAGGATATATTCGGCTCCGGCATAGTAGCCGAAAGCCTCGGGCGACCAGCCCAGCTGCTTCTCCACAAGGGATTGCAGCGGCGACATAACGTCGACAAACATATAGGCGAAGAACATCATCGACGCCACCAGGATCAGGGCAGTCCAGCGTGCCCATACGTGGTCGTTGAGCAGTTGTTTTACCTGCTCGGTCTTGGTTTGTTGTGCAGACATTTTTTAGAAAGTGATAATGATTTTATTAGTGGAAATGATTATTCGGGGATGTCAAACGGATCGAAATCCTGCCAAAACTGCCGGGGCACGTCAAGCTCAAGCATATCTTGAATATGTGTAATGATGCGGCGGGCACCGATGCGTTCGATGCGGGATCCGGGCAGGGGAGTATTGCTGCCAATGGTGGCGAGCATTCCGTTGATCATTTCAATAGCATGGT
Organism: uncultured Bacteroides sp.; assembly: GCA_964531245.1. Classification (GTDB taxonomy): domain Bacteria; phylum Bacteroidota; class Bacteroidia; order Bacteroidales; family Muribaculaceae; genus CAG-873. The sequence continues at coordinate 16,943 of CAZHDH010000047.1, read as the reverse complement.
CGGTGCGTCCGCTGCGCAGCAGGCACACGATAAATATTATTATACCCTCATAGAAATGCTCGGCCAGGCGCAGTGTGCCGGTGCTGTCGGCGTTTTGAAACAGCTCTATGGCGGCTTCATAATCCTTATGGTTCCAGAGGTTGATGAAAGCGAGATACTCGTGTTCCAGCGGAGTGCCTACATACGATGCGTATGCATCAAGTATCAGGTTATATGCGCGTGAATTGTGGGAATAATAGGCCGTTTCAAGCATACTGCGCCAATCTTCCTCGGCGGTGACTCCGCCGGCCAGCGCGCGGTTGATCAGATCCTCCATTCCGGGATAATCTGCGGCAATAGCACACGAAACGGCTGCGAATCCGGGAATTTCCGTGGCGGGGATAAGGTCGAGCAGGCGGCACACCAGGTCGGAGCGTTCCATATTACGTGCCACGAACAGGGCGCTGTCAAGCAGCTCGGTGTCGGGGTGGGTATTCAGGATCCGAATCACCAGGTCGGTAATATCGTCGGGGTTGGTTTTCTCGTCGGTCAGACGCAGGCTGCCCTTGAGTGCTTCCGTATGATTGGGGTCGATAGCCAGGGCATAATCTATGGCCGAAGCCGATTTGTCCTTATCGCCGCTGAGCAGATACAGATATGCCAGCAGCGACCAAAAGTCGGCGATGAACGGATCTGTTTCAGTAAGTTCTTCCAGACATTTAACAGCCAGAGGGCGCAGCTCGGGGGTGTATTCGGCCACGAGTCCCACCTCGTAAAGCAGCGTGGGTTTATACTGCACACGATTTCGGATGTCGTTGAAATTTTCGATAAACCATTGCACCTGCCCCAGCCGCTGAGCCGCGCGGACAAATTGTATTACAAATTCGTCGTCGTCCCACGCACCGCGTTCCATCATCTCGTGGATCAGGGCACGCCCCTCATTAGGTGTGCCGTGGAAATTTTCGGTTTTCAGAACATCTATCAAGCTTGACGAATCCTCGTTATGGTCCTCCATAAAGCGGGCAAACACCTCGGCATCTGTCTGATTGTAGAATATGCCGCGGCGTGCTAAAAGTGCCACAGAATCGGGATACAGGCGCGCTCCAACCATCAGAGCCTCCTGGCGTATATAGTCGTTGTCGGAATCTCCGGCGGTGTCAAAAATAGAGATAAGCTCCTCCTCCGAGAAGTAAATCTCGGAGAAGGGGCCTTTGAGTTGTGCGCGGAACCGGTTGATCAGTTCCTGACTTTCGTTAGGTTCAAACGGATCTGCCATCAGCCTTTTTTCTGTTCCTTTTCCCAGGTGTCGCGCAGGCCGATAGTGCGGTTGAATACCAGATGAGAGTCAGTTGAATCGTAGTCGGGCGTGAAATATCCTATGCGCTGAAATTGGAATTTAGTGCCCTTCTGAGCATTCTGAGCGGCAAAGGGTTCCACTTTTATTTGCTTAACCACGAGCGAGTCGGGGTTGAGCATTTCGCGGAAGTCGCGGTCGGGCTCGGCTGCGGGATTTTCGACGTCAAAGAGGCGGTCGTAGATTCGGGCCTCGGCATCCACGGCATGTTCGGCGCTCACCCAGTGCAGGGTGCCTTTGACCTTACGGTTGGCGCCGGGCATACCGCTCAGGGTGTCGGGGTCGTAGGTGCAGCGCAGTTCGGTGATATTGCCGTCGGCATCTTTAATCACCTCTTCACATTGAATAATATATGCACCTTTGAGACGCACCTCGCCGCCGGGAGCCAGACGGAAGAATTTCTTAGGCGGATTCTCCATAAAGTCTTCACGCTCGATGTATAGTTCGCGCGAGAAGGGCATCTGGTGTGTGCCGCTGTCGGGCATTTCGGGATTGTTCTCCATTTCCACGGTCTCCACCTTGCCTTCGGGATAGTTTGTGATCACCACCTTTACGGGGTTGATTACAGCCATCACACGGGTAGCGATGCGGTTCAGGTCGTCGCGCACGGCGTGTTCCAGCAAGCTCACCGAGTTTAGGGCCTCATATTTGGTATAACCGATGGTGTCAATGAATTTGCGGATGGATGCAGGAGTGTAACCACGGCGGCGCATACCCGAGATTGTCGGCATACGGGGATCATCCCAGCCGCTCACAAGGCCTTCTTTTACCAGGGTGAGCAGTTTGCGCTTGCTCATCACGGTATATGTGAGGTTGAGGCGGTTGAACTCAATCTGCCGGGGGCGGTAGGTCTCATCTGCCAGTTCATTTACGAAATAATCGTAGAGCGGGCGGTGAGGCACAAATTCCAGAGTGCAGATCGAATGTGTCACACCCTCGAAATAGTCGCTCTGGCCGTGTGCGAAGTCATACATCGGATACACTTTCCATTTCGAACCGGTGCGGTGATGGGGGTGATGTATGATACGGTACATAATGGGGTCGCGGAAGTGCATATTGTCTGATGCCATATCAATCTTGGCACGCAGCACACGCGCTCCGTCGGGAAATTCGCCGGCGTTCATGCGCATGAACAGATCCAGATTTTCCTCGGGGCTGCGGTCGCGGTAGGGACTGGGGGTGCCGGGCACCGTGGGTGTACCCTTCTGAGCGGCAATCTGTTCCGAGGTCTGATCGTCCACGTAAGCCTTGCCTTCCTTGATCATACGGCAGGCAAGGTCAAACAGCTGGGGGAAATAGTCCGAAGCATAATACTCGCGGTTGCCCCAGTCGAAGCCGAGCCAGTGGATATCCTCGCGTATAGAGTCGACGTATTCTACGTCTTCCTTTACGGGGTTGGTGTCGTCGAAACGCAGGTTACATGTGCCGCCGAATTTTTCAGCCACACCAAAGTCCATGCATATAGCCTTTGCATGGCCGATGTGCAGGTAGCCGTTGGGTTCGGGTGGGAAACGGGTGTTGAGGCGACCGCCATTCTTACCCTCGCGCAGGTCGTTGGCCACTTCCTGCTCTACAAAATTGAGACCACGGGTCTCTATAGTTTCATTTTCTTTAATTTCTGCCATGATATGAACTGATGTCAAGCTACAACGTTGGGCACGGGGCCATACTGATTGGGGTGCATTTCGCTATCCTTACAGCACCAGACGACCCATATAACCTGACCCACGAATGGAATCAGATTAATCAAGTACCACCAACCCGAGCGACCGATGTTGTGCATACGGCGTACGGCAACGCCCAGCGAGGGGAGAAGGATTGCGAGTCCAAACACACCACTCACAATTGGGCCTGCAGTTCCACGACCGAAGATGCAAGTTATGATGAATGAACCCAGGATTCCAAAGAGCCAGAACCACCAGTATTCAGAGCGGGAACTGCGACCGGAAAAGTTGCAGTAATTTTGTTGCAGTGCCATCTTTACGGCCTCAACGAAGGGTACTTGACGTTGATACATAACGATTTCTATTATAGTTAAAGCTTAATATCTGCGTAAAATAAATACCTCGCAAAGTTACAATAAAAAAATGAATGATGAAAATAAAAGTTAGTTATTACACGTGTGTGAGCCGCTGGAATATGCAAAAAATAATCAAACCGATGTAGATGTCAAAATTCGTGTCAAAATTCCGGAATATATTGTTGAAATACGGCGTTTTTTGCTTACCTTTGCAGTCTATGAACCAAACAACAGAATCAGTATATGTCATCGGCGCGCGCGGAGGGCTCGTTTTGGGTCCGGTGATGGTGCTTGCCGTCTTTATGATCGGGGCGGCCGTGTATGCTCCTTTTTGGGGCTTGCCATCGCTGGTGGCGTGTGTCGCGGTGCCGGTAATCGCATACTTCATTATCGGAAGTGCGTTCAGACGCAATCCCTCTTATAGCTTTTCGGCTCTGTGGCTCACGGGCATCTGCTCATTCTTTTTCGGCGCCCTGATTATGGGCGCGGCTGTGGCTGCGGCTTTGCGCTGGTGGCAGCCTGATTTTATGCACTATATGGTGAATCAGGTGGTGGATATTTACAGCAATATCCCCGATCCGGATGCCCGCACCTTGGCCGAAACACTGCGTAAGCTATCCGACGCCAACGCTCTCCCCACGCCCGTCGACTGCGCTCTTGAGCTGATTTATGCCGCTGTTTTCTCGGGTTCGCTTCTGTCTATGGTGTATGCTGCCATCGTGCGACGCACCGGCCGTAACCGTCAAATACCGTAAATTATGGATATTTCAATTGTCGTACCTTTATATAACGAAGAGGAATCTTTGCCCGAACTTGCAGCGTGGATCAAACGCGTGATGGACGAGCACGGATTTTCGTACGAAATAATTTTTGTCAACGACGGTTCTACCGATCGCTCCTGGCAGGTAATCCAGGACCTCGCCGCCCGGTATCCCCAGGTGCGCGGTGTGTCGTTCAGACGCAATTACGGCAAGTCGCCGGCTTTGAACACCGGCTTCGGACGCACCCGCGGCGATGTCGTGATTACCATGGATGCCGATCTGCAGGACTCGCCCGACGAAATTCCCGAACTATACCGCATGATTACCGAGGATGGCTACGACCTGGTGAGCGGTTATAAGAAAAAAAGATACGACCCGCTGTCAAAAACCATCCCTACCAAGCTTTTCAATGCCACTGCCCGCCGCGTCACCGGCATTAAGAACCTGCACGATTTCAACTGCGGGCTCAAGGCTTACCGCTCCACGGTGGTGAAACACATCGAGGTCTATGGAGATATGCACCGCTATATGCCATATCTGGCCAAGCTCGCCGGCTTTAATCGCATTGGCGAAAAGGTTGTGCAGCACCGCGCTCGCAAATATGGCTCGACTAAGTTCGGGCTCGATCGCTTTGTCAATGGCTATCTTGACCTTGCCACACTGTGGTTCACAGGCAAATTCGGCGGCAAACCCATGCATTTCTTCGGCTTGCTCGGAAGCCTTATGTTCATTCTGGGCTTTATTGCTGTGGGGGTAGTGGGGTTCGGAAAGCTGTGGGCTATGAACCACGGACATCATTACACGCTGGTGACCTCCTCGCCATATTTCTATCTGGCGCTTACCCTTATGTTGCTCGGCAGCCAGATGTTCCTGGCCGGGTTTGTGGGCGAACTTATTGCCCGCAACTCACCCAAACGAAACGATTACGAAATTAATGACGAAATAAGCCGTGAAGCCTGATTTCAATTCTTACGCCGCGCTGATGCAACTGTTGGAGCGGCGATATTCCTGCCGGGCTTATCAGCCCCACCGCACCGTCGAGCGCGATTTGCTTAACGCTGTGCTCGATGCTGCCCGGCTGGCTCCGTCGGCTGTCAACCGTCAGCCATGGGTGTTTCTTGTGGTTGATTCACCTGAAGGTATGCAGGCCGTCCGCAAGGCTTACAACCGCGAGTGGATGACCACTGCTCCGGCTTGTATAATTGCTTTCGGCGATCACGAAGCCGCCTGGCACCGACCTGCCGATGGCAAGGATCACACCGATGTCGACCTCTCGATAGCCATCGAGCATATTTGTCTGGCTGCTACATCGCTGGGCCTGGGCACCTGCTGGGTGTGCAATTTTGACCTTACTGTGATACGCGATGCCTTCAATGTTCCCGATAATCTGGAACCCGTGGCTCTGATTCCCATAGGTTATCCGGCCACCGATGTCGTGCCTGAGAAAAAGCGTAAGGACGCCGCTGAAATAATCCGATTCGGTAAGTTATGAGAAAGACTCTCTGGTGGATAGGTGCGACGGCCGTGGCTGCGGCTATGGCAGGATGTAACTCGACGGGATGTCTTGACAATGGCAGCTCGATTCCTCTTGCCGGATTCTATTCGTCGGCCACATACCAACAGGTGGCGCTGGATTCGCTTGAAATTTATGGTATCGGTGCTCCAAACGATTCATTGCTGATGGGCCACGGTTCACACTCTCAGGTTTACCTGCCCATGAACCCCGCTGCCGATATGGTGGAATGGCAGATTAAATATATGTATAAGGAGCTGGCGGACGCCGGTGTGACAGACGATATTCTGATTTACTACCGCGCATTCCCATATTTTGCATCTGAAGCGTGTGGCGCAATGTACGCTTATCGCATCACAGGGGTCGACTATACCCGCAATCTGATTGATTCCATCGGCCTCACCGACTCGCTCATTACTAATACGGATATCGAACGTATCAAGATTTTTTTCAGAACATCTGATGCCGGGGAGGGCGCGACACGATGAGGTCAATGCGATTCATTCCGCTCTGTTTGGCTGTATGCGTGGCCGCTGCGGCGGTTACGGCCAACGAACCCGCCCGGCGTCAGCGCCCCAAGGTGAGTCCGGTCAATAATGCCGCCACCACCACACAGGCCGTCAACCAGACCCGTGGCGACACCTCGCGCATCAACGCGGCTTTCCGCGCCCGCAGCATCCATCATCATCGCGACGATGGCGCCATTGTGTACACCGACACCGTTACCGGCGACCAATGGATCGATTCAGTACCTATCCGCAAGGTGCCCCGCATGCAATTCCCGCTTTACAACGGCGTGGATATTTCGGTGGATGTCTGGGACCCCCTGATGCGCGCCTTCGGCCAGAAATTCGGTATCATCGGTTTCGGGGCAGATGTCAACCTGCACAATCGCTATTTTCCGGCGTTCGAGGCCGGATTGGGCGCGGCGCGTCGCACCCCTTCGGGTATGGATTATACATATCGCTCGCCGCTTAGCGCATATTTCAAAATCGGTATGGATTATAATTTCCTTTATAATTCAAATCCCGATTACAAATTCTTTGCCGGTGTGCGATATGGCTTTTCTGCCTTCAAATGGGGATTGGATGATGTTACACCGTCGCCGGGCTACTGGGGACCCACAGCCGCTTTTCAACTCCCGCTGCAAAATTCGGTGACAGGATGGTTCGAATTCTGTCTGGGGCTGCGTGTGCGGCTCTATGGTCCGCTGTCGGCCGGGTGGATGGTAAGGGTGCATACCCCTATCAACCAAAGCAAAAATGAGCATGGGCAACCCTGGTATATTCCGGGATTCGGTGCTCGCGGTCAGCTGTTTACTGGTACGTTCTCGTTTACCTATACCATTCCCGCACCACGGCGCCTGGTTATTGAGGCCGACACCATCAGCGGCACTTTATGAGAATAGCAGCCTGAAGGCTTCATCCACGCGGCTCACTTCCGAAATCTTGATGTTCATCCCCGTCAGGTCGATGCCTTTTAGATTGCCGCGGGGCACGATGATGCGCTCCATTCCCAGCTTGTTTGCCTCGGCTATGCGTTGTTCTATGCGAGCCACCGGGCGTATCTCGCCCGATAGTCCCACTTCGCCGGCCATACAGATATTATGTGGCACTGCTGTGTCGAAATTGCTCGACAGTATGGCGCATATCACCGGAAGGTCAAGCGCCGGATCGGCCACTTTTATGCCCCCGGCTATGTTCAGGAATACGTCCTTGGCGGCGAGTTTGAATCCTACACGTTTTTCGAGCACCGCAAGCAGCATATTCATTCGTTTGGCATCAAACCCGGTGACAGAGCGTTGCGGTGTGCCGTAAGCCGCCGTGCTCACCAGGGCCTGAACCTCGATAAGAAACGGACGTGCCCCCTTGACCGTAACACCTATACACACCCCGCTCAGGCTTTCATCGGCCACGCTTACCAGCAATTCGGCCGGATTAAGCACTTCGCGCAGGCCTTTCTGCCCCATTTCGTAAATTCCGATTTCCGAGGTGCTTCCGAAACGGTTTTTGATTGCGCGCAGGATGCGGTACATATATTGATTGTCGCCCTCGAATTGCAGCACGGCATCCACTATGTGTTCCAGCACCTTAGGCCCCGCCAGCGAACCCTCCTTGGTGATATGCCCGATGAGCAGCACGGGCACACCGGTGTCTTTGGCGTATTTGAGCAACTGAGCCGCACACTCGCGCACCTGGCTCACGCTGCCTGCCGATGAATCCAGTATATCGGATGCGATGGTCTGAATCGAGTCGACCACCACAATGCCGGGTTTGACATTTTCAATATGCTCGAAGATTTTTTCAAGCGATGTTTCGCATACGATATATAGATTGTCGGAGCCACGGCCTATGCGGTCGGCACGCAGTTTCAGCTGCGTAGCGCTCTCCTCGCCGGAGGCGTAGAGGATGTCTTTTGACTTGATCGACAGCAGGTTTTGGAGCACAAGCGTCGATTTGCCTATACCCGGTTCACCCCCGATGAGCACCAGTGCGCCGGGCACCAGGCCTCCGCCGAGCACCCGGTTGAGTTCGCCCGAGGGAAGTTTGATTCGTGGTGTGTCAGATGTGGTTATATCGTTGAGAGCCACAGCTTTGGAATCGCGGGCACTCACGGGCGATGGTGAACGCGACGGTGTGGTGGCTACTTTTTCTTCCACCATAGTGTTCCATTCGCCGCAGGCTGGGCATTTGCCAATCCATCGGGGCGATGACGCGCCGCAGGATGTGCATACCCACATTGATTTGTATTTGGTTTTGGCCATTTTAGGAATTTACTTGGTGAATAATCGGGCGCGGAATTGGGATAGCACTATGGCTGTGGCCGTAGCGACATTCAGCGATTCTGAGGTGGGACGTTCCGGTGGCCACGACGGTATGAGCAACCGACGCGATACGCATTGCTCCACCTCGGGTGAGATTCCCGACCCTTCATTTCCCATAACCACAACCGCATCTGTCGGAAGCTCAGCGGTGTAAACGTTTTCGCCCCCCAGGAAGGTGCCGCACACAGCCATTCGGCCGGTCAGGGCACGCAGCATCTCGGGCAGATCGCCGTATATCACTTTTACCCGGGATATTGCACCCATAGTCGCTTGCACCACCTTGGGGTTGAAACAATCCACCGAATCGCCCGACGCAAGAATGGTATCCACACCCATCCAATCGGCCGTGCGCATTATGGTGCCGAGATTGCCGGGATCCTGCACGCGGTCTATTGCCACGAGTAATCCTGTGAGTTTTTCGGGTTCAAATGCTGGCTCTTGCGGCAAATCGTACACCGCCAGCACATCCGGCGCGAGCGTCATCGACGACATTTCACCTATGGTGCCGCGGTTTGCCTCAATTATCATTTCGGTATCCGCCGGGCATATCGCAGCATGTTCGGCCAGCCATGCAGGGGTGGCGATGAGGTATCGCAGGCGGAAAGCCGCCATTGTGTCAAGTACACATTTGGTTCCTTCTGCCATAAATGCGCGGGATGTGCGGCGTCCCTTAGCTTTTGCAAGGTCTGATATTTCGCGGCGTAGTGCTTTGGTGAGTTGTATCATCGTGTGTGATTATTGGTCTGTGTTTGTGGCTTGGCGACGCAATTCCGCAGCAATCAGGTCGCTTTCAAAACCGCGCTGCAATGCGTGCCGGAATATCTTGGTACGTCCCTCGTAGGTGTCGGCATCGGCTGTGGAGCGACGCTTGGCTGCTACCACGGCGCGCAGTGCTTCGAGGTATTCTTCTTCCTCTACTTGTTCTGCGCCGTATGCTATATCTGCCTTGCTCACTCCTTTCTGCCACAGGGCGAATGCGATTTTTCGACGGCCCCAGCGGTTGAAAAGCACCTTTGAGCGGGTGAAGGCCCGTGCAAACCGTTGGTCATCTATGTAGCGGTCGGCTTCCAGGGCGTCCAGAATGCGTTCTGCCTCTGCCGGGAAAATGCCCCAGCCCAGCAGCTTTTTGCGAATCTCGCCGCGGCAGTGTTCGGCTTTGGCACACAATGCCTCCGCGCGGCTTTTGGCCGCGTCTGCTGTCAAGGGTTTGCGCTTTATAAATGCACTCATTGCTTGATTCGGGCTTTAATAAAGCGCTGTTTTCCCTGAGCGTCGCGTATAAATTCTGTATCGAAACCATAACCCGACATCATCTGCTTCAGATTGTCAACTTCGAGCGGATTGATTTCAAAATACAGTGTGCCGCCGGCCTTCAGCCGATTGCGGGCTTTGTCGGCTATGGCGCGATAGAAGCGCAGAGGGTCATCATCAGGCACAAATAGGGCTATATGCGGTTCGTGGTCTATCACACGCGGCTCCATTCCGGCCATTTCGCCTTCGAGCACGTATGGCGGATTCGACACTATTATGTCGTAGGAATCCGTGCCGGGAATATCCTGTAAAATATTAGCTTTCAGCACGTTTACCGCCCCGGCCGGTGCAAGCGCTGCATTTTTTCGTGCGATGGCTATGGCCCCGTCGCTTATATCCACCGCATCCACGTGTGCGAAGGGCAGTGCGCGGGCAAGCGCCACGGCTATACATCCGCTGCCGGTGCATAGGTCGGCAATGCGCAGGTCAGCCGCGCTGTAATCATCGGTGATGAGGTCAACCAGCTCTGCCGTCTCGGGCCTTGGAATAAGCGTATCGGGTGTCACGGCTATGTCCATACCCATCCACCGTGCTGTGCCCATGACATACTGTGGTGGTTCTCCGGAAATAATCCGGCTCAGGTAGCGGTCGAAGCGCGCCGGAGTTTCGGGTTCGAGCACCCGGTCGGGGTTGAGCACCAGAGCCGATTGGGTCACGCCCAAATCATCCTCGAGCAGCAGACGGGCCGTGGCCCGGGCTTCCGATTGCCCGAGCTGCGGCGTCAATGTCTCGATAATATGCCGGTTCAGCTCCGATAGGGTCATTTTTCGTCGAGTGTATCGTCGTCTTCCTCAACATCTTCCTGCACCTCTTCGTCGGGGATTTCTTCGTCCCAGAAATTAGAGGTGTCATAGTCGATGTCGTCGCCCCAGCTTTCGGCTGAGATTGATTGCAGGTCTTCGGCTTCCTCCTCATCGTCCTCGCCGGGTTGATATTCAAAGATAAATTCATCTTCTTTGGGATCGCGGTGGGCGGCATCAAGGTCGCGGTGTGCGGCATCCGAGGCGGTCAGACGGTTGGAATCGTCTGTGATAGCGCGCCATAGCACGTCTTTGAGTTCCTGAATACCCATACCTGTCACAGCCGAGATGAATACGTGAGGAATGCCCTCGGGCAAGGTCTTGCGCACTTCCTCAATCAGTTCGTCGTCAAGCATATCGCATTTCGAGATAGCCAAGATGCGATGTTTGTCAAGCAGTTGCGGGTTAAACTGAGCTAATTCGTTGAGCAGTATTTCATATTCCTTGGCTATATCGTCGGCATCGGCTGGCACCATGAATAGCAGCACGGCGTTGCGCTCTATGTGGCGCAGGAATCGCAGACCCAATCCTTTGCCTTCGCTCGCTCCCTCGATAATACCCGGGATGTCGGCCATTACGAATGAACGGTCGCCGCGATAGTCCACGATGCCAAGCTGGGGTTCCATTGTGGTGAATGGATAATCGGCAATTTTGGGGCGTGCGGCAGATACCGAGCTGAGCAGGGTGGATTTGCCTGCGTTGGGAAATCCCACAAGACCCACATCGGCCAGCACTTTCAGTTCAAGTATGATGCTTTTCTCAATCGCCGGTTCGCCGGGTTGGGCATAGCGCGGGGTGCGGTTGGTCGATGATTTGAAGTGCCAGTTGCCCAGGCCGCCGCGACCGCCGCGCAGCAGTTTCACCAGCTGCCCGTCGTAAGTCACTTCGGTCAGGAATTGTCCGGTCTCGGCATCAAATACCGCGGTGCCGCAGGGCACGTCAATGGTGATGTCCTCGCCGTCTTTGCCAAACGATCGTCCGCCCGAGCCGCTCTGTCCGTTGCCGGCATAGATATGTCGGCGATATTTGAGCGGTAGTAGGGTCCACATGTGGGCATTGCCTCTCAGGATTATATGGCCGCCACGACCGCCGTCGCCGCCGTCGGGTCCTCCTTTGGGCACATATTTCGCACGATAGAAATGACGCGAACCCGCACCGCCCTTACCCGAGCGGCATAATATTTTTACATAGTCGATAAAGTTAGAATCTGCCATGGCTTAGAGTTTTATGGTGCTGGAGCAACTCGGCGGCATGGCGGAAATCCACCGGTGAGCCCACGTCGATCCACAGACCCTTGATGGGGTAGTGGGCCACGCGGCCGCCGCGCGCTATGGTGGCCTCGATCAGGTCGGTGGCATCGGTGCGCGTGTCGGGCGCCAGGCTATCCAGCACTGTGTTGTTAATTATGTAAATTCCTGCGTTAGCGTAATATGAGTACGACGGCTTTTCTTCAAGTCCCACCACGCGGTCGCCATCGAAATTCAGGATGGCAAATGGCACAGCCACCTGATACGGTATCACTGCCACAGTGATGTCGGCGCCGGTTTCGCAGTGGCGCAGATAAAGTTCCTCGAATGATATGGTGGTGATCAGGTCGGAATTCATTACCAGCGTCGCCCCCGAGGTTTTGCGCGGAAGCATCGTCGCCGCTCCTATGGTGCCCAGTGGGTGTGTCTCGCGCACGCATTTCACGCGCACCCCTGCCACCGCCTCCTCGAAATGGCTGTAAATCTTTTCGGCCAGATAACCGGTTGCCACGGTGATGTCATCAATGCCGCACGCTGCCAGCGCCTCCACATTATAATCTATGATGGCTTTGCCTTCAATCTGCAGCAGGGGTTTGGGGCAGTCGAGTGTCAGCGGCCTCAGGCGTTCACCTTTTCCTCCTGCCATAAGCAGGGCGCGCAGGGGCAGTCGGGTGTTCGTCACCCGTAAATCTATTATTTCGGTCACACATCCGGCTGCATCCACCACCGGCACCATATCTATGCCTCCGCGACGCATACGTCGCAGCTCGCCCACGCGCGCATCTGCCGGCGCGTCTGCTCCCAGCCACTTGAAATTGCGGTTCACGGCATGGGATACCGGCGCATCAAGCGATACACCTCGCAGCAGTGCCCGGCGCACATCGCCATCGGTGAGCGTGCCGGCAAGCCTACCGTCCTCAGCGGTCACAAAAAGCGTCATTGAGCTGCCCGACAGCCGGTTCAGGCGGTCGAGGGCGTCGAGCACAGTGGCGTCGGCCGAGATTATATGCTTGTCAAGGGCAGTCATACCTTTAGTTTTAACAAATCAGAGAGAGGGTTGGTTTTTGAATTGTTCCTCGGCCGCCGCCCATTGGCTCAGGGTATCCAGGTCGGCGGAGCGTTCGCGCGGCATCGGGTATGGCACTATCCGTTCCATCCTGCTCATCAACGTTTTGCGCAGGCTTTGCGGATTTATCACATACACCGCTCCGTTATATTCCCACACCGGCGGCGCATCCTGGCGGCGTGTGTAGCTGCCGTCGCCTTTGCTCACGTGCAGAAATCCGCGGTCGTCGGCCTCGAAAAGGTTGTAATACGGATTGGCATCCGCTGGCGTCACGCTTACCACCATATCCACATCGGGCGTATATAGAGCCATTGCGCCGCTAATGTCTTCGGCTCTGCGCAGGGGCGATGTCGGTTGCAGGAGCACCACGCAATCATAGTCTATACCCTCGGCGTCGGCCCAGTCCATCGCGTGCAGCAGTGCATCGCGCGTAGGGGCGGTGTCGCTCGCCAGGTGTGCCGGGCGCATATATGGCACCGGCAGTCCGTGTTCGGCAGCCACGGCTGCTATTTCGGGCGAATCGGTTGACAGGATGATGCGCGCTGGGTCATCGCAACAAGCCATTGCCCCGTCTATGGCCAGCGTGATCAGTGGCCTTCCGCAAAATGGGCGGATATTCTTGCCGGGGATGCCTTTGCTGCCCCCTCGTGCCGGTATGATGAACAATGGCTTCATAAGTCGTGAAAGTGTTTGACGGTGGTGCCGGTCAAGGCAAATTGTTCTATAGCTTCTGCAGCGGCCTCGGGTGTGTCGGGGCGGCTGTATGGGTTGGGCAATCCCGCGTGCGTGGCGCGAAATTCTGGTGTCAGAGCCATTTCCACTGCCGATGCTATTTCTTCGGCCGTGTCGCCGCAGTCTATCACTAAGGGCGAATGTAGCCGGCCGCGTTGACGGCTGCCTATATTCACCACCGGGGTCTCGGCCGCGGGCACTTCGATGATACCGCTCGACGAATTTCCCACCACCACTGCAGCGTGGGTGATAGCCGAAAGGTATCGCTTCATTCCCAACGATTTTATCAGTGTGATACGCCCCGGCTGCGCTGTGGCTTCTTCGTTGATTACCTGTATGATAGCATAGCTGCCGGCATCGTTGTTGGGATAGGTGACTATCAGATTCAGTTCGGGAAAGCGGTCCAGGGCGCGAAACATCTGCCGGCATAGCGTGGCGGGGTCGCCATCGGCAAGCGTGGCGGGGTGATAGGTCACTACCGCAAACGGCCCGCTGAGGTCGGCCCCGAGGCTCTCGGCCAGCTCAGCCCGGCTCATAAGTGGCTGATGCATAAGGTTCCACACCCCGGGTGCTCCTATGTTTATCACCGCTTCGGGGTCTTCACCCATCTGCACCACACGTCGGCGATACTCTTCGGTTGCCACAAGGTGCAACCCGGCCAGTTTGGTTATGGCATGGCGTAGCTTGTCGTCAATGGCGCCCTCGGTAATCTCGCCCCCGCACAAGTGCACAAGCGGTATGCGCAGCATGGCCGCGGCCGTGGCTATGGCCAGCATCTCGTAGCGGTCACCAAGTATTACAACGGCATCAGGCTTCATCGCGTCAAGGGCTTCTGCTGCTAATGTCACGCATAGGCCGGTGGCGCGGGCGCGCGATAGGTCGTCGGTCGGTTCCGTCGCGCTCCCCTCGGGATAGATGGGAATCAGTGCCGATGGTTCAAAACCCGCGCGCCGGATCTCGTCGATAGTGTTTCCGTAAGCCCCCAACAGGTGCATATTGGTAGCCATTACCACTACATCCACCCGCGCGCGCCGCTGCAATTCCGCTGCTATCGGTTGCAGAAGACCCCAGTCGGCACGGGTGCCCGTGGCTATGCACACTGTCGGCTTTCCGTTGGTCATAATACGTTGAGAACCTGCTCCTTAATCTGTTCAAGGATGTCCTTCATACGCACCACTATGCGCTGCATGTCGGCCTGATTGCTCTTTGAACCCAAGGTATTGATTTCGCGACCCATTTCCTGTGCCACGAACCCCAGCTTTTTACCCTGACCGGCTTCTGCCTCCATAGTTTCCATGAAATAGCGCAGGTGTTGGCTAAGGCGCTGCTGCTCCTCGTTTACATCCAGTTTCTCGATATAAAATATCATTTCCTGCTCCAGACGGCCCTTATCAAGCTCTGCCACAGGTATCTTGGTCAGGGCCTCCTCGATGCGGGCGCGGATAGCCGGCACACGCTCCTCGGCATACGGAGCCACCTCTACGAGCAAATCGGAAATACCCTTGATACGCTCCGCAAAGAAGCTTTCCAGGCGTTCACCCTCGGCGCGACGATGCGCTGTTAGCCCCTCGATAGCCTCGCTCAGAGCGCTCATTACAGCGGCTTTAACTGCCTCGGAATCATCCTCGGTCTGTTCTGAAATCATTACGTCCGGCATTCGCATCAGCAGCGGCATCCAGTCGGTCGGCTCGGCCACACCCAGTGCTTTGCAGGCATCAGACACCTGACGGCGATACCCTTCAAGCACCGGCACATTCAGCTGTGCCTGACACGTTGCGCCCGGAAGTGCCTCGATACTCACAGTCATATCCACCTTGCCTCGCAGCAAAGCGTGAGCCACAGCCGATCGCATTTCCAATTCCAGGGAACGCAACTGGTGAGGCACTCTCGAATTCATATCCAATTGTTTTGAATTCAAGCTCTTGAGTTCTACGGTATATTTCTTGTTATTAGCCTCGGCAACACCTTTGCCAAAGCCCGTCATCGACAATAACATATATAGATGTTTATTAGAGTAACTTAAAACACACAAAGTTACAACAAATAAATGATACTCGCAAACCCACCATCCTCCCTCCTGCTCTAAAATAAAGCCCTCGTGAAAACTCTATACACCCGTCGGGTGTTATTTATGCAGAATATAAATACATAACGATATGAAACACCTCGAAGAAATCATCAATGAAAAAATCCCTACGCTCGTCGCTTTTGCTCATGCCGACAAGCCCGAAGTTGAAGAAGTAAAACAGCTCGTTGAGCAATTGCGCGTCAAATATGACGGCAAGGCAAACATCGTGCATTTCGACAATCCTTTCAATAACCGTGTAAGTCAGGATTTCCGAATCACAGCTTATCCTACATACATTATCTTCAAGGAAGGCCAGGAACTGATGCGCGAAAGCGGTAAGAAAACAATAACCCAACTTTCCGAACTGGTGGAACGCGCATTCTGATAAGACACTAAACGCACGCCGAGCGGTATCACTCTACAAATGAGTGGTACCGCTCGGCGTACATACATTAAGCCCTGTACCCACCGCACCGGGAGTCCAATCTGCATTAAAGCCGCTCTGCTTACCTCACACGATGTCTATAACCTGGTATGGTGCCTTGTGCAGACGCGACGCGGTGTGGGCAAATGTGCTGCCGTAGATGCCCGGTGCTTGGGCGAAATACACCTTCCGCGCTCCTCCGATCATAAAGAAATCGAGGAAAGCCTTCAGATGACTCATTTCGGCTTCGCTTTCGTCGGTGAACGACATGTGTATCAATTTGCCGGGGATGGTGTACACGTATGGCAGTTCGGCAGCCGCCTGCAACATACGGCCGCTGTCTGAGGTTACGAGGATACGGTCAACTTCGGGATGCCGGCGTCTGATTTCCTCGATTGTAGCTATCGAGCGGTCAAGCAGGCGTTGCTGCTCTGCTGCCGCAAGGGTAGGGAAATTGCCTTCTTTAAAGTCGCCCAGAAGCTGCTGGAAGCGGAAAGTTATTGATACGTAAGTGCCCCCTATGGCTTTTTGTTGCTCATCGATGGCATTTTGAAGCACAGCCGTCGGGCGGAAAAGCCGTGCGAAATATTCGCCGAAACGGTCGCGCTCGATATGTGCCGGCGAGTACGCGTGCTCCTGACGCTTACCGCTGCGGCCTATGCGCATCAGCAGCTTCCATTGATTTTTTACGTTATGGTTATTGTTTACAAATACCGGCGTGGCCAGCCGCGGGTCGTATGTAAGTTCTTCAGGCTTGATGCGCCAATCCACCTCGGCGGGTTCCAGAAATGTAGTGAGCCGGAAGGGATACACCCAGTTCACATTAAATTCCAGACCCTTTTTC
>CAZHDH010000046.1:0-19942 GCA_964531245.1 uncultured Bacteroides sp. | reverse complement strand
GCCAGATGCAGATGTATGTCTTCATCTATATCATCGGAGCGCTCCTGCTCGGCGGTATCACCGTTCTGTGCTTAATCTAATCAATCCGATCACATTTCGAAAAAATAATTCAACATGTTTGAAAATATATTAATATATTTCGTAGTCATCCCCCTGGTTATGCTGGGTCTGCTGGCTCTCTGCCGCGACATCAAGCAAATCCGGGTCGTGGCTGTGGTCGGTTCTATCGGCCTGATAGCCCTCTCTGTGGTGACTCTGCTGCAATATCTTGATATGCGTGCCGCAGGAAACGATGCTCCTATGCTGTTCACCGATTCCTGGACTTGGTTTGCCCCGCTGAATATTCATCTGGCTGTGGGTGTCGACGGTATCTCGATTGCAATGCTGCTTCTTTCTTCAATCATTGTATTCGCAGGTTCTTTCGCTTCATGGACCATCAAGCAGCCCAAAGCATTCTTCCTTTGGCTCATCCTCCTGTCGGTGGGTGTATTCGGCTTCTTCATCTCGATTGATATGTTCACAATGTTCATGTTCTACGAGGTGGCTCTGATTCCGATGTACCTTCTGATCGGTGTCTGGGGTTCTGGCAACAAGAACTATTCTGCCATGAAGCTCACCCTGATGCTGATGGGCGGTTCTGCCTTCCTTATGATGGGTCTTATCGGTATCTATTACCACTCGGCTCCCGAAGGCGGCCAGCTCACTTGGAATCTTCTTGAAATCGTAAACAACGCTTCTATCCCCCACGGCTGGCAGTCGTTCCTCTTCCCGGTTACCTTCGTTGGTTTCGGTGTGCTCGGTGCTATGTTCCCCTTCCACACATGGTCGCCCGACGGTCACGCTTCTGCTCCCACAGCCGTTTCGATGCTTCACGCCGGTGTGCTTATGAAACTCGGCGGTTACGGTTGCTTCCGTGTAGCTATCTACACTATGCCCCAGGCTGCTCACGAACTCTCATGGATCTTCCTCATCCTTACAGGTATCTCTGTAGTTTACGGTGCATTCTGTGCTTGCGTCAAGACCGACCTTAAATATATCAATGCTTACTCTTCAGTGAGCCACTGCGGTCTTGTACTTTTCGCTATCCTCATGCTCAACGAAACAGCAATGACCGGTGCTATCATGCAGATGCTTTCGCATGGTCTGATGACAGCTCTGTTCTTCGCCCTCATCGGTATGATCTACGGACGCACACACACCCGCGAAATTACAGAAATGGGCGGTATGATGCAGATTATGCCTTACCTCTCTGTATGCTACGTAATCGCCGGTATGGCATCGCTCGGCCTTCCCGGTCTCAGCGGCTTTGTGGCAGAAATGACTATCTTCGTCGGTTCTTTCCAGGCCGGTATGACCGATTATCTCGCCGGTCATGGTTCGCTGCGTCTGGTGTTCACCCTCATCGCTTGCTGCTCTATCGTGATCACCGCAGTCTACATCCTGCGAGTTGTGGGCAAACTGCTCTTCGGCCCCGTGCACGACGACCATCATCGTCAGCTCACCGATGCTACCTGGTGGGAACGCCTCTCGACAGTCACCCTCATCGTTTGCGTGGCTGCTATCGGCTGCTTCCCCAACTTCTTCAATAACCTGATCAACTTCACCTTCAAGCCCGCTATCTTCAGCGTGTTAGGCATGAACTAATAGGACTGCAAAACTATGGATTATTCTCAATTTTTAGCAATGAAGCAAGAAATCGCGCTGCTGTGCGTATTTCTGCTTGTGTTCCTCTACGACACGTTCATGCCTCGCGGCTCTCAGAAAGCTCTGCCGGTTTTCACAGTAGTGCTGATGCTCCTTGCCACTGTCGGTGGTTTCTGCTGCCACTGCCTCGGCTCAGCCTGCGATTTTGAAGCTTTCGGTGGTATGTATGTTACATCGCCCGTGGTAGCTGCAATCAAAGGTATCCTCAATATCGGTGTCGTAATCGTGCTCATTCAATCAATCAAATGGGCCAACGGCGAATTTATGATTATGCGTCGCGGCGAGTTCTACGAACTTCTGCTCGTTACCCTCTTCGGTATGTACCTTATGGTGTCTGCACGCCACTTCCTGGTGTTCATCATCGGTCTTGAATGTGCATCGCTTCCCCTTGCGGCAATGGTCGCATTCGACAAGGAGCGTTATGAAAGCCACGAGGCCGCCATCAAATATATCCTCACAGCCGTTTTCTCGTCGGCTGTGTTCATGATGGGCCTCAGCTTCGTATATGGTCTCACCGGTTCGCTTTACTTCACCAATATCTATAAGGCCATCTGTGGTGCCGAAAGCACAATGCTTGTAATCGCCATCGCATTTGTAATCGCAGGTATCGGTTTCAAACTCTCGCTCGTGCCTTTCCATCTCTGGACAGCCGATGTATATCAGGGTGCCCCCACTTCTGTCACCTCATATCTTTCGGTGATTTCCAAGGGTGCCACCGCATTCGCTTTCCTCGTGGTTATGGCTCAGGTGTTCGGAGCCGTCTACTCTCAGGTATGGGAATGGATGATGTACGCTCTCATTATCCTCACCATCACTATCGGCAACCTCTTTGCAATCCGTCAGCGTAACATGAAGCGCTTCCTTGCGTTCTCATCCATCTCGCAGGCCGGTTACATCATGCTGGGTGTGATTGCCTATAACGCTCTGGGTCTGGCTGCCATGATGTTCTACATCCTTGTGTACATCTTCTCAAACCTCGGCGCATTCGGTGTTATCGGTGCTATCGAAAATGCCACAGGTAAGGTATCTATGGACGACTATCGCGGTCTCTCCAAGACCAACCCCCGCCTGTCGTTCGTTATGATGCTGGCGATGTTCTCTCTGGCCGGTATTCCTCCCTTTGCAGGATTCTTCTCGAAATTCTTCATCTTCACCGGTGCGCTGCAGGGTGCTTCGGTTGCAATCTACGTTCTGGTGCTCATCGCTATGATCAACACCATCATCTCGCTCTACTACTACCTGCTGGTTGTAAAAGCAATGTATATCAGCGAAGACGAATGTCAGATTGCCAACTTCAAGTCGGCCTGCTCCGAACGCCTCGGTATGTGGATTGCCGTTGCAGGCATCATCTTCCTGGGTATTGTAAGCCCCATCTACAGCACCCTGATCGAGATTGCTTCCAACAGCGAAATTGCTACATTCTTCATCCGATAAATCCTACAAATCCATATCGAGCCTCCCGATGTCATCCGATGTCGGGAGGCTTATTTTTTTTGTGAAACGCGGCAGATTTCCAATATATTTTGTAACTTTGTAATATGAAATCTAATAGCGACTATAAACGCGTTTTCGGTCTTATCGGTTATCCTTTGACCCATTCATTCTCGCATACGTTTTTCAATCAGAAATTCGAAAGTGAGCACATCGATGCTGTATATGTCAATTTCGAGATTCCACGCATTTCAGATCTGGCCGAAATCATTGCTGCCAACCGCAACCTCGCAGGTTTTAACGTCACGATCCCATATAAGGAACAGATTTTTGAATACCTTGATGCTGTCGATCCCGAGGCACGCGAGATCGGTGCTGTAAATGTTGTCAAGGTTTTTCACCAACCCGACGGCTCCCGAAGTCTTAAAGGCTACAACAGCGACTCTATTGGATTCGGTGATTCGATCCGCCCGATGCTCAACCCCGACATTCATCGCCGGGCTTTGATCTTGGGTACCGGTGGCGCGTCCAAGGCTGTGGAATTTGCCTTGCGCAAGCTCGGACTTGACACAATCAAGGTATCGCGCACAAAATCGCCCGGTGTGCTCACATACGCTGAGCTCACCCCCGAGGTGATGGCAACTCACCACGTGATCGTGAATACCACCCCGCTGGGAATGTACCCGCACGTCGACGAATGTCCCGATATCCCTTATCATCTGCTCACCCCCGACCATATCTGCTACGACCTGCTTTATAATCCCGATATTACACTCTTTATGCGTAAAAGTGCCGAGCGCGGTGCTACAGTAAAGAACGGGCTTGAGATGCTGCTCCTTCAGGCTTTCGTTTCCTGGAACATCTGGAACAAATAATTTCTTGAATAATAATTCTTAAAAATGAACAACTTATCAAAAGGTGCCACCACAGCGATGCTCTCCAAAGTGATATACATTGCTTTAGCTGCGATAATTCTTTTTCCCTTCGGAGCGTTCGGACTCAGCGGTCTGGTGATTTCAGCACCCATAGCGCTGCTTTGCGGTCTGATTTATGCCTTCACGTTAGATAATCCCTTCCCTAAATTCAATAAAAAGTGCTCCAAATACCTGCTTCAGGTAGCCGTGGTGTGCCTCGGTTTCAATATGAATGTGGAGCAATCGCTTAAAAGCGGTGCAGAAGGTATGATGTTCACGGTGGTATCCGTTATAGGAGTTATGGCTCTGGGTGTTATGCTCGGCTATTGGCTGCATATCAATCGCAAGACAGCATACCTCATATCATCCGGCACAGCTATTTGTGGCGGTAGTGCTATTGCTGCCGTGGGACCCGTGCTCAAAGCCGATACCGATGAAATGGCTGTCTCGCTCGGTGTTATATTCATCCTTAATTCCATCGCCCTGTTTATCTTCCCCCCGCTGGGACACATGATGGATATGAGCCAGACACAGTTTGGCACCTGGGCGGCCATCGCTATCCACGACACCTCGTCGGTGGTAGGTGCAGGTGAAGTGTTCGGTGAAGTGGCGCTCCAGACCGCCACGCTCATCAAACTCACACGTGCCCTCTGGATCATACCTTTGGCCTTTGCCACTATGTTCATTTTCCGTGACAAAACCGGCAAAGTCTCCATTCCCTGGTTCATCTTCCTGTTCGTGCTGGCTATGATTGCCAATACATATCTTTCCCTGCCCGGATGGTTCACTACCGTAATGGTATGGATTGCCCGCCGCGGTATGGTGCTCACACTGTTTATGATCGGTGCGTCGCTCACATTCAAGATGCTTAAGAGCGTAGGCGTGCGTCCGCTCATCCTTGCCGTATCACTTTGGGTGATCATCAGCGTGTCGAGCCTCTTTGTAGTATTGGAAACTATCGAGTGACCATGAGCGTGACAGATACCGCCCGATGGTGGTCTGTCACGACCTCGTTACCGGCGCTTCCTGCTGCCGCAGGATTATGTGCCGGTATATATTTATGGACGCTCTTTGATAATTTACTCCTTCCGCTTGGCGCACTCGCTGCAGGAGTGATCTTGCTCCTGTATCGTATCTACGCCACCGGCTCATTGATAATAGCCATAGCCATCGGGTGGGGTGCCGCTCAGCTTCACTCCCCGCAGCCGGCTCCGGTTGGACTTCCATACGGCAGAGATTTAGCTGTGTCGGGTAGGATTATGCGGGTGATTCCCAAGGCGTCGCGCACCCTATACATCCTGCGCGTGGATAGTATAGCCATTTCAGCTGATGAATATTCGAGGCTCGCGCCATTTGATATTGCCCTAAGTCAAAACGAGATGCCCGGCGCTATCTGCCCCGGCAACACCGTGCGCGCGCAGGTGCGTATGTATCCTCTCGATCAAGCCGCTTTTCCCGGAGCAAAGGAATACTATAGAAATTTAGGAGTATCGGCCACGGCCACGGCGTGGCCCGATATGATTCGGGTTACCGAGCGGTCGCTCAGCTTTCAGGGACATTGGTTCAGGCTTCGTATGAAGCTATCGGCCCTATTGGCCGAAAACCGGCTGTCGGCCGAATCGTTCGGTTTGCTCAATGCCCTCCTGCTGGGCCTCGGCGATGACCTCCCGGCCGATTACCGCGACAACTTCCGACTTACCGGCACGGCCCACGTGCTTGCCCTCAGCGGGTTTCACGTCGGGTTTATCTATGCTATGATTTCATTACTGCTTCTCCCATTGGGGTTGTCCTTAAAGCTTCGCAATGTGCGACTGATTGTGGCTTTGGTGTCGATATGGTGTTTCGTATTTCTCACCGGAATGACACCCGGAGTGGTGCGGGCTGCGCTGATGCTCAGCGTTACCGTGGCCGGACTGATCACCGGCGGAGTCACCGACGGTATCAACAGTCTGTGTGTCGCCGTCGCCCTCATAGCGTGTGTATGGCCGTTCAGCATCTTCCTTGCCGGCTTGCAGTTATCAGTGTGCGCCACTGCCGGTATCGTGGCATTCAATCGCATATTCCGCCAGCAGGGGCTGTCGCAGTGGCGGCATTGGTTTCTACAACTGGTTGTGCTGCCTTTCGGAGCTGTCCTGGCCACAGCGCCGTTGCTCATATACTATTTCCATTCAATGCCGCTGCTTTTTGTGGTATCAAATTTTGTGGCCGTGATGTTTATCGCACCGGTGATATGGATAGGTGTGGCGCGTTTGATTCTGAGTGGTTTTGGCATCGCTGCCTTGTGGCTCGATAAAGCCATTGATTCACTCACTGGCATAGCCGGACGCATATTTGAATATATAGCCGCTGTGCCGGGTGCTAATATGGGCGGAGTGTCGTTGTCGGCAGGACAGGTAGTGGCATTGATTTCAGCCGTCCTACTGGCTATGATAGTGGCGCGGGCCGAGAAACGTCGCACAGCTCTTCTGTTTGCCGTGCCTATGGTGCTGGTGCTGTGTGCCACTCCGCTGTTTGCCGACCGCCGTGCTGAATCAGAAGCATATATTCATCGCAGCGGGTCGGTGCCCACGGTTATTATTCGTCATCACTCACGAGCCGTAGCGCTGGTGGTATGCGATGATCGCGAATATAGCCGCGTGGCCTCGCATATATCGACTTCGATGCATCGCAACGGAATCTTTCTTCAGGTCGATACGCTCATAATAACCCGGGATGATGTAACCCTCGGTCCATTCCGTCGCATAGGCGACTCCTTGTATATAAATGAAGCCCGTTACAGCATTGCCGGGCTATCGAAATCAGATTTTGAAAAACTTTACTGATCATGAATGTTTCACTTACCTTACCTTATCTAATAAACCTTTATAATGAAATCAACCACGATGCGTTCGGCAACCGCCTGCCGCGTGTGAATCTCCATATTGGCAATGCTTCCCGGCAGCTCGGATGCTTTGTATATCCGCTTCATACCACCGGGCCGCGTATCAACAACCTGAATCGATGCAAGATACGCATAAGCAATGCCTACTGCCGCACACACAATGACTACCGCGACACCCTGGCACACGAAATGATTCACATGTATCTTTGGCTTGCCGAGGTTGAGGAAACACACCACGGCCCCACATTCGTGCGTATGATGAACGAGATTAACCAACGATGTGGCTACAATATGTCGGTGAGCTCTCACGAGCGCATAGATCCGTCGGAGTATAACATTTCAAAAAGCTATTTCGCGATAGTCAACTGGCGCGATGGTCAGCGTACCATTACCAGAATGGCCTCAACCTTTGTGTTTGAATTTCATAGAGCCGTCACCCGTTATCCTGATTTTAAAAGCATCGAGTGGTATGGCACCCTCGATGGCTGGTTTCGTCGCTACCCCTCGGTCCGTACCGTCAAATTCTTCAATATCTCACCGGAAGAATACGATAAATACGTCACCACGGCCATTCCCCTCGAAATGACCTCCAGCGAGCTGCGTCTTAAACAATAATCCTTAACCATACCATCCGACCAAGGACGAATCCAGGCATAAAAGCGGAACAAATTAATTGGGAAAGGAAAACATTGCATACAGTTAAGGATTTTCAGTGATAGGCCGAATGCAAAAAATGACCTATAGATCTTTTTATTACTTTATTTTTTGTTTTTATACAAAATAAAGCTTAACTTTGCGGTGGGGATATAAACCAAATTTTCAAATATTAAAAACAATTTTTTTGTACGAAACAGACATACCTTATCATAACCGATGTAAAGAACTAAATAAATCTCGTTTCAAATTATTGATCAAACCTAATAACCATGAAAAAAGTATTGCTTCTCTTGGCCGTACTGATGTGCAGGGTAATATCTCTCGCGTCAATAAGCTATACGGCTCAATTAGACCCGACCTTGTTGAACATCATTACCGAGGAAAAGGATTCCTTAAAGTCTTCAGTTCTCTACTATCCGAATTCTGTAAGTAGATTCGTTGATAACGAACCTGTTTACCCCATTATTAATTATACTTTCTCTGTACCTTATAATGCAGTCGGATTCACCGTTGAATCAAACTTCATCGGGGCGAGTGACATCAATCTGCAGGCCCCTTTAGCTGTGTATGTTGAGGAAGACTCTACTTTTCAAAATGGTGAAAAAGACCAGTCTTTAAAATCAACTGATGCAGTGATAAGTCAAAATGGTTATCTGTACGGAACAAACCAAGTAGTAACTGTATCAATAAATCCGTTTGTTTACAATGGCAAAGATTTGTCAATGTACACTCAGGTTCAACTTACTATTAACTGGCAGATTGCATCTGATGAGAAAGAGTTGGGGATGGAACCCACGTATAATTCCAAAGCCCGTATAAATAGTTTTGAAGACACAAAAAAGTATGTCGTAAATCCTGAAGCTGTAGAAGAAAATGCGCCTTCAATTGCAATTCCTCTTACCACAGATCAAGAGGACTATGATTATATAATTATAGCAGTTGATAAATTGTGTAATGCTGCTCAACGGCTTGCTGCGATGCGTCGTGTAATGGGATATGGGGCAAGAGTTTTCAACTTGTCATACGCGCTAAGTCAATTTCCAAATGGAGATTCAGACGGATTTAAAGATGATGCCGGAAGGTTAAAAGAATTTATTAAATATTGCTATCGAATGTATGGTACTCGAAATGTGCTCTTGCTTGGCAAATATCCTGAAATGCCGATTCGATTATTTTATGAAACAAGTTCTGATGAAAAGTACCAAGACCCAACAGATTTTTATTTTGCTGAATTTAATTCAAAGTGGGAACGCACATATGATGGAAAAGCTACTCTTAAGGGAATTACTGCAGAATATCTTGATATATTCCCTGAGATTAATATAGGCCGAATCCCAGCAGAAACAGTAGAGGATGTAAATAATTACATCAACAAATTAAAGATATATGAATGGAATCCAGGTAATGGTAATTATTATTATCTTTCACGAGGATTTTTGGCTCGTCAGGTTGATGATTATATCGATAAGTTCACAAGCGTCTACACTTTGCCTTTCTATAAGTTGTTTGAAGAGGGAGGGCTTTGCCAACTCATTTCACAACCTTCATTAAAAGGGTCTGAGGTTGTAGAAGCACTTAATGGGGCACCATCAGTTATCCATAATTTTTTGGGACACGGCCATCCGGGAGGAGTAGCTGTTGGAACCAATTCAAGTGGTGTTACAAATGGCCTCTTAGCTCTCGAAAATACATCGGACGATCCGAAATATGATTGGTTTTTCAACCATGAATCAAAGAATGGTTTAAACAATCTCACTAATAAATACTATCCAGGTTGGACCTATAGTATGTCGTGTTCGTTAATGCCGTTTGACATCTTTGTAGATCGAAAAGAAAATACAATCTATGATGTGACACGGAACTTCGGTGAATCGTATATTTTAGGCAAAGACTATGGAGGTGTCGCAATGATGGGAAATACACGTCCCTGCTTTATAAATGCCCACAGAGGCTTTATAAAAAAAGTTTTTGAAAAAGTATGGGAGACGTATAAAGATAAGTCTGCTGATCCATACGAAAAATTATATGCATCTACTATGCGTAATGAGATATGGCAACTGTCATATAATCCGCTTAGTGGAGCAATTTACGAAAAAATCAAACATAATCTACTCGGTGATCCTTTAACAGAACTTCGTTTTGGTGAACCAATACAGTTTACGATTAACGAGCAAAGTAATAATTCCAACGTGTACTCTATTGGAATGTCAGGGCCAATAAATACTGATTATTACATATATGCAACAGTACCTCTAATTGATGCAACTTATGCATCTTGGGAAGAAAATGATGTACGGGTTGAAAAGGCTATTGAACTTACCCCCAATGAAATTCAGGTTTTAACAGCTAAGAATGCGATACCTAAGATCTTGCCTCTCCATATTCAAAATTTCATTTTTGATGGGTCAACTACTCCATATATTTTCGCGGATCAAGTATATATAGAAAAGGCCAATCCTTATGATAAGGAAGATAAAGTACTATTTTCAAGTACGGCCGATGTTACAATTGAATCGTTAAGCAATGTATTTGTAGATGACGGTACTGTTTTTGAATCAGGAAGTAAACTGACAATAAATGCTGCCGGCGAAGCAAACCTTTGTAGAATAACTATACCCGCAGGTGCAACATTAATTGTAAATGCACAGAGAATTGTATATGGTGAAGATTTGGTTACTTTCCACCCTAACTCAACCGTTATACTCAACGGCAAAAAAATTACGAATAGTTCGTCAAAGTCTGTTGCACGTAGGTCTGACTACGACCCTTTGGTTAAGGAGGGCAAAACTTTTTGGTATTATAATAGGAATCAATATAGATATGAGGACAATTGGATTACTGAATTAGGTATTCGAATCGGTGGAACAGTGAATGTCGAAGGCGAGGAATGGCATAAGGTAAACATAATCCGCGAAGTTGTTCAAGATGTTTACGGTAATGTAAAATCGGTGTGTGATGATCCGAAGACCATCCAATATATTCGCGAAGAGGATATGAAGGTGCGGACCATCAACTGCCCAAACGATTCACAACATTTACCGTGGTATAAACGCGACCCGTTTATGTCACTCGACCACTTCTTTTTCGCATCTGAGGGCTATTGGTATATTGAAGATATACACAATGTTACTTTTGATCTGTATGATTTTACCCCCGGTGCTGAAGAATATACCTTTGGAAGTGAATACAGCAATTATATTATGGCCCTAAAAGATGAAGAAAGTCGCGAAAATTCGGGTATAGAGCGTAGAGTGAAAACCTACGCTAAAAAGGCTTTTGAATCATCGATTTTAGAGGAACCCGCTTCTGCAATATTTCGAAACCAGGAGTTTCAGCTTATTGAAGGTATCGGAGTTCGATTAGTAAAATCTACCCTCAATGAAGAATGTAATATGAACGAGTTGTTTTTTGCACCGTTCTGCTGTTTCCAAATGGCAGTATCACCGATGCCTAACGGCTATTTCCTGCGTTATGTAACCGATGAGAATGATAACATTGTGTACGAGGGGCGAGGCGGAATAACTGCATGGACTATTGACCCGAGTGGTGTGGAAAGCGTTATATCCCAATGCAATGACGACGTGGAATGGTACACGCTTAGCGGTATGAAGGTTTCCGCACCTGGTGAACATGGCATATACATCCGCAAACGTGGATCTGATGCTGAAAAGGTAAGATTCTGATATTGCATCATTTATAAAAACGGACTGTGTCAATAGTGATTTGCGCAGTCCGTTTTCCTCATACGTATAGATGCCAAAGTAGCGTCGCTTGGAGCGACGCTACTGGACGTTTCAACTATTTTGACTTATGAGAGCCTTGGCATCCAGTATCACTACTCATACCTAAGGTACACCACTATAACGCCCGCGGGCAGAAAAAGTAAATGGTATTTCCTTAAAATTGCTTAAATTAATGCGGGTTTATAGAAGTTGGAATAGGGTGAGTTCACCGGAGCCGCTTAGCCGGGCTTTGCCTTGCTCGGTGTATTCGCGCAGAATTTCTATCGCGCATTTGAAGTTGTTGGGTGTGAAGTGTCGCTGCAATGTAGCGGCAGAGATGCCACCGGGCGATGCGGCAAGCATGGCGTCGAGTTGTGCTGCTATGGCTTTGCGCACGTCGCTGCCGGCCGAGGCGCGGCGTCGGGCACGGCATACGTCGCATGTGCCGCAATCGTCGGCGACGTTTTCGCCGAAGTATTCCAACATTCCGCGCACGCGACATTTGGTGTCGTCAAACACAAAATCTGTCATTGCGCCAATGCGGTGTTCGGCCAGCTTCTGGCGGTCTTCGTACACCGACCGGGGAATCGAGACATGGCGCGTCTCCTCGCGGCGGAAGGGATAGTAGATTATGGGATTGGCACTGCGTGGTATGAATTGAATAACCTTCTCGCGGGCAAGCAGCAGCAAGTTGTCGTAGACCTCCTGACGCGATAGGCCGGCCCTTTGGCCCAGGTCGGTTTCGTCGAATGAAACAAAGTCGGCATATATACCGGTATAATTTCGCATTACGGCGGTAAGCAGGTCGGTGGCTTTTTGAGGCAGGGACAGGTTATAGATTTCATCGCGCGGCATGATGAACATCAGGCGCGAGCGGCTGTTGCGATTGTCGTCAAATTCCATCACGCCGGCACGTGTGAGAATGCCAAGCGATGCCATGGTGGGGGCAGGCTGAAGGTGGAAGGTGTGCAAAAAAGTGTTGAGATTGAATTCGTAGGCTTTCTCGAAGCCATCGCCTACTGCAACATCAAGAAAGGTGCTGACCCTTTCGTATACCATACGTACATAATCGCGACCGGGAAATTCGTCGCTCAGGCGGCGTCGGAGAGTGGCGCGGTCGCGTCCCGTAGCCAGAATGACGGCGTAGGACGGCAGACCGTCGCGCCCGGCTCGGCCTGCTTCCTGATAGTATTCTTCAAGAGAGGAGGGGAGGTCGTAATGCACCACTGTGCGCACGTCGGCTTTGTCGATACCCATCCCGAATGCGTTGGTAGCCACCATGATGCGAATTTTTCCTTGCTTCCAGAGATCCTGTCGTTCAGATTTGTCGTGCGGGTCGAGTCCGGCGTGATAGAAATGAGCCGAAAGCCCGTTGGAATTCAGTAGTTCGGCAAGCTGCGCTGTGCGGATGCGCGAGCGGGTGTAAACTATGGCCGACCCGGTGGTGTTGTTAAGTACCTGAAGCAGTGATAGTTCCTTCGACTTTGTATGGCGCACAACATAGCTGAGGTTGGGGCGCGAAAAAGATTTGGAGATTATATTTCGGTCGCGCATCGCGAGTTTTTGGGCGATGTCGTCAACCACCTCGGGAGTGGCCGATGCCGTGAGTGCCAGAATAGGGATGTCCGGAAAAGCCCGGCGCAACTCGCCCAGCTGCAGGTAATGCGGACGAAAGTCGTAACCCCATTGCGATATGCAGTGGGCTTCGTCGATCACGAAAAGTGCGGGATTCCATGCATAGAATTGCGATAGGGTGCCGCGGCGTGTGATTTTTTCAGGCGAGACGTACAGGATTTTTACTTTGCCGGCGTCGAGGCGGTCGATCACATGGCGCCGTTCAGCCAGCGATAATCCGCTATGGAGAGCCAATGCCGGGATGTCGCGGGCGCGCAGATTGTCTACCTGATCCTTCATCAGCGAGATCAGAGGAGTTATGACCACCGTGAGGCCGTCGAGCATCATCGCCGGCACCTGGAAGGTGATACTTTTACCGCCGCCGGTGGGCAGCAGACCTATGGTGTCGCGACCGTCAAGGATGCTTTCAATTATTTCAAGCTGACATTCGCGAAACGAGTCGTAGCCCCAAAACCGACTCAGAACTTGGTGGGGGTCTTGATACGGCATTACTCCATCTGGTCGTTGGTGCGAATCTGCTTAACCAGGAGCTGCACCGGTGATGTAGCGTTATGGTGGGTGTTTTCCTCTATGGTATAGCAGATGTTAAAGGGCTTGCCGGCATGGATATAGTCGAAATATCGGGCCATATTGAATGCAATGCCGTTCACAACCTTACCCGAGGTATCGTCGACCAATTCGAGCTTGATATGCTCCAGATGCTTGCCCACGAGCATCGATGTGCCGAAATCCTTGACATTGCGGGTGCAGAAGGTGGGTTTCTGATTGCCGGGGCCGAAGGGATTGAACAGGCGTAGGGTGGAGATTAGTTCCGGAGTAATCTGTGCGAAATTGATGAACGCGTCGATGTCGATAACCGGTGTCTGTTGTTCGGGCAGGATATGCGCCGATACGTATTCCTCGAAGCGGCGTGTAAATTCAGGAATGTTTTCCTCCTTGAGAGAAAGGCCCACGGCGTAGGAATGGCCGCCGAAGTTTTCGAGCAGGTCGCGGCACGAGTCGATTGCCTTGTATATGTCAAACCCCTGCACCGAGCGCGACGACCCTGTGGCCAGGCCGTTTGAAAGGGTGAGCACCACTGATGGTTTGTAGTAAAGCTCGGTGAGTCGTGACGCCACGATGCCAATGATACCTTTGTGCCAGTCTTTGTTATATATGACGATTGATTTTTTGGGCGAATACATCTCGCCACGGGCTTCAAGGATGGCGTTGGCTTCCTCGGTGATGAGTTTGTCAAGCTCCTTACGGTCTTTGTTATATTGGTCGATAGCCACGCTGCGTCGTGCGGCTTCCTTGGCGTCGCGTGCCACCAGGAGTTCCACTGCTTCGCTGCCACACTGCATGCGTCCCGATGCATTGATGCGCGGACCAATCTTGAATATAACATCGCTGATGGTGATTTCCTTACCGCTGAGGCCGCAGGTGCGGATAATGGCGCGCAGGCCCAGATTGGGGTTGGAATTCAGGCGTTTGAGTCCCATATAGGCCATAACGCGGTTTTCGTCCACCATTGGTACGATGTCTGCGGCGATACTCACAGCCACGAGATCCAGCATACATTCGAGCTCGGCAGTGCTGATACCGTTGGAAATCGAAAAGGCCTGCATCAGTTTGTATCCCACGCCACAGCCCGATAGGTGGCGGCAGGGGTAGGTGGAGCCTTCGAGTTTGGGGTTGAGGATGGCAGCTGCGGGGGGAAGCTCGTCGTCGGGCACGTGATGGTCGCAGATTATAAATTCGATGCCCAGCTCGGCGGCATATTTGATTTCATCGATGGCCTTGATGCCACAGTCAAGAATAATTATGAGTTTGACACCCTCGGCGGCGGCGCGGTCGATAAACTGACGTGTGATGCCATACCCTTCGTCGTATCGCGTAGGTATATAGAAATCAATCTCGGAATAGAAATTCTGGAGGTAACGGTAAACCAGAGCCACGGCTGTGGTGCCGTCCACGTCATAGTCGCCATACACCAGGATGCGCTGTTTAGAGCCCATAGCGCGGTTGAGGCATTCCACCGCCTTGTCCATATCGGGCATAAGGAATGGGTCGTGAAGGTCGCGCAACGATGGATGGAAGAATTTTTCGGCATCGGGGATAGAGGTGATTCCACGTTGCACCAGCAGCTCGCTCACCGGTGTACAATTGGAGTAACGGCGGGCGAGGGCGCTTTCGAGTTTTTGTTCCTCAGTGGTGAGAGGCAGGTAGTTCCATTTACTTGTCATTGCTGCTGAGATATATGGACATCCATTTGCGGGAAGGGGAAGTGGACGTGTTGGGAGTCTTTGAGATTTGTATATATGCTTTCGAGCACAGAGTAATATACGGTCCAGTAATCCGATGTGCTTACCCATGCGCGGGCCTTGAGCACCACGGCGCTATCGGCCAGGTCGGTCACTACAACCGAGGGGGCGGCGTAGGGCGACGGTGTGAGCTGCGGCAATTCCTTGCTACGGGCAATCTGATGGCGGATTATGCGCGCCTTGCGTGAGCGGAAGAGGTCGGCAAGGGAACGTCGGCGACTGTCCTCCTGTTCGATTTCCTCAGGGGTGTGGGAATCAGCATCACCATCGGCAGTGGCAGTGGGGTTGGCTTTTTCGTGAGCGTCCCTTTCGGCCGCGGCTATTACACCCGGGTTCTGATTGATGATATCAAGGATGGCTTTGCGGGCATAGTCGACATCATCGCCATAGGAAATACCGATCGACCAGTCGACGCGTCGCAGCGATTCCTTTGACCAATTGTTTACCGAACCGGTGGATAGCGATCCGTTTGGAATAATGATTGCCTTATTGTCGGGGGTAACGATCAGGGTGTGGAAAATCTGAATTTCCTTGACTGTGCCGGCATATCCCTGGGCATCGATATAATCGCCCACACGATAGGGCTTCAGGAGCAGGATGAGCACACCGCCTGCAAAATTCTGGAGGGTGCCGCTCAAAGCCATACCGATGGCGACACCGGCCGAGGCAAACAGAGCCAAGAACGATGAAGTCTCGATTCCCAATATGCCTATTACCGTGACAATCAGTATGAAATAAAGCACGATGCGCACAAAGCTCAGGGCAAAGCTCGTGAGAGATGTGTCGATATTGCGCTTTATCAGAATTTTGCTTACCAGCGTGTAAAGTTTGCGTATGATATACTTCCCGACATAGAACACAAGGATGGCAATAGTGACATTGATCGCGAGTTTGGTGATACCCGAAATCAGTCGAGCCATAAGCTCGTCGAAGGTCAGGGATTTCAGAACCGATGAGGAGTCGGACGCCGTAGCAGCGGCTACGCTGTCGGCCACTTGCGGCAGGATGTCTTGAAGTAATATCGTAAGCAGAGTCATTACTGAAGGCGGGGTTTTACAACATCATTAGCCCAGCGCAGGCGGTCGTAGCCCTGGGTGGTGAATTTTGCGGGATCGTTGAAAATATAGGTCGACAGACCGGTGGGATTGCGCATCGGCCATGAGTTCCATAGCATCTCGGTAGCATCTGAGTAAATTACCGCCGAACTGAGTGCGGATTCAAATTCGGCGAGCAAAACCGGGTCGAGATTGTGGGTATTGCACAATGCAGCAACATATTCGCCAAAATCAAGCGAATACCCGGCGCGGGCCGTGCCGCGATAGTTGGTGACCAGCAGCAGGGGGTGATCAAGCGGGGTGTCTTTGTAAATAGCAGCGGTGGCAGCAGCCAGGCGCGGCATACCGTCGGTATCCACCACAGTCATAGTGCATGTGCGCATCTCGGGATCAACCTGAGAATTGTAATAGTCGAATGTGTTTTTAGCGGCCTGAATCAGAGCCTCTTTGGTGCCGGTGAGCAGCAGGGCCAGATTGCGGTCGTAGGGCATACCGGCGGCCGGGAGTTCAGAAGGGCTGCCCACGAGATAGTCGGCGCAGTCCTGAAGCTCGTAAGCAACCTCGACAGAGCCCATATAACAGGCATCGAAGTAGATGTATCGGAAGGGTGCGTCGGCAAGTGCGACGGCCATATCTGAAACATTCATTTTTTTGCCGAAGTCGGAGCCGAATGATTTCTGCATGCCGTCAGGTGTCTGGCTAATTCCATCCTCAAGCCACCCGGAGGCGTGGCTCCAGAACACGATACCATCGGCTTTGGGCGATGTTTCGGTGCGGAAATCGGCGATAACCTGACGCAGGCGGTCGGTGGTAGCAGACTCGCGGGGTGTGTAGGTCTTGATAGTGGACCACGAGCCGTCGCGATGCAGCTCGCGCAGGGCGGGTTGAGCGGCGGTGTAGGGTGCATGATACACAAGCCAGCGGGTATTGGCCGGAATATCGGCGGCGGCGAGGGTCATTTCGATGCTGTCGGCCCGGTCATACTGAGCCGAGCCCAGGTCATTAGAGGCTACCATATAAACGAGCACAGCGAAGTCGGCCTCGGAGGCCGGCTTCGGCTCGTCGTGCTTATGGCACGACAACAGAGAAAATATAAAGAGAGAGGAGATGAGAATCTTCAGTGTTTTATTCATAATACAAAGTTACGAAAAAAGCACGAAAAATCCGAAAAATACGAGTGATGATAACGCCAAAAATTGTTAATCAGGGCAGGTGGGTCAATCCTCGGGGTTCTGGTTTTCGGCGCGACGCAAAGTCATAAGATTTCGACCGTTTTCGTCAAGGAACATTACTTTGCCGGCACCGTCGCTCAGGGCGGTTTCTGTCTGTTCCAGAGCTACGAGCATAGCTGTCTGCTGGTCGTTGTACGGGCACGCCATGCGTGTTGTGATCATATTGCTGAAATCCACGGCGTTAGAGCGGCGATGATCGAGGTAAATGGTTCCGTTGACGTAGTTGCAACCGGTGTTTCCGTGCAGTTTGAGTTCGCCGAGGTCAAAGAAAACATTGGCGGGCACGTCAAGGTGGTCGAGTCCGGCGATTGATTCCACATCCCAGTTGCCGTTTAAGAAATCGAGATTACCACGGCGCAGGCGCATCAGCAATTTGCCGGAACCTGTAACAAAGTCCAGATAAGATTCACTTCCCACGTTAGAAAGGCGAATGGGCGAGGGATGGCCGTCGGCTATAATCACGTTGATTTCGTGTTCAAAAGCGGCATCCTGGCAAAGGCGCATCGTCGACAATACGTTATGGAATGTGAGAACACTATCCGGCGTCAGGGTGAAGGCACCGTTGAGGGTGTTGCAGCCGTTGTTTGCGTAGAACGAAGCCTGCTCGGTGTCAAAGACTATGTAAGGCATATCCTCATCGCGGTCGATTGGGTTTTTGCCCACCATGGTTATCTGCCATTCGCCGTTTATGGCCTTGGCGAGGGCAGGGCTTATGAGCTGAATACTATTTTCGGCTTCGGCTGTATCAGGAATAACAGCAGCTGAATCGGCCTCTGCGACAGCATCTGCCGGGATAGGTGAGGTATAATCCTGACTCGCTTCGCGAGCGATTTCCTGATCTTCGGCTTTGGGAGGGGTAACGGATTCAGCCTGGTCGCCCTTGGTAACCAAGGGTTTCACTTTGGAAGTTAGATTTTGCACAGTAGAGCAGCCGGTGGCGGTCAAAAGTATTGCGGTGGTTATAGCGATAAAAGTCTTTTTCATTTGTCAAAATATTTTCCTCATATTTAGACACGTTGAAGAGGTGAAAAGTTTAATCCTCGGCAAAAAATGTGGTAAATGTTGAAAAAAAGCGCCCCGATGGAAAATCCGTCGGGGCGTAGGGGTTGTAATCGTTAAGCGAGCCGAAGCTTACTTGCGGATACCAAGCTCTTTCTGAGCGATGATGGCACGGTAGCGGTTGATGTCTTTTTTCATCAGGTAGTCGAGGAGACGACGACGCTTACCTACCAGCATCTTAAGAGCGCGTTCGGTAGTATGATCTTTGTGGTTTGACTTCAGGTGCTGAGTCAGGTGAGCGATACGGACCGAGAATAATGCAATCTGTGCTTCGGGTGAGCCAGTGTCAGTCTTGCCCTTACCGTACTTCTCGAAGATCTGTACTTTTTCTTCAGAATTTAAGTGCATTCTTAAGAGATTTTAGTAGTTAATAATATGATATTTGCTGTTAAGCGGATGCAAAGGTACGCAAAAATGCGCAGACTACCAAATTTTCAGGTGTCTAAAAGCGCGAATCTGCGGAAAATCAGTTCATTTTCGAGCGATCCTTGGCAGGATTGCGGTATGTGAGCTGGTTGTCGAGATACTCCTGAGTGGCGATCAGAGTGGGTTTGGGGAGCTTTTCGTAATAGCGTGAGATTTCAATCTGCTCGCGGTTTTCGGAGATTTCTTCGAGGTTATCGTTGAGCGAAGCAAATTCCTGGAGTTTCTTTTCGAGGTCGTGCTTCATTTCGCCTGCAATCTGATTGGAGCGTTTGGCAATGATGGCTACGGTTTCGTAGATGTTGCCGGTGTCCTGAGAGAGTTCAATCATGTCGCGGGTGACAGTGTTGAGCGGGGCGTTAGTTCTTTTGTAATCCATACCTAAGAATTGTATATGTTTGATGTTTGTTTCTTGTTTTAATTTGAGGGTGCGGCTCAGGGGCTGCGAAGCGATCAGTCTTTGACGCGGCTGCTGGCAATTTTGAAGATGTTGTCGGCTTCTTTGCGGTGCGGACTGTCGGGATAGTTATTTATAAAGGAGTAATATTCGTCGATGACGGTGCGGAATCGGTCGGCCTTTTTCTCTTCGACGCTCTGGGTGGCTTCCTGATAGCGGGCTTTGAGCACGAGGAGTTCGAGGTCTTCCTTATAGCGCGAATAGGGGTAGGTCTTGATAGCGTTTTTGGCCACGATCACTGCTGATTCGTAGTTGTTGCCCATGTAGTTGCCGAGGTTGTAGTAGAGCTGGGCATTTTCGAGTTCTTTGAGTGTCAGTTTGTCCTGAAGTTCGAAGATGGCGTTTTGGGCTATGCTGACTTTGTCGGATCGGGGAAAATAGTCGAGGAATGCCTGGAGCTCTTCGATGGCTTTGATAGTGCCGCTCTGGTCGAGCTGTGTCTCGGGGGAGTCGAGATAGTAGCCGTAGC
>CAZHDH010000045.1:0-20343 GCA_964531245.1 uncultured Bacteroides sp. | reverse complement strand
CAAGATGCAACCCGGTGATGTGCTCCGTATCCTTGATGCCAAGGATCGTTGTGCGGCCGGAACCTCAATGCCCGCCTCGCCATTATTTCTTTGGGATGTAACTTATTGACCCCCCTATACTCTTCCTCTATGAATACCGATAACCTACATTCCTCCTCCACCGATAGCGATGATTCTGTGAATTCGTCGCGGCGGTATAGCCGGTTGATAGCCCTTCCGGCCGTCATAGCTATCGCGGTGTTGGTGTATCTCACTTTTTTCAGCGAGAAATCAGTGTCGCATCGCCTGGAATATCAAACAATGATCGACAGCCTTGAAACCGCCCTGCAAGCCGAGCGCGACACATTGGAATATTATCGTGACCTGAACCGTCGCCTCAACACCGACCCCGTGCTTATGGAACAGGTGGTGCGCGAACAATATAATATGAAGCGCGAAAACGAGGATGTGTTCATAGTTAAATAACCCGCTGATTAGTAACTCTAAACGAAATAATATGTTAAACCTCATCGGCTCATTAGGTCTGCTCATCGTAGCTATAGGCACCTGCATTCCATTGATCAACGGCGGATTTCCCGAATCGCCCGTATATAAGATTATATTCACAGCCGGTGCGGTGATATGCCTGCTGGCAAGTTTGTTCACACCCAACCCCAAGGATGCACCGCTGCGCGCGCGTCGCTGGAAACGCATTGAAAACTGGAGCTCGATATTTTTCTGCGTGGCCTGCTTCTTTTTGTGGTATCCACACGGCACTCCGCGCGATTGGCTGGCATTCACTATGGCCGGTGCCATAATCAGGGTGATTGTCTACGTGGCAGCGTTCCGCAACGCAAAGTGAGAGACGCGCTGCTTATAGTAGGCCTGCTGTGTTTCGTGCCGGTATCTGCCCAGGGGATTCATGCACATCTGCGGGTAGATCCGAGCCGTGGAGCTGTGGCCGGATGGCAAGACGCTCAGGGACATTATGTAACCGTGCGCTTTGACGACCCCCGGGCCGCTACCGATTGGGATGGTGCGGTGATTACCATCAGCACTGATTCGGCTTCATTTTCGGCACGGACTATGCCGGGCGTGCCCGTAGATGCGGTATCGCTGCTGCTTGATGCCACACCCGATTCCACAGTGCTTTATCTTGCCGCAGCGCGTGATCGTCAGCGGTTTGTGGTTCATACGGCTATGAATCTCGCAACGTGCCCTGCTACTGTGGCGCAGAAATGTAAGGTGCTTCGTGACGATTGTACCATTGACGCGCCGCAGGCGGCTCCGTTGCGCGCCACTGCTTTTGCCGATGTTGCCGCGCTGATGACCTATCTGAGTGTGTCAGATGACCCCTCTGAGGGGCTATGGCGATATTTCGACCACAAAACCGCGCCGTTGCTCGCATCGTTAGGTGGCACCTATACCCTGGCCACGGTGCGATGCCCTGATTCCGACGATTTCCACATTATATATATACACGGCAGCGACAACCCCGACTGGCGACCCCTTGACATAAAAGGCATCCTGAAAGCCACTCCCATTCAGGGGATGTATGACCTGCAATGGTTCACTGACGATCGCATTTCCATCGCCACCCATTCATGGGCCACGATTGATGGCCTGCTAACCCTCAATTTCCCGCATTGGGATGCTACCTTGCGACTCGCACCTTGCAAAAAGGAGTGATAGAATGTTACAAGGAGTTAAAAGGTTAAATAATGGTTAAAAATTCAGTTATTTTTCGTATCTTTGCACTTGATTCCGTTATGAATTGCAAATTTTTGAGAAATACAAACCAATATATTATCGTTTTCATCTATGAAAAAACGTTCGTTTAATTATCTGGTTTGGGCTATGGCGCTCACTGGCACAGTGTTAGGTGGCAGTTATGCGTTCGCAAACCGGACAGCAGCGCGCATCCGTGAGGATGTCGCGAGGTATCGTGCCGAGCATCCGCTCAAACAAGCGGTGGCCAAGGCTCCGCAGGCACGAGTAGAAGCCGCAAGCAAAGATCTCTTCGGCTTCCATAGTTTTAGCTATGATGGCGACCTGCTCGATTGGTCGGGTATAGCTAAGGTGATTCCCGGAGCTACAGCTCCCGAACCCATTCTGGATCTCGAGCCCAATATCTTCCAGGCTGTGAATATGAATGGTAAACTCTTTACCGTGCATTTCGATTCATTCCAGGAATGGTATGACGAAAACACGCTGGTGACCTGGATGATTACCGATCAACAGACCGGTGAAGCCGAAATGCGTGTCAATTACACCATTAACAGCGAGTATGTGCTGCCTTACGGTATGGCATACGACCACACCACCGGCAAAGTGTATGGCTCATTCTACAAAGAACCGGCCAAATTTACCGTTACGGATGATGCCGTATTCGGTGAGGTAAATTTCTCAAACGCATTCGAGCCTGTTACCGTTATCGGTGAATTCCCCGAGCGTATGCGCGCTCTGACTTTCGATGCCGCCGGCGATCTATTTGCCCTGACCTACGGTGGCGACCTTTATAAGGTTAATAAATTTAACGGCGAAGTCACCGCTACCGGCGTTCACGTGGATCTCCCCACTCAGGACGAAGGCGATCCTACCGACTCATTCTATTCATACGGTCGCGACGCTATGTGCTGCGACTGGGAGACCGGTATGTTCTACGTATCTTATAGCGACGATATCTGGAACTCGTACATCGCTTGTTTCGACCCCAATACCGGCGAGGTGGAAATGTTTGCAGATTACAGCTACTCTGACTTTGGCTCATGGGACTGTAACGTATTCACCGGTCTTTATTTTGAGCAGAAGGCCGATGCTCCCGATGTAGCTACTCCCGCAGCAGTTACCGACCTCAAAGTGACAGCTGTAGGCATCGAACTCAAGGCCGACGTTACTTTCACAATGCCCGGGGCTGATGTCCAGGGTAATGCACTTGACGCCGACCTCACCTGGACTGTCTCTGACGGCAATGCCACACTCGGCACAGGTACTGCCCATTCCGGTGAGACCGTAACCACCGAAGTGGCCACTAACGCCGGCGGCCGCGTCAATTTCGTCGTGACCGCTACCTTAGGTGATGCAGTGTCGGCTCCCGTGACAGCTCAGACGTTTATCGGTTGCGATACCCCCGAAATCTGGGGCACACCCACCGCGCGCGTAGCAGGCAATAAGGTGACTGTGCGCTGGGAAGAAGCATACGCGATAAATAATGGCAATATGGCCCCCGTGACCTATCGCGTGACCCGTATGCCTGATGAAGTCGTTGTGGCTGAGGATTGTACAACCAACGAATTTGTAGACGAAATCGCTTCCGATTACAAGACCGTCTACACATACGTCATAGTGCCCAAAGCCGGTGAAGTGGAAGGCGAGGCCGTGACCTCCCGTGCCGCTATCGTGGGTAAATACCTGCGTTTGCCCCTTG
Source organism: uncultured Bacteroides sp. (assembly GCA_964531245.1). GTDB lineage: Bacteria > Bacteroidota > Bacteroidia > Bacteroidales > Muribaculaceae > CAG-873. Next base: position 16,937 of record CAZHDH010000045.1, on the reverse strand, counting down.
ACGAACAGTTTGACAACGAGCAGATGTTCCTGCAATATCCCGTTATTGACGCCAACGGCGACGATAACGTGTGGGAATACTCAACCAAATATGACGGCGTGGCCGTATATCCCGCCAATGGCAACGATGCCAACGACTACCTGCTCATAGGTCCGTTCAAGATGTCCAAGGGCAGCGCCTACTCATTCCACATGGTAGCCGACGGTCATAACTTCAATGAGACCATCGCTGTATATGTAGGCACTGACGAGGACAATGTACGTAGCTTCAACTACGAGTTGCTCGCTCCCACCGTTCTTGATCCTATGAAGGGTCAGAAGAGCTTCAACCTGAGCTTCGAACCCGAAAACACCGGCGACTATTACTTCGGTATCAAGGCTTGTTCTGAGGGTGCATCGCAGTATATCTATGTTTACGAGGTAGTGGTTAAGGAAGTAGGAGGTGAAGCACCTGCCGCTCCGGAATCGCTCGTGATTGAACCCGGCGAAAACACCGCGGTGATCAAGGCTACGATGCCCGACATCACCATCAGCGGTGAAATTCTGGAAACCCTCACCGGTGCGAATATCTATCGTGATAACGAGCTTATCGCTACAATTACAGAAAATGTGACTCCCGGTAGCGAAATTGAATACGAGGATACCGATGCAGTATCCCGCGGAAATCATAACTATGCCGTGGCTGCCGTAAATGCACAGGGTGAAGGTAAGACTGTAGCAGCTCAGGTATATCGCGGTCTGGACTTCCCGGGCCGTCCCTCCAACGTGCGTTTCTGGGAAGACCTCGAGACTCCCGGCAAGATACACGTGACCTTTGACGCTCCCGCTGCCGGATACTATGGCGGCTGGTATGATCCCGAGAACACTGTCTACACTGTAGATTATCTTGTGATGGGTGCGCAGTCGGGACAGATTGTGCTGGGCAAAGGCACCGAACACACCTTTGACTTACCTTTTGCAGTGACCGCTCAGGACCTCTTTGCCGGCTCGATCTTCGGCCGCAACAGCGCCGGTGCTGTGGCTCAAAGCGGCAACTGGGCTACAGCCGTATGCTACTTCGGTCCGGCCCTCGAACTCCCCATCCGCGAGTCGTGGCCCAATCAGACCTCGCGCAGCGGTATCTGGGGTGGTCAGTCGATTGACGACGAAGCCGGTATCAGCAGCGGTTTCTGGGATATCAGCAGTGGTAGCGATCTCGTGCCCCCGCAGGATAACGACGGCGGTATGCAGTCGCTCTCAACCTCGGAGGACGGTATGGGCAAACGTCTGCTTTCTCCCCGAGTGACCCTCGCAGGTGCAGAAAATCCCACATTTACATTCTACTACCGTTACACCAAGGATGCTCAGGAATTCAACCTCGAAGTGCTCGTTGAAGACCAACCCATCCGTGTGCTGATGCCCCTGGATCTCGCTGCTGAAAATGCTGGTGAGTGGATTCGTATGGAAGTGTCACTGAATGATTTCAAGGCAGCCAAATACATCCAGCTTGCTTTCAGTGGCCGCGGCCTGACATCTTACGATTTCGCAAGCGTCGATAATGTGGCCATCGCCGATCTCAAGCAATATGATCTGACAGTAACATCGTTCAACGCCCCTGCACGCGCAGATGTAAATACTGAGGTGACCCTCACATTAGGTGTGCGCAACAATGGTGCTAAAAAGCTCGCCGCTGCAGATTATCGCGTGGTATTCTACAAGAATGGCGCCGTGCTCGAAGAATACGAAGGCGTGCCTTTGAATGCCGATGCCGTGGCTGAATTCACTGCCACTGATATTCCTATGGTGGTTGACCCTGCCGAAAATGTATATTATGCAGTAGTGTACAATAATCAGGATGCAAATCCCGACGACAATACCTCGGCCGAGGCTCGCATGCGTGTGATTATCCCCGAATATCCCACTGTAACCGGCCTGACAGGTCAGCCCGGCAATGGCGTAACCCTCAATTGGGAAAAGCCCGACATGTCCAAGATTCCCGGTCAAAGCACTACTGAGACCTTTGACTCTTACCAGCCCTTCATCATCAATAACATCGGTCAGTGGGGTGTGTACGACGGCGACGGCTTCAACACCGTGATTCTCTCGACCGCCCTCGGTGTGCTCGACTATCCCTATATCGGCACCCCGATCGCATGGCAGGTTATCGACCCCGCCGCTGCCGGCATAATCAGCGGCGCGTGGTATGCCCGCTCGGGTTCAAATCTCCTGGCCAGCTTCCAGGCATCGGCCGCAGGCAGCCGTGACCTCACTTGCAACGACTGGCTCATATCGCCCGAACTCAACGGCGAGGAACAGGTGGTATCCTTCTACTCGCGTGCCGGTCATGCGGGTTACGCTCCCGAGCTGTTCGACTTCATGATTTCAGATAAGACCGCGGCCGTCGAAGATTTCAAGGCCCTGGCTTCTGATGTCGAAGTGCCTTACGCTTCAGACTGGGTGGAATACACATTCCGTGTGCCTGCCGGTACAAAACACTTCGCTATCGTTCATAAATCGTTTGGCAAAGTGGCTATGCTCGTTGACGACATCACCTATATCCCCGCAGGCGCTGTGGATATGCCCCTGGTGCTCGAGGGCTATAACGTGTACCGCTACGGCTCGCTCATCAATGAAACACCCGTGTCCGCCACCTCTTACATCGATTCCAATGTTGAGGAAGGTGTGGACTACGAATATTGCGTGAGCGCTGTGTATAATATGGGCGAGACCAACGTATCTCAGACCATTACCGTCAAAGCTACCCACGGCGTAAGCGATGCCGAGGAATATCAACTCACAATCTCCGGTCGTCAGGGCTTCATCCGCATCGAGGGTGGCATAGGCGAAACAGCTTATATCTACACCACCTCGGGTGTATGTGTTGCGGCTGTCAAGGCCGAGGGCGTTGTTGACGTTCCTGTGGCTGCAGACGTCTACGTTGTGCGTGCCGGCGATGCTGCTGTCAAGGTAGCCGTGCGTTGATGCAATTTATCAATAAATAAATCCAATAGAAGCAGCGGCTCAGGTAGCCGTTGCTTCTATTGATAAAACAATATAGTAATCAATTATGACCAATCAAACATTACGTCTCCTGCTGGGTGGCTGCACCTTAGCAGCGGTTATGGCGGCGTCGGCTCAGGATCCTTTGGCGCGTTCGCACTCGTTGGATCGCTCCGCTACACCCATCGCAGGACAAAACGCCCTGCTGCGTCCCGCAAAAGTGCGCGACATGGCCGGTCAGCATCGCCTGGGCGAGCGTAATCCGCTCAAACCACCGTTTGTTGAGGTGTTCGATGATTATCCTTCGGGATCTGAATATGATCAGTTTGAACGCTATTTCCAGATTATCAACTCTGACGGTGATAAGAATCCCAGCGGCACAGACCGTTCATGGGGATATTATAACTTCAACGGAGAATCCGGCGGCCGCAAGTTCAGCAAATGCGCCTATCTGCAATATCCGCTGGATGTGAGCAAGTGCGACGACTGGCTGGTGCCCCGCGCTATCAAGGTCGAGGCCGGTAAATATTATCACATCACTATGGACGTATCGCTTTATACCGAGGGGTGTATTCACACCCTGGAAGTGAAGATGGGCGAATACAACGATGCCGAGGGGCTCAACATTCCCGTGATTCCCGTTACCGATGTGGTTTCGATTATCCCCGAGCAGATCGAAGGATGGTTTGTGCCTGAATTTGATGGCATCTATTATATGGGTATTCACGGCCTATCGGATCGTTCGCGATCAGATGGCGGTTATCTGTTTGTTGATAACATAGCTATGGAAGCCGCCCGCAGCGGACGCGAGCCGGCTCAGGTTACCGACCTCGAATTCGTTTGCGACCCTGATGGCACTCCTTCGGCCACTGTATCTTTCAAGACACCCGGCGTAGGTGTCGACGGTAAAGCTATCACCGGCGAACTCACCGTTACGGTGAAACGCGACGGCACCGTAATCCGCACCATTACCGCCACCCCCGATCAGGCGATTTCATTTGTTGACCAGGTAGCAAAGGCGGGCAATTACGCTTATACATTCACTGTGTCCAGTGCTGAGGGTACCGGGTGCGACCTGCGCGTCAACCGCTACATAGGTATGGCTAAACCGCTGCCGCCTGTTATCACTTCGTTTACCGAACCTGTCGAGGGTACTGCCAAGATTACATGGACAGCTCCCGAAACGGATATCAACGGCACCGTGATTAATCCCGAAAAGCTCCGCTACAATCTGTTAAATGTGGGCGATCTCGGCCTTGAACCGGTCAAGAGCGGTTTCGACGGCCTCGAGTACACAGTGGATATGAACCTCAGCGGTGGCCAGCAGGTTATTGCATCAATGGTAGTATCGGCTCAGATCAACGATGTAGAATCAGATTACGCACAGACCGACTTTATCTTCGTGGGCGAACCATACGCTGTGCCATACGAAAACCATTTCAGCGACACGGGCGACGATTTTGTAATCGGTGCCGAAGCAGGCGAGGGCGTGCAATGGCGTATTCTCGACGATTTCTCTGACCCCAAGGCTCAGGACGGCGACAGCAGATATGTGTGCATGATTGGCTCACAACCCGACCAGCACGGCGAACTTTCAACAGGCAAGCTCAATCTGGCCGTTGCTGAAAATCCCTTCGTAAGTTTCTATACATACGTGTACGAGGACGATGACAATATCATCACCGTAATGGCTGTGGATTGCGAAACCGGCGAGCGCACCGTACTCCGCTCTTTCGTGCTTTCCGAGCTTGATGGCTTAGGTTGGACTCGCATTATATGTCCGCTAACCGGTTTCGGTGGCAAAACCATCCGTGTGGTGCTGGGCGTCGATATAGTGTCGCACGGCTATATACCCATTGATAATATGCTGGTTGATGACCTGAGCGATGTGGATCTGAGCGTGGAGCGCGTAAATCACGAACGTTACGCTGCCGCGGGCGATACATATTTCGTAAACGCTAAAATAGCCAATATAGGAGCCAAGCGTGTGGATAGCTACACCGTGCGCCTTATTTCTGACGACAAGGTAATCGATACCGTCAAGGCCGATGCACTTGATTCGTTCGCTACGGCTGAAGTTATCCTTGAGGGCAGCTTTACCGCCATCAGCCCCGAAATGCCCACCTTTGTTGTAGAGGTGCAAGCCGAGGGCGATGCCAATCCCGCCAATAATTTCTCAGATGAATTCAATATCGCATTCCTCGCGCCTTGTCATCCTGTGGTGGTTGACCTCGCCGGTGTGGAAAATGATAATGATGTGACATTGTCGTGGACAGCCCCTGACCTGGCCTCAGCCGCTCCCGAGGAATCTTTTGAAGATTTTGAAAGCTATCCGGCCTTTACCACCGCTATCAAGGGCTTCACAATGAAAGACCAGGATGAAGGCTTCATAGCCGGATTCACTGGCGTGGATATGCCCGTGGCTCACACCAAGCAGGCTTTCTGGACTATGACCGCCGATGCTCCGTTCAACTTCCTCTATACCCGTGGCAAGAGCAGCCTGTTTACTATGGCTACCGTGGACGAGGATGGTCGCCCCACTCCTAACGACGACTGGCTCATCTCGCCCGAACTCTATGGCGGCCGTCAGATTATTGGCTTTGAGGCTTGCTCACAGACTATTGACTATGGCTATGAGACCTTCGAGGTATATGCTTCATCTACCACTCCCTCAATCAGCCAAGTCCGCCGTGTGATGAATCAAACTGCCGTAGGCGAATATTTTGAGCAGTTCTATGTAACGCTCCCTGCCGGTACAAAATATTTTGCTATCCGTTGCACCTCGGACGATCGCTTGCTATTCACCCTTGACAATATCTCGTATATTGGCACCGGCGAGCCACGCAGCCTGTCGATTGTGGGTTACAATGTGTATCGCAACGGTGAGCTGCTCACTCCTGCTCCTATCACCGCCACCACTTTCAAGACCACCCGCGATCTCGCAGGCGATGATTATTTCGTGACCACCGTGTACGATAAGGGCGAATCCACCGCTTCGAATATTGTGCATTTCGGAATCGAGGGCATCAGCGACGCTACTGTCGAAACTGCTCCCGCCGAGTATTTTGACCTGCGCGGCCTGCGTGTCAATCCCTCCGAACTCACCCCCGGCATCTATATCCGCCGCCAGGGTTCGTTAGTTACAAAAGAAGTTATCCGATAACTTTTTTTGAAAAAAAGCAGGGAGGTCGTGAACCAGTCGCGACCTCCCTGTGTGATACTCCCGTAAGAAATGTGATAATGATTGGTTTAATGACAACGCGGCTACCGTGAGGCAGCCGCGTTGTCGTTTTACGATTATGTACTTATTTTTTCAGAAACCGATAGCGCGAAGCCTTATGCGCCTGTGCCAGAGCGTCGGCGTATGGCTTACCGGAATGGCGCGCGTAGGCTTTCACAAGTTTGTACCAGAAGCGTTCATCCTCAGTTATGTGCCAGAAATTAGTCATGAGTTTGCGGGGATCGGTAACATCAAAAGCCATGCGATTAAGGTCGACGAGGTAAAAATCGTAATGGCCGCGTTCGTTCACCCTACGCAGCACATTCCCTTGCGAAAAGTCCTTGACCCATACGCCCACGTCGTGCAGGCGCGCGATGAGCGCTCCCAGTTCGTCGGCCAGACGGTCGATGTTCTCGCCCGGCATGAAGGCGCGAAGTTCGTGAAATCCGTCAAGTTGCTGGCTTATAAAATAGCTTTTGCCTAAAAGCATTCCCCGGCGTATCTCAATGAAGGCGAGCGGTTCGGGGGTGTTGAAGCCCATGTTCCTGAGCCGCAGGGAGTTTTCGTAGCTTCGGCAGGCTTTACTGCGGCGCAGGGTAGTGTAGGCTATTCTGTTGATTAAATTAGGAATACGAAAAGCCTTTATATTAATGTCGCGATTACCACGGTGCAGTTTCACCACGCGATTTCGCCCACGGTAAATTTCCACTGCATCGCGCGGAATGTCAGCATTGATCAAATCGTTGACAAGCGGCTCAATGTCCGGTGCCCACGGAGCTGTCACCTTTTTAATCTTCATTATACAAATTGATCAGGTCGGTGTAAAAACGGTCATACATCCCCGTCTGTTCATATCTTTCCCGAGCTTGCCGGGCAGCGTCGGTCAGGGCTTCCGGGGCTTCAAAGAGCTTATCAGCATCGGTTTTATCTGCGATACGGACAAATGGCCGGCCGGCACAATCGGCCAGCAGACGCAAATAGGTGGTGTCCGCGCCCACAACGGCATCGCAGGTAGCTAAAACTTCCATTGAATCGAAATCGGAGCCGCGCCAATTCACACGGTCAGACATCCCGTCGGCTCGCACACGTCGCACAATACCCATGACATCGGAGCCACGCCCCGTGCCACATACATCAAGGTGCCAATTGCTATGAGTGCAACCGTCAAGAGCGCGGATGACTTCCGACAGTCCACAATCTCGGGTGATGGCTCCAATATACACAAGTCGCAGAGTATCAGTATTATTATGCTCGCCATCAATGCGTCTGTCAGGCAATCCCGGCGGCAAAAGACGGGTGTTTATAGCGAGGTGTGGAGTAGGAGAGTCAACCGTTACCACTGAGGCGGCTTCCAGTGCCCGACGTTCCCAATCCTTGAAAGGTGCGAGCCGATCGGCATCCAAAAGCGAAACGACTATGCGAATGTCTGATTCGCGCCCCGAAAGCCGCGCGGCATTCTCGGCCAAACGAGCATCGCGTGCAGTAAACACCTGCACGATAGTGCGCCCCGAGAGCTCACGCAAATATCCCGCCAGACGCACCGGCGATAGCACATCAAATGCACCGCCGCGTCCTAATGGTAGCGCATCCATTGAATCGTAAGCCCGAATATCAGGGTCGCTGCTGCGCACAAGCACGCGCACCGAATGGTTATCGGCTCGCAGAGTCGATGCTAAAGTGGCGGCATAATCGGTTGCATAAGCCGACACTATGCCCCCGGTCAAAATCAATATATTCATTTAGCTCTGAGCATGTGCCGGGCCATACGCCACGCCTGATAAGCCGTGACAGCCCGGCGGCGGGCAATAGTAAGGCCGGCTTTACCATCAAGCCACGCACTTTGCCCTATCATACATTTTATATAAGCCCTCAATCCACGCAGCAGGGGTGCCAACGCACCAATGGCAGGCGTAGAAGCCGTAAGTATGCGCGACTCAAGAGCCGCCAGACGGTTCTCCTTACGGTTAAATTCCTTAAGCGAAGCGCATCGGAAATGATGTATAGCACCTCCGAGCGATTCCGGAATCACCCCCTCGGGATACGAAACCTTGTCGCTGATGTCGCGCAAATTCCAATTGGCGTAACGCTTATTGAAAAGCCTGACAGACCGCGACGGGCTGAAACCCGAATGTTTCAAAGGCACACCGCAGAAATAATTCTGCACCTCGATATCATACACCCGGTGCTTGAACCCCTCCTGCTTCATAGCTATGATCTGGGAGCGCAACTCCTCGTCGAGCACCTCATCGGCATCGATACTAAGCACATATGCGTGGCTCGTAAGTCCCGTGGCATACTGACGCTGCGAGCCAAAACCCGCAAACTCCCGACGGCTCACCTTACAGCCATAACGCTCACAAATCTCCACACTCCGATCCGTGCTATACGAATCCACCACCACAATCTCATCCGCCACACCCTTCAAAGCATTCAGGCAGCGGTCGAGATTAGCCTCCTCATTACGAGTTATGATAGTTGCAGAGATACGATCCATAACAAAAGCAAAAGCAACGCAAAGTTAACAAAATTTATCCCCCCAACCAAACAATCCCCCAATAAAAACACATCACGGCAGCCACAGAGAGTGAGAAAGGGGCGCGGGGTGGATACTTTTCGGAGTCGATGTGTCAATAGTCGCCGTAGTCGCTGTAGTCGCCGTAGTCGTCGTAGTCGTCGTAGTCGCCGTGTAGACCATTGTCATAGTATTGTTCGTAATCCTCAAATTCGCAAGACTCAGAGTAATGTTCGATATACCAATTGTCGTCGGTGTAACGATTTTCCTGAGCCGGTCTATAATTTACATTAACTCCATATTTCGGAGTGAGCGGTTTGCTATGGTCATGTGCAGGATATGACTTTGTGCGATGTTCGATATCCCAGTTGTCGTCGGCGTAACGATTTTCCTGAGCCGGTCTATAATTTACATTAACTCCATATTTCGGAGTGAGCGGTTTGCTATAGTCACGTGCAGAATATGACTTTGTGCGATTAGTCCTTGATTTGCATGTTCCGGATATTGAATCTGGCTTTGGTGTTTCTACAGGGTTTGTTGAAGGATTTTGCTGATTTTTCCCGAACAACTCAGATATCCATCGGAATGGGACAAATTTATAAAAGATATTCCGGAATGACATAATTTAGGAATTTGCGACTTCGCGGTCAAGGGTGAGGAATTGGTAGGTGATACCTGTCGGATCGGTGGCCGGGGCCAGGGAATCGGTTAGGAGCCAATGTTCGTCGATGGTAGGGAAGTAGGTATCGGCGTCGGGGGTGTCGGCATCTATACGGGTGAGGTGGAGTCGGTGTGCTATAGGCATGGCCCGGGCATATATTTGTCCGCCACCTATTATAAATATTTTTTCGGCCTGAGCGCACAGGGTCAGGGCCTCAGAGAGTGAATGAACCACTTCAGCTCCCTCGGCGTGATAATCGGGATTGGTGGTAATCACGATGTTCCTACGGCCGGGGAGTGCGCCTTTTGGCAGGGATTCCCAGGTCTTGCGACCCATTACGATGGGGTAGCCCATAGTCAAGGCTTTGAATCGGCGCAGGTCTTCGCGGATATGAAAAGCGAGGTCGCCACGACGACCTATGGCGCCGTCGCGCCCGGCGGCCACAATTATCTCTATGCTGCTCATACGCTCACTTCGGCTTTGATGTGTGGATGCGGGTCATAACCTTCAAGCGTAAAATCTTCGTATTTGAAATCCTCAAGATTTTTTACTTCGGGATTCAGGATCATGCGGGGCAGCGAGCGGGGCTCGCGGGTGAGCTGCAAGCGCGCCTGATCCAGGTGGTTGCGATACAAGTGGGCATCGCCTAAGGTGTGGATAAATTCGCCGGGTTGCAGCCCGCACACCTGTGCCACCATCATAGTGAGCAGAGCGTAAGAGGCGATGTTGAACGGCACACCCAAGAAGCAGTCGGCACTGCGTTGATATAGCTGAAGGCTGAGTTTGCCGTCGGCCACATAGAATTGGAACAGCGCGTGGCAAGGAGCCAGAGCCATCTGATCCAGTTGTCCGACATTCCATGCGCTTACGATTATGCGGCGCGAATCGGGGTTGTTCTTGATCTGATCAACCGCAGTGGCAATCTGGTCGATAAATCCGCCGTCGTTGTCGGGCCACGACCGCCATTGTGCACCGTAAACCGGTCCGAGGTTGCCCTGGGCATCGGCCCATTCGTTCCAGATACGCACCCCGTTGTCTTGCAGATACTTTACATTGGTATCGCCTCTCAGGAACCAGAGCAATTCGTAAATAATACTTTTAAGATGCAGCTTTTTGGTGGTGACAAGCGGAAAGCCATCGGCCAGATTAAAACGCATCTGGTAGCCGAATACAGAGCGGGTGCCGGTGCCGGTACGATCGCTTTTATCGGTGCCGTGAGTCAGGATATGATCGAGCAGGTCAAGGTATTGTTTCATACTTCCGGGTTTTGTAGTGTTTCGAGCACTCGGTGTAATTCTTCTTCGGTGGTTGTAAGGCTTTTACGACACTGGTCAAGCAGCTCCACAGCCCGTGATGTGCGGGCTACGAGGGTGTCAACATCGCAGGAGTCTGACCGCAGTTCGGCCACTATTTTTTCGAGTTCGGCAAGGGATTCAGAGAAGGCCATTTTGATTAATGTTTTATGATGGATGTAACTTGTCCGCTGGCAAAGGTGGTCACAATTTCATCGCCGGGAGCCAGAGTATCGCCCGCGGTGAGTGCGTGACCCTGGCGGCGTGTTATCGAGAAGCCACGGCGCAAAGTGGCCTCCGGGCTCAGGGTATCTACTATTTCGGCCAGATTGCGCAGGCGGTCGGAGTGTCGGCGCAGCAGCCCGGTGGCGGCAGTTTCAATAGTTTGTGCCACACCGGGACCCACACGTTGAGCGGCCCGCAGAATTACGGCCTGAGCCAGCCCGGGCAGAGCGCCCGCAATATTTTCGAGCCGGCGATGCGAACGTTGGATCGTACCGGTTACAGTATCGTTTAGTTCGGCTGCGACGCGACGCACACGGTCAAGGGCAGCCATACCGCGCCCTATGAGCCATTCGGCGGCTGCCGTCGGGGTCTTGACGCGCTGATTGGCCACGTAGTCGAGCAGGGTGATATCGCGTTCGTGGCCTATGCCGATTATAATCGGCAGGGGGAACATAGCGATGTTAGCAGCCAGAGAGTAATCGTCAAAAGCAGCGAGGTCGCCGGTGGCGCCGCCGCCACGTATTATCACCACGCCGTCAAATTCGTCGGCGCGGCTGCCTATGGCGTGCAGGGCATCGACAATTGACTCGGCGCAGCGCTCGCCCTGCATAATGGCAGGGAATAGTTCGGTGGAGAAACGCAACCGTGCCGGGTTTGAGTAAAGCTGATTTATGAAGTCGCCATACCCGGCGGCCCCCTGAGCGCTTATCACGGCGATGCGCGCCGCAGGCAGTGGCCACTCCAAGCTGCGGTTGAGCTCAATGATGCCCTCGCGCGTCAGGCGTTCAATCAATTCGCGACGGCGGCGCAAAAGGTCACCCAAAGTAAATTCAGGATTTACGTCGGTGATGTTGAGCGACATACCGTAAAGAGGGTGATAGTTTACAGAACATTTCACCATAATCTTGATACCGGATGCCAGCGGCGACCCGGTGGCCCGGCGAAAGGCGGCGTCGATGGCCATATACCTTGAAGCCCAGATAGTTGCGCGTGCGCGTGCACGTGCCATTCCGCTATCGGGATCCTTATCTATGAGTTCCAGATAGCAATGCGGACCGCTGCGGCGCAGGTCGGAGGTCTCGCCCACCACCCATACATCGTTGAGTCCGGAGGCACCCGAGAGCACCGAGGCTACACGATTGTTTAGTTCGAGCAAAGTTATGGCAGTGGTAGTATTCATTTGGCAGGGCTGAATTTAGCTTTCTTAACCGTAAATACAATCGACGATTTCAGGTCGCCCTCCACACCGTTGAGTCGGGCATTTTCCGCTCCGGTATTGGTTATCACCAGCGAGTCGGCCGTGGCCGAGAACTCCGCCGTGGCCGGGATGAATCCCAAAGTGGCTTGAAGCACATCGGCATCGGCATCGGCATCGGATGCTATCCAATCGGTAAAACCGGGCATAGTGAAGGGTTGCTTGGCGGCGGGTTGCCAATCGCGGTCATAGAAGCTGATTGAGCTTATTGCGGTGGGTTTATCTATGGTATATATCACGGCCAGCAGGGTATCACGTCCGGCCGGGAGCGCGGCAATCTGAATCGTGCTTTCCGATCCGCGTCGCATTGTTATGGCCTGAGGTGTGAGCCGGGTTATTCTCACCGAGATGTGATCGTCGGCGGCAACATCGCGCGACACCCCCGAGTTATAGTAATCCAGAGCATCCAGACGCGTATTCCGAGGCACGCCGCTGAGCACATTGGCCGGGGCCGACACGAGCCATTGGGCTGCATCGCGCGCTCCGGCTCCCAGAGCTGTGAGCACCACCGCGGCAAAGGCTATATATCTGATATGTCGAAAAATGTTCATTGTGGTAAGAAGGTTATCCCCACGACAATTTGTCGCGCAAGGTTGATGCAAAAGTATGTCCCGGCAGGCGCACGGCCATAACGCTGAACGGAGCTTTACGCAGCTCAACGGGTTCGTCAAGCGAAAGCACTGTGGCGCGCCCGTCGATACTCAGGCGATACTGAGGGGTGCGGCTCGAGCAATCGAAATGCAGCCGGGCGTGATCGGAAATCACCAGCGGGCGCATAGAAAGCGAATGTGCCGCGATGGGCGACAGAGTGAACACCGGAGCCGATGGTTGCACGATGGGTCCGCCCACAGATAAGTTGTAAGCCGTAGACCCCGTAGGTGTTGAGATAATGAGGCCGTCGGCGCGGTAATCGGCCAGATCGCAGCCGTCGATATAAGCATGGATGCTCATAATCGAGGAAGTCTCGCTTTTGGTTATGGTGACTTCGTTGAGCGCGAACGGCCATCCGTCCACAGCCGGACTCACCACCTCGATAAGGCTCAGAGGCATCACCGAATAATCACCCCGGGCCAGTGTGTCGGCCAGTCCCGGCAGGTCAGAGATGTCTGCCGAAGCAAGGAAACCTAAGTGGCCGGTGTTTACCCCGAGGATGGGAATTGCCTTGCGCTCCACCCAGGCGGCTGTGCGCAAAAATGACCCGTCGCCGCCAAGACTCACAGCCACGTCGGCAGTGAAATCGGTGTCGGAAGTCACGATACCAACCCCTGCCAGGGCTTCTGGAATTAGCTCGGAAAGGTAATCATATAGCTTGGTGTGCATCACCACCTCGTCGCCGCGGCGTGCCATCGAGAGCAGGAAGGCGGCAATGGCATCCAGGAAGGCTTCCTGGCGTTTTGATCCGTAAACAGCTATGCGCATTGGGTGAAATATTATATGGATAGGATATGCATTAGTTCGTCGTACCGGCGGCGCAGGGTGTCATCTTCGGGCTGCTCGGCTGCCTCGGTGTGCAGCACATTGTAGCCGTGGCGTTCCAGCGACCGCACCACCCGCTCAGGGTTACGGTGACTCACACGGAGGTCAACCACAATACCCGAAGGATTGTCATGCAGGAGCGAGGTAACGTTCATATTCAGCAGGCGCGCGTCGGCATCCTCCACGGCGCGTGCGATGTGCGAGGCCATGAAATCGCCCTTTGCAAGCCCGATCATAAGGCGGCTCGACTCGGGGTTGGGAGGAAAAAACACCTCCATGCGATCTTTTTTCTCAGCTTTTGTGTTCAAATCTTTCGGTATTTGAGTTTTTGTAACTAATTTTGTACCTGAATACAAATTTACAATTTTTTTTTGGTGTGGCAACCACCATTAACCTTTTTTTAATTTGTGTAAATTAGATGAGCAAGCAACATACGCGTCTCAGCGTTAACATAAACAAGATAGCCACCCTGCGCAACGCCCGTGGCGAGAACAACCCATCGGTGGATAAAGTGGCCGTGGATTGCCAGGCGTTTGGCGCCGAGGGCATCACGGTGCATCCCCGCCCCGATGAGCGTCACATACGTCGCGCCGATGTGTTCAGCCTGCGGCCGCTGGTGCACACCGAATTTAATATCGAGGGCTATCCGGCACCCGAATTTATGGATCTGGTGCTCAAGGTGCGCCCCGAGCAGGTGACCCTGGTGCCCGACGCTCCCGGGGTGCTCACCTCGTCGGCAGGCTGGGACGTCGCTCCAAATTTCGACTTTCTGTCGTCGATTGTCGAGCGCCTGAAGGATGCCGGTATACGCTCGTCGATTTTCGTGGGTACCGATCCCGACAACATACGCCGGGCCGCACGCACCGGCACAGACCGTATAGAGCTGTACACCAAGCCTTACGCCGACCTCTATCCCACCGATCCCGAGGCTGCCGTGGCACCATTTGTCGAAGCCTCCGCTTTGGCTCACAGCCTGGGGCTGGGCATCAATGCCGGGCACGACCTCAGCCTGGTAAATCTTAAGTATTTCCACGACTCGCTTCCTTGGCTTCATGAGGTGAGCATAGGGCACGCACTGATCTGCGACGCCCTGTATCTCGGCCTGCAAGAAACCATCGCGCGCTATCTGAAAGCTCTTGAAAACTAACCGTTAAAAATCTTACCGATATGAAACTTTCACTCTGGGACCTATGCGTCGAGGGCGGCTGGATTATGATTCCCATGGCCCTGCTCGCGCTGGTATGTATCTATATACTTGTTGAACGCATCATAGTGATTCGTCGCGCTACGGCTATGGACGATACTTTTATGAAACGCATCCGCGACTATATTCACGAGGGCGAGATTGAAAGCGCCCTGAATCTCTGTCGCAGCAACGGCACCCCGATGGCTCGCCTCATTGCCAAGGGTATCAGCCGTATCGGCCGTCCGATGAACGATGTGCTTGTGGCTATTGAAAATACCGGCAACCTCGAGGTCGCAGCCCTCTCGAAGGGGCTCCCCTGGCTGGCTACTACGGCCGCCGGTGCGCCTATGCTTGGCTTCCTGGGCACCGTGATTGGTATGGTTGAGGCTTTCTATTCCATAGCAAATTCGGGCAACGCCGCACAGATCGGCACCTTTGCCGGGGGTATTTACACCGCGCTTACTACCACGGTAGCCGGCCTGGTAGTGGGTATCGCGGCATTGTTTGCCTACAACTATCTGGTGTCGCGTGTCAATAAGGTAATGCGCCTGATGGAAGCGCGCACTATGGATTTCATGGATCTGCTTAACGAACCGGCCTAATCCACACACACTCTCACTTTCTGCTATGGCATTAAAACGTCAAAACGATATGATGGCCGCCTTTTCGATGGCCTCGATGACCGATGTGATTTTCCTGCTGTTGGTATTCTTTATGGTTACCAGCACTTTCGTGTTTCCCACGGCTTTGGAAGTCAATCTGCCCGAGGGCACGGAACAGTCGCCGGCAAAACCCGCCACACGTGTGTTTGTGGATTCAATCGGTTCATATTATGTATCGGTGGCTGATGCAGAGCCGCTGCCGGTGTCGCGCGACTCCCTGGCCGCTGTACTTCTTGCCGTGCCCGATTCTGTGGCCGAAGCCGGTATAGCAGTGTATGGCGACGAAGCTGTGCCCTACGGACGCATCGTTGAGGTGCTGAACCTCGGTGCGGCCAATTCGCTCAAGATGGTGCTGGCCACACGCCCGTCGGCATCCGCCGAGCCTGCCGAACAGCAAGAACCTCAGCCCGAATTATGAGACGAGTACGAATCATATCTGCCGCTGTCACGCTGCTATTTGCCCTGCTTAGCGTCATCGTGCTAAACCTATGGCATATATCAGCGCGCGAAAATCTGCGCGAATGGCCGCCGCGGCACGAGCGCGAGATAGCCCTGGAACCCGTCGACGACGAAACCTTCTTTGATGTCGTGCAGCCGTCGCCAGAGCCGTCTCCCGTACGCGATAATCCGGCCCCCGCACCGCTGCCCGTAAAGGCTAATAACCAGTCGACCCCCCAGCCCCGCACCGGTCAGCATACCACCGACCAAGGTGCGGTGGGTGATGCTCCCACCGTGGCTACATCCAAGCAGCCATCGCCCGTGAAGCAGAAGACCGAACCAGCTCCGGTGAAGACAGGCCCGTCGAAAGAAGAACTCGAACAGCAGGCGCGCGATGAGGCACGCCGTAAGGCAAA
Organism: uncultured Bacteroides sp.; assembly: GCA_964531245.1. Classification (GTDB taxonomy): domain Bacteria; phylum Bacteroidota; class Bacteroidia; order Bacteroidales; family Muribaculaceae; genus CAG-873. The sequence goes on along the minus strand of CAZHDH010000045.1, from coordinate 616 downwards.
TTCTGCCACCTCCACTGCATTCCAGCGCAGTCAGGGTGCCAACAATACCGCGTCGAATGGCCGTACACCCGGCGATTCCGGTGCGCCCGACGGCAAATCCACATCCACCAACGGCACCGGTACCGGCACCGTGGGCGGCGGCTGGCAGATTCCCTCCTATGCCCGTGTGCCCTCCACCGTCACCGGCAGCATCAAATTCATTGTGACTGTGGGTAAAGACGGCCGGGTGCGCAATATCACCTTCAACGGCGGTGAACCGCCTGCAGCGGCCGACTCGCGCCTGGTGGCTGCCGTCAAAGCCGAGATCAACTCCCGCCGTTTCACCCGACCCAACGCCGCCGATGCCCCCGACCAAGCCACCGCCTACATCACTTACCGTTTCAAATAAAGGCGACTCTAATTTCAGCGCTCACTTTTTGGCGCACAGATTTATTATGAAAGCGCGACGGCAAACATTCCGTTGCGCTTTCATATATAATGTAGGTCTGCAGGTATTTCAGTTTAAGTAACTCTCAAAAATTAGTTTATATTAAACCCTTCGGGCCGATATATCCTTGCATATCTTGACGCGCCTTTTGTTCTTTTCGCTCAGTCACGTAGCTCGCTACGCTCCTTT
>CAZHDH010000044.1:0-20790 GCA_964531245.1 uncultured Bacteroides sp. | reverse complement strand
GAACCCTCACAGGCGGAACCAGAATCCGACGTGCTACCATTACACCACAAGGCAGGGTGTTTGTTTTTCAACGGTGCAAAGGTACGGCTATTTTTTTAATCTGCAAAATTTTTCGGCGATTTTTTTATCGCAGGTCGCAAATTTTGTAAAATTAAGGCCGCCCGCGGGTGCGGGCGGCCTTGTTATGGTGGTGTCAAGTGATTATTTCTTGGCAGCGCGGCGGGCATCGGTGAGATAGGCCACGGGGGCGGCAACATAGATTGTTGCGAGTGTACCGATGATCACACCGAAGAGCATCGCGAAGGTGAACGAACGGATAGCGTCGCCACCGAGGATGAAGATGCACACCAGCACGAGCAGGGTGGAGCACGAGGTCATGATTGTACGGCCAAGGGTGCTGTTGATACTCTTGTTGATGGTGGTGTAGAAATCCTGCTTGGGATAGAGCTGGACGTTCTCGCGCACACGGTCGAATACCACCACGGTATCGTTGATCTGATAACCGATAACGGTAAGGATAGCGGCGATGAAGGTCTGGTCTACTTCCATAGCGAAGGGCAGCACACCCCAGAAGAGGCTATAGAAACCGATGATCGAGAATGCGGTGAAGGCCACAGCAGCAAGAGCTCCTACCGAGAAGGCGATGTTGCGGAAACGCAGCAGGATGTAGAGGAACATAGCCAGCAGGGCGATAGCCACGGCGATGTAGGCATCTGTGCGCATATCATCGGCTACCGAGGGACCTACCTTCTGCGACTGAACGATACCCTGAGAGGCATCGGTGGTCGAGAACTGTTCGGGAGTCATACCGTCGGCCAGGAAGGGCTGGAGGGCGGTGTAGAGTTTGCCTGTGATTTCCTTTTCGGTGTCGGCGTTTTCGTCGGCAATCTTATAGTTGGTGGAGATACGCACCTGGTTGGAGCTTTCGATGGTGATAACCGAGAGGGAAGCGCCGGGGAATTCGGGTGCGAGGGCGTCCTGAAGTTCCGAGGTATTGACGGGGCGGTCAAATTTCACCACGTAGTTGCGACCACCGGAGAAGTCGATACCCTGATTGAGGCCGCGGGCAAAGAGCGAGATGGCCACGATAGCCACGCAGATGCCTACGATGCTGAACGATACCTTGCGGGTGCCCAGGAAGTTATAGTTGGCGTTAACAAACATCGAGCGCGAGATCGAGGTGGAGAATGTCTCCTTGTCGAAGCTCTTTGATTTGCTGAACCACAGGAAGAACAGACGGCTGAGGTAAACTGCGGTGAAGAACGAGCATACAAGGCCGATGATCAGAGTGGTAGCGAAGCCCTTGATGGGACCTGTGCCGAAGAGCAGCAGGATAACGCCGGTGATGATAGATGTGAGGTTTGAGTCGAAGATAGCCGAGAAGGCGTTTGAGTAACCGTCGGCCAGAGCGGTGCGGACATTCTTGCCGGCGCGGAGTTCTTCGCGGGTACGTTCAAAGATAAGCACGTTGGCGTCCACGGCCATACCGAGCGAGAGCACGATACCGGCGATACCCGAGAGGGTGAGCACTGCCTGGAACGACGCCAGAATACCCAGAGTGAAGAAGAGGTTGCAGATAAGACAGAGGTCGGCTACAAGGCCGGGAACAAAGCCATAGAACGAGCACATGAAGATCATCAGGAGCACGAGGGCCACGATGAACGAGATGAAGCCGGCGCGGATGGCTTGTTCGCCCAGGCTCGGGCCAATCACCATATCGCTGATGATGTGCACCTTGGCATCCATCTTACCGCTCTTGAGCACGTTGGCAAGGTCTTTGGCTTCCTCGATGTCGAAGTCGCCGGTGATTGAAGACTGACCGCCTTCGATAGCCTGATTGACGTTAGGAGCAGAGTAAACCTGATCGTCGAGCACGATAGCCACCTGCTTGCCCACGTTGGCCGCAGTCACGCGAGCCCAAGCACGGGCACCCTCGGCATTCATGCGCATCGACACTTCATTACCGCGGAGGGGATCGTAGTTGGTGGAGGCGTCGCTTACGGCTTTACCGTCGAGGGCGGGTTTGCCGCCGGGAGCTTTGAGGGTGTAGAGGGCATATCCGAAATTGTGTTCGGTGCCGTCGTTATCGGTGCGCACGGTGGGTTTCACGCTCCAGCGGAGTTTGAGGTCGCTGGGCAGAGTGGCACGTGCGGCGGGGGTAGCGAGAATATCGTTGATCTGCGCCATGGTGCGTGCATCCGGAGCGAAACCGAGGGTAGCTCCGTAGCCGGGATTCTGGAGCAGGGCCTCCAGGGGAGCTACATTTACGGTGGAATCGCTGGCCAGACGGCTCACGAGGTTGGCCATAGCGCTCTGGATTTCGGGAGCGGTATAGGTCTCGTAGAATTCGAGGTTGGCGGAACGCTGGAGCAGGTCGCGCACACGTTCGTGATCCTTAACACCGGGGAGCTCGAGCAGAATCTGGCCGTCCTTACCCTGGAGCACCTGGATGTTGGGCGAAACCACACCAAACTGGTCGATACGGTTGCGGAGCACATTAGTAGCTGAATTATCAACGCGGTCTTTAACTTCAGATTTGAGTTTTGTGCGCACAGCGTCGTCAGACGAACCCGGCTCGATCAGACCCTGGAACACGACAGAGAAGTCGGCCTGGGGCTTGCTTTCGCGATAGGCGTTGACAAACGAGCCGACAAAGTCGTCGGTCTGATGAGATTTGAGCTGAGCGTTAGCCTTGGCGAGCGCCGATTCGAAAACAGAGTCGGTGTCACCACTCTTCATAGAGCGCACCATATCAGGCATATCCACCTGGAGGATAACGTTCATACCGCCCTTGAGGTCGAGGCCAAGGCCGACGCCCCATTTGCGTACTTCATTGAGAGTGTAACCCATATACACGGGCTTCTCGGCAAGAGAGTCCATGTAATGCTTGTAGGCTTGGTTGTAGGCAGCATCATCGTTGTCACCGCTCTGGATCAGCGCGTATGTCTTGGCATCGCTCTCGTGACGGTTACCCACGAAGGTAAACGAGAGGTAGAAAAGACATACCAGCACCAAGAAGATAGCGATAACACCGGCAACGATGCTTCCTAAATTTCCTTTGCTTTGCATGAAAAATGATATGATTAAAAGGTTTATAAAATATTCAAAGAAGTTTCAGCCTGCAAATATAGCTATTTTTCCTGAAAAAAACCGCAAGCAGAGCCGAAAAAGTAAGAAACACACTAAAAAACGAGATTTTTCTGACCGTTGGCATCAAATATTCCACAGCATTCTCAGTGGCTGATTACTACTAAAAACGAGATACTTTACGTATGGCTATTTTCTTATTCATCCACTCTATATCTTCTTCCTGCGAATTAGTCACTACCAGCAAATTGTCACATCCTAACTCAGCGGACGCCTCAACAAGAGCTTCGAGTTCGCGCTTGCGTGTTTTCTCGGCGGTCATATCATAACACACCTGGATAAGTTGTTCTATTTTAGCTCCTTTACGGGTCACGTAATCAATTTCTTTATCGTTACGTGTACGATAATAAAATAGTGTCTGACCCGGGGTATATCCACGGCGCATAAGATCTATAAACACTTGATTTTCCAACAGTCGGCCGAGATTTTCACTGAGGTTGAACGCAACACTCTGCACAAATCCGTTATCCACCACATACACCTTATTCGGGGCTTTCTTCATCAGTTTCATTTTATTATTGAAACGAGGCAGAAAGAAAAACAAATATGGCTCGGCCAGATAGTCGCAGAATTTTTTTGTCGTGGTCACACTTGACATTCCCAAATCTGCGGCGAGGTCATTCGCCGATACCGGGTTGCAAAAATTTGACAGCAGGTAAGTGGCAAGGTTATACAGATCGGTTGTATTCCTTACGTTGTGACGCTTTGACACATCTTTCAATAATATCGAATCAAACAAGGTGGAAAGATAGCTTTTGGTAATTCGACGCGCCAAAATAGTCTCGGGATAACCCCCATTGCGCATATAGTCATCATAAATCAGAACATCCGCCGTTTCGCCGGCTCGGGCAGTGCGATTGGTGTTTTTCCAGCGCATAGTTTCATTAAGGCTGAACGGCAGCATCTCAATCTGCAAGTATCGGCCTGTAAGCACCGTTGCCATTTCGCTGCTCAACATTCTGGCGTTACTTCCGGTGATGATTAGATTTTTACCGCGTCGATACAGTTTATTGACCCATAAATCCCAATCAGGCAGGTTCTGAACTTCGTCAAGCAATAAATATTCATAATCCGGATAGACATCGTCAAGCAGTTGCATTACAAGTTGCTCATCCCATTTTTCGAGCAACAGGTTATCGTCAAAATTCAAATACGCAAATTGCTTCCCCTGCAACATAAGCAATGCAAACACCGATTTACCCACTCGTCGTGGTCCGGTAATCAGCTTGATCAACGGGCTGGCGAGCAATTCATCATAATCGTATCTTGTTTCCCTCTGTTGATAAGGGCGGGCAAGCAATTCATCTCGCTCCGCTCGCTGATTTAGAATTAGATCTTTCATAACACAAATGATTTCACTATGCAAATATAGTCATTTTTATCCAATAAATACTCTGTACTGGATAAAATAGTACGTTTTTTATCCAGTACAGAGTATTTATTGGTCAGAATCGGGATATTCGGCGTGATGTGGAGGCTCATCTAAGATCATAAAATTAATTGGGGGTTGATTCAATGTAATGGTTATATACACCGCAGGGTGTGTGAGTGGTGGGGTTCAATTAACCGTAGAGGGAAGGCAGATGTATGGGCGCGATTTCTGTTAAAGTATGTTATAGCGTAGTTAACAGTTGTGTATTTTCTTTGATGGTTGCGCCGTTGTGGCTACTTTTGCTTTTTAAGTCTGTGTTCACTTGGTATGTGATTCGCTTGCCTCCTGATTCCGACTGATATTGTATTAGGTATTAAGTTTATGTCGTCGATGCTGCTCACGGGTGCTTCGGGTTTTATCGGAGCTAATATCCTGCCGCGTTTGCGGGAGGATTATGAGCGTATCACTACATTAGGCTTGTCGGCGGCCAACGATGTCGCTGTGGATCTGTCGCGCGAGGTGCCTCGGCTGCGTGAACGCGTGGATGTGGTGCTACACGCGGCCGGGCTTGCTCATTTTGTACCCTCGACACAGATTCAGGAGCGGCTTTTTTACAATGTGAATGTCGAGGGTACCAAGAATCTATGCCGTGCACTTGAGACGGTGGGCGTTCCGCAGGCATTTATCTATGTGAGTTCGGTGGCTGTCTATGGTGCCGAATCGGGTACCATGATTGATGAGTCACACCCGTTGATGGGCAGCTCGGCATACGCTAAAAGCAAGATTTTGTCCGAGAAATATCTTACGCACTGGGCATCGCGGCACGGAATCACCCTGACCATTCTGCGCCCCTCCATTATGGCCGGCAAGAATCCACCGGGAAATCTCGGCGCGATGATAAATGCGCTGCGTCGAGGTTTTTATTTTAACATTGCCGGAAATGATGCCCGAAAAAGCATTATGATGGCCGATGACCTTGTGGAACTCGTTGCCAAGGTGAAATCTCGGGGCGGCATATATAATGTATGTGATAGCGAACATCCGTCTATGAACGATGTGTCGCTTTGCCTGGCACGCGAGCTCGGCGTACGCAACCCGGTGTCTGTCCCCTACCCTTTGGTGAACTTGATGGCGCGTGTGGGAGATATAGCCGGCGGAGGGTTCCCCATCAATTCGGCACGGCTGCGGAAGCTCACTACAACACTTACGTTCTCAAATCAAAAAGCCGTTGACCAGCTCGGATGGACACCCCGGCGGGTGCTTGATAATATGAAGGTCTGATATTTATGGAATATGCACTGATTGTAATATTGCTCACAGTGATAGAACTGGGCTACCTGATTCTGGCCGGCAAGCTCGGGGTGGTGGCCGCGCCGGATAAACGCGCGTCTCATTCCGAGCCGATTGTCACCGGCGGCGGGTTGATATTCCTTATTGCCCTATGGCTTTTCTGGACTTTTTACGGTCGTGCGTATCTGTGGTTTATGTTAGGTCTGACGCTTGTGAGCATCGTGAGCTTTGCCGATGATGTGCGCGGCGTGGGTATCGGGTGGCGAATACTTGCTCAGGCGGCCGCCGTAGCTCTGATGTTTGTGAATATCGGAGCTTATGCCCTATGGCCGTGGTGGTTGGTGATCACTGCAGGGATAGCTTTTGTGGGCGGATTGAACGCTTTCAATTTTATGGACGGTATTAATGGCATCACCTGCACTTACGCGGCTTCGGTGCTTCTGCCACTGCTGATGCTCGACGCGGTATACCGGTTTATCTCGCCTATGTATTTATTTATAGCGCTGCTGAGCGTGGTGGTGTTCGGGGTGTTCAACTTCCGGTCGCGGGCGTTGTGTTTCGCGGGCGATGCGGGGTCGGTGTCCGTGGGTTTCATAGTGTTGTTTGCCCTTATGCTGCTGATAATGCGCACGGGCGATTTCGCCTACCTGACCCTGGTGGCCGTATATGGTGTGGATGCGGCGCTTACCATAATCCACCGCGCCATCCTTCACGAAAATATTCTCACCCCGCACCGTAAGCACCTCTATCAGATAATGGCCAACGAGCTGGGAATCAAGCACACAAATATCGCCCTGATTTATGCCGGGCTGCAACTTGCTGTCACCACCGGCCTGATGTGCCTCACCCGGGGGCGCTATTGGTATATGGCCGCGGTGATTGTGGTGCTCTCGGTGCTCTATTACCTGTTTATGCAGCGCTATTATCAGCTGCACGAGAGCGGATACAGAGCCGATTAAACATACGGCTTAAGAGCAACTGCCTGCCGGCGTTCACTCCTCGGTGATGGTGTAATTGAGCCAGTCGATAAGTGGCTTGAGCGGGCGAAGCATCTCGGATGCGCGCTCGGGCCACTGGGGTGAATCAAAGAAATCGGGTGCCACGATACATTCGCGTCCGTAATGATTAAGGCGCAGCAGGTCGGCGTCGGGATGATCCTTGGGCCAGCCCTGGGGGATAGTTTTCAGGCGGTCGCCCACCCAATCGGGATACAGGGCCACAAGCTCGGGAGCGTTTATAATCTCACGGAATTCCTCGACATTATCCACTATGGCGCGGCGCATTTTACGCAGCAACTGGCGATCGGGCATCCACAAGCCGCCAAACAGGGCGTTATTGTCGGGCGTTATTCCTGCCGAAATATAATAGCCGGCACGCTGATGAAACTGGCGGTTACCGACGCTCATATAGCTCGAAAAATACGTCTTATAGGGAGTTTTATCGGTTGAAAACCGGGTATCGCGATATATGCGGAAGGTGCAATCCTTGGCGTTGAGGAAACGGAATTCGGGTGCCCATTCGGCACTGAGGTCAATGAGCTGCTGCACCTGGGCGAGCCATCGCTGGCGCTGCTCGTCAAACTGGGCGCGGTGTTCGTTAAACCACACACGATTATTATTTGCGTTGAGCCGACGCAGATAGGTGGTGAGTTTCATATCGAGGAGAGAGAAATAGTGTTTATTCGCGAATCTCTTCCCACACGGCATCTTCTATCTGAGATTCAGTGTAGGTATTGGTGGATGTTGACTTTTGACCCGATTGTGTCTCGGTGGTTTCTGAGGCACTGACGGTCACTTCCTCAAAAGCCACATATTCGCCCACATTGGGGTCGATCTTTTTCTTTTTGCGTTTTGGCGCAGCGTGGCGGCTGCCGTCAGCACCCGAAGCTGCCTGGCGGTAGGCATCGCGAAATCCCTGAGTGGCACGTTTCCAGCTCTGCTGCAACTGATAACCGCGCCACAGTGCTTTGCCTACAGGGTAGAGGATGAACACAAAGAATAGTATAGCAAATATTAAAGCCATCTGAAAAGTCTTGATTAAGAATGTAGAGAGAGGGTTTGAAGCTGCCTTCTTAGAGCTTCATACGGCTAAGCGAGGCACTTATGCCTATGTATAGCACAATAGTCCACAGCAATCCGGACACGCCCCACATAATCACAAACATAAGGGCGGCCGCTAGAATCACATACCGGCGGAAATTCTCGCGCCAGTTGAAATTATGGAATTTGAGCGAGAACATAGTCATATTGGCTGTCATAAGCGACGATACCAGCAGAATAATGACCGCAAGACCGGCCGATCCGAAATAGCCGTGGGCATCAATCCACGCCGACAGGCCAATCCAGAAAATGGCGTTGGCAGGAATGGGAAGGCCGCGGAAATTTTCGGTCTGCGTGGTGTCGATATTGAATTTGGCCAACCGCAGGGCACCGAATGCCGGGATAAGCAGCGCTGCAAAACACAGCCACGGATGCTGTGAGTATTCCAACCCGAGGTTAAGCATCATCATACCCGGAGCCACGCCGAAGCTAACCAGATCGCTCAGTGAATCAAGCTCTTTACCTAAAGCGGAATAGGCACCCAGACCGCGGGCCGATGCACCGTCGCAAAAATCGAACATCGCGGCGGCTGCTATGGCTATCCACGTCCACCGCAGCCCGGTGAGGCCGCCGAATGTATCTGATATATGGAACGCCATGAAGATGGCCACGCACCCCGATAGCAAGTTGCACAGGGTGATGGTATTGGGGATAAATCCTGTAATCTTCTTTGTCATGATATTTTTAACGCTTCGGCTGCGCGGATTGTTGACTGCCTGGCTGCAGACGCCCCACAAGGGTTACACCACCGGTCACCGAATCGCCTATATTTACGAATGTCTCGGTGCCCAGGGGCAGATAAATATCCACGCGCGAGCCGAATTTAATGAAACCCAGATGATCCTCGATGCAGGCATCGGTGCCCGGCTCGGCGTATGTCACAATTCGACGCGCCACTGCCCCGGCCACCTGGCGCACAAGCACAAGCTGCCCCTCGGGAGTGCGGATCACCACTGTCGAACGCTCATTTTCTACCGACGATTTGGGCAGGTATGCACCCATAAACCTACCGGAATGATGCGCGGTATATATTACCTCGCCATCCACCGGAAACCAATTGGCATGCACATTCACGATGCTCATGAACACTGATAGCTGGATGCAATCACATTTCAGATATTCAGGTTCGTACACCTGCTCCAGAGCCACCACTTTGCCGTCGGCACTGGCCACCACCGCATTTTTGGGATCGCCGGAGAAATGTCGGCGCGGCGAACGGAAAAAGTTGACGGCAAGCAGATAGATAACGCCCAACACCACCGTAACGCCTATCGCCCAGGCTATGGGTTGCACCCAAAGCCATAGCGGCAGACACACGGCAATTATGGCTATGGCCATAACGATCAGAATATTGGTGCCCTCGTGATGTATCTTGACTCTCATTAAAGCGTTAGAGATGGGTTATCGTTTTTTTGTTTTTACACGCACACATCGTGTGCAACTGCAAAGGTAGCTCAAAAAAACGTAACTACCGCGTTTTTTATTAATTTTTTTAATTTTTTCATCGATTTTGCCACTCCCCTACCCCAAAACGACCGTTCACCCGGCTGCACATCCGGCACCTATAGAAAAAAGTAGGGACGCAAAATTTTTTGCGTCCCACGCCGGATGGCTTCGCATGAATAAAACGAAATCCGACTAACACTGTTGCTGGTTATGCCCCATCCGGCTATGGACGCAATTTTTTTTGCATCCCTACTATTCGCTGTAAATAAGTATATTACCACTTACGATATGGGGCACGCGCGGTTGCTTAGAGCACCTTCACGCGACGTTTGTATTCGGCGATGGCTTCGTCGAGGCGTTCGTGTGCGGTGGTGTCGCCGGGCACGTTGTGCGAGGGGTGGATATACAGCTTCACGCCACGTTCCTCAAGAATTTCGGCCACGGTGGTGATGGTCATCCACACCAGGGTTACAAAACCGAGGGTTGACAGGGGACCTACCTTGTCGAAGTGTTTCTTCATGGGCACTGAAGCGTCAACCAGGGGCACGCAGGAGTCTACAACCACGTCGGCAATCTGGAAGAGGTTCTTGCCGCAAGAGTGGCGCGAGGGCTTGTCGCCGGTCTGTTCGGCCGAGCCGTACACAATCACCTTCATACCGCGCTTTTTGGCTTCGAGAGCCACGTCGATATTCACGGCGTTGATACCGGTGTGCGAGAAGATCCAGAGGCAATCGTCGGGGGTGAAGTCGTAGTTCTTCATGATTTCCTGACCATAACCCTCGGCGCGTTCGAGATACAGGAACTGATGGATACCCATCTGGCCGATGATCTGGGTGAAGAAGGTGAGGGGGAGTTCGCACAGGGGGTGGAAACCTACGAACGAACCGATACGGGGGTACATTTCTTCAACAGGGATAGTGGCGTGACCGCAGCCGAAAGTGTGCACCCAACGGCCTTTTTCGATGGTGTCGGCCATGATAGTGGCAGCCTTGGCCACATTGTCGAGCTGGGTCTGCTCCAGGGTGTCCATTACGGAGCGGGCGTTTTTAAGCCATTCTTTTGCAAGCATGTGAATTGTATATTAGTTGTTAATTGAGTATTGGGTTGTTTATATTTTTTCAGTTGAAGCTAATCGGGCCAGACCGGTTGCCTGCCACAGCACATACAGCAGCAGCATGAGTCCGACGGCGGCCGCGGCTATATGCGGCATCGAAGCCACAGCCATACTGCCGGCAAGCGTGTTCAGCGCCATCTGGCCGCAGAGTGCCACCACAAGGGCTATCGAAAACGCTGTGCCCGATAGGTTGGCGAATGTCGACCCCAGGATGCCGAACACCACCGGGAATGTCGAAGCCAATCCCGCACCGGCCAGAGCCATCGACGCATATAGCCCGATTGGAGAGCTTGCCATTGCCATGCCCTCAAAGGCGCATAGGGTGAGCAGCAGGCTCAGCACCATCACCGTGGTGGGGGCCACACGGCTGAATAGCCACACCTGCAGCAGGCGCGCCGCGGTGAGGCCTATGAGCATAGCGGTGAGCGCTCCTAATCCCTCAGATTCCGAAAATCCTTCGGCAAAGGTGTAGGTGGTAGTCCAGTTATTGGTTATACTCTCCACACCGCTCTGGAAAAAGAGCACCAGGCTCAGGAGCAACAACGCGGGCGAGGCAATGATGCGGCGCACCTCGCGCAGCGGAAATCCCTGGGGCTGCTTGGGCGCGGGGAACGATACTGTAAGGCAGAATATTACACCCACGAGCATCAACAGGGCAAATCCGGTCAGAATGGTCTGGAAGGTGAAGAAGGCGTGCAGGCGGTCGAGCAGCACGGGTATCGTGAGCGCGCCGGCCCCGTAAAACATTCCGAGCAAACTGAGCCTCGACGCCCGGCGTGCACCGTCGTAAAGCTCTGTCACCAGGGCATTTGTCTCGCCGTTAAGCACCCCGCCGCCAAGTCCGATAGCCACGATAGCCACCGGAAGCCATGCCGTAGAGGGCGCCCAGGCCAGCCCTACCACACCGGCGAGCACCAGCACACAGCTCAGGATTAACAATAACTTATGCCCGTAGCGATCGACCACCGGACCAAAAAGCAGCGATCCCAGCAGAATACCGCCCGGGAGCGATGTCGTCAGGCCGGTGCGTTCGTCATCGCTCAGGGCGAAACGTTCAGCAAGTTCGGGCAATACCGAGCCGAGCGTGATCATCGAGATACCAAAAAAGCACATCCCGATACACGCCGCGGCAAACACCGGGCCTACGCCATGACTCTTATTTATTGTTTTATTTTTATTAGACATATTGGTTCAGAGCTATATATGCCGCGCCACACAGCACCGGATTAATATCGGGACGCGCGGGCACAAATTTCACTTTTTTCATCGCCACCGGTTGAGCCCATTTCTCGGCTTCGAGGCGTATTCGGTCAATAAATTTTGTGGCAGGGCCGAATACACCGCCGCCCCACACCACTACTTCGGGATTGAGCAGGCTCACGAGGTTGGCCCCGGCCATTCCCCACATTTCAATGGCTTTGTCGATCACCTCGACAGCCACTTCGTCGCCGGCTTCGTATGCGGCAAACACGTCGTGCGAGGATATATCTTCAATATTCTTTGCGCCGGGCAGATGTGAGCCGCAACGGCCCTCGGCAAGCTTACGGCGAGCCTGGGCGCCTATTCCGTTGCCCGAGGCATAGCTTTCAAAACAGCCACATTCGTCATAGTCTGAGGTGTACGGCGACTGTAACGCAAGCCAGCCCGACGCACCGGCTATATCACCCGCGCCATGCAGCACACGGCCATCCGACATTATTCCCACGCCTATACCGGTGCCCACGGCCACAAATACAGCATTACGGCACTGAGCCGCCGCGCCAATCCATGTAGCACCATAAATTGCACATGAACGGTCGCTATCCACATACACCTCGACGTGTTCGGGCATAGCGCGGCGCAGGTGGTCGCGCAGCGGATAACATTCCCACCCGGGGATATTCGGCGCCCACACGGTGCCGTCGGTACGGTTAACAATTCCGGGCACACAGATTCCCAGAGCCGAGATTTCCTCGCCCTCAATAATAGCCTCGCCAAGGAGTTCACGCGCCATCGCAGCAGCAGCTTCTGCCACAGCCTCGCCTTGTCGTCCTGCAAGAAGTGTACGTCTTTTTAATATTGAAGATCCGTCGGGCCTGAACACCGCGCCTTCAATTTTAGTACCGCCCATATCGAGCGAAATTACTGCCATGGTTTTAGATATAAGATTAAGTAAAGATTTAAGGTTGTGCAAAGTTATGATAAAAAGTTTAAACTTCAAAACTTTTTCCAAAATTCAATCAAAAATAAATTTATGAATGTCATCATCACTTTCTCAATTTGAAAATCGAAGACGCTGTATAGGCATTAGCGCCACAGGAAGCGAATAAGTTTGTATTCAGCTGTTTAATAACTAATATTAACTATATTTAACCAAATTATATTTTAGCATCTATCTTATATTGTGTAATTTTGCAGTGCTAAATAAAACGCATAGCCAAAAATTGAGTAACGACCAAGTAAAAAGCCTTGCATCCCGCGAGGTCTTTCGGCTTTGTCTTTGCGGCCTGCGTTTTGGCAGGTCTTTTTTATTTTTAAAGACTTGCCTGACATTTCTGCTGTGCCTGTGTGGTCGCAAATATTTTGAAGCGACACGGTTAGGCATCGGCGAACAAAGTTGGATAAAAAACGGATTTATCCGTATGGAGATAAAATAGTTGTTTTATAGATAATTGTGTATTGGGCTCAGGGCGTCGTGATGACCGCTTTGAGCCTTACTTATTTTCCATAATCGACGTGGGCACAGTGAGTGTTAATCGTCGTTTGGTTAAAGTATGTTAATATATTGACTAAATGCCAAATATTTCAGATTTTTAATGTACTTTTGCAAACGCTAATGATACCCTAATAACATTTTGCCAACCGTTATGGAAAAGATCGACAATCTTGACAGAAAGATTCTACATATTATAATGCGCAACGCGCGCATTCCCTCAAAAGATGTGGCCGTTGACTGCGGTGTGTCGCGTGCTGCGATTCACCAGCGCATACAGCGCCTGTGCGAGCTGGAAGTTATCACCGGATCGGGTTATACTGTCAACCCCAAGGTGTTGGGCTACAGCACCTGCACCTATATCGGGGTGAATCTGGAACGCGGCGCTATGTATCGCAATGTGGTTCCCGAACTCGAAAAGATTCCCGAAGTGGTTGAATGTCACTTCACCACAGGCCCCTACACTATGCTCATCAAGCTCTATGCACGCGATAACGAGCATCTGATGGACCTCCTCAACAATCACATCCAGATGATTCCGGGAGTAACCGGCACCGAAACCCTCATCTCCCTCGATAAGAGCATCGACCGTCAGATCCCCACCAACTACATAGAATAATCGCCCCAAAAAAATACAAATAAGCACTGTGTCTGAAGTGACACAGTGCTTATTTGTATGGACCGGCACCGAGCTCGCGCCGGATGGACCGGGTGCGACGCCGCTCCGCGGTGTCGGGCACGCGCCGGATGGGATTCGCGCGCCGGATGGCGGTTCGCGCGGTGGGCCGTCCGGACGCGGACGCAAAAATTTTTGCGTCCCTACAATAGGTTGATTGTCAATCATTTGTAAACATTCCATCCGCCGCGAAACCACACCGGCGTCCTTAGGTAACGCGCAAAAAAAGAAATCTTTCTGAGGGTTTACCCCAAAAAGATTTTTTTCATATTTTAAGTAATCTATTACAGAATTACCTTTTTGCCATTCACGATGTAGAGGCCGCGGGGCAGGTCGTAGACATTGCGGCCGGCCTGGGCTTCAAGGATGAAGCATACACCGTCGGGGCGAGCCACCTGAATATTGGCTGCCGTGGGGGTGTCGATCACCAGGGAGTGGCCGCTGGTGTACACGCTCAAGCGGTCAACTGATACTTCTGATACGCTGCTCACGTAATTGCCCGAGAAGCCTGAGGCGGTGTAGATACCGTTGTGGTGGAATTCGAGGTCGGCGGTCTGGGTGCCCGAGCCGTTGTTGAAGATGATCATCATCTTGGGGGCATCGTTGGTCACAGTGCAGCTAAACTTATAATAGCCGCTGGCAGGGTCAAGGCTGATTGACTGACCGGGCCATGTGCCGCCGGTATAGTTTTTGTCACCGTCGGCTGCATCCCAAGCCCATACCATTACGTTGGGCCACGAAGTGCCGGTATTATCGAAATAGGCGGTATAGTTGCCGTCGGCAATCGGGTCCGGTGTGGGCTGTGGATCGGGTGTAGGGGTTGGTTCGGGATCGGGCACGGGCTGTATGTTGCTAAGGTCGCGCACACGGGCAATATCAGCCATTGCGTATGTGATCACGTCCAGGTCGTCTTTCTCGTGGGTGGTGGAAGGATCCTTGGCATATTCGCCAAAGGTATTGTCAACCATCGAGGGGTCAAACGGGATACAGTCAAGGGCGCTCTCGCCGCGTGTACCTATCACACGCACGCCTACACCATTAGCTTCAAGCCACTGACGAGTGATACCCAGAGCCTTCAGGGGTATAACCATTTCAAAAAAGGTATCAAACTCGTGGCTGTGGGGTTTGAGCCCCTCCACCGCACCGGCTTTGAGGTTGTCATACTTTTCGGCATCATAGATATCGTCGAGCACCGAGGGATCAGAAATCAGCTCTGTGGGAGTGGCCCAGTCGGCTGTGGAACGCTGACGCCAGAGGTGCTCGGGAAGGAAATCGTGAGCGATATTGTACGAAATTCCGTTCTGAGCAAACAGGTGGCAGGCCGATCCATAGTTTGTGGCGCCCGAAGCATTTGAGGCCGTGAACATTGCCGGCGAACCTTGGCCGGGCTTGCCGCTCATAAAAAACAGATGATCGACATGCACGGCGGCGGGATCGAACGTGGTGCCGTGGCCGGCATTATCACACCAGATACAGCGGCCGTCCTCAAGCAGACCGGTCATGCCGGGTGTCGAGGGGTCGACACTCAGGGCCACAATCATCGGCACATCGCCTATGTGACCGTAATCGGTGAGCGGACCGTCGCCCTCGCGTGCCCATACATCGCCGGTGTTGCACATCTGCCACGCAAGATATAGGTTGGCATCATCCCAGGCGGCATACAGGGCATACATATCAAGCACGTTGTTTTCGTGCGAACCCTTGAAGGCTGTGGCCACGTCGTTGGCGCCACACGTGGCTATAAGCATATCGTTTGACCATCCGTTCAGGCTGCCGTCGATGGTGATCGTGGCCGCTTTGCCCACACCGCCGTCGGGGTTGGTGGAATAATATGCGCGCGTTTCGGTGAGCGATTCGGCAGAGGCTGCCGCGGCATTCAATGCTAATGCCGAAAGTGTCAGTAGTATAGTGTTTTTCATAATAAATATGTCAATAGCCACCGCAGGTTTATGGTTGCGATGGCTATTGAGCTATTAGGTGTGAAGTTACAGAATTACTTTTTTGCCATTCACGATGTAGAGGCCGCGGGGCAGGTCGTAGACATTGCGTCCTGCCTGAGCTTCAAGGATGAAGCATACACCGTCGGGGCGAGCCACCTGAATATTGGCGGCCGTGGGGGTGTCGATCACCAGGGAGTGGCCGCTGGTGTACACTATAAAGTGGCTTACTGAAGCATCTGCCACCCCGCTTACATAGCTGCCGGTAAACCCATCCACGGTGTAGATACCGTTGTGGTGGAATTCGAGGTCGGCGGTCTGGGCGCCCGAGCCGTTGTTGAAGATGATCATCATCTTGGGATTGGACTCGGATACGGTGCAGCTGAACTTATAGAAACCGGTTTCAGGATCCAACGAGATAGTCTGGCCGGGCCATGTGCCGCCGGTGTAGTTGGTGCTGGAATTTTGATCCCACGCCCATACCATTACGTTAGACCAGTTGACGGTGTTGTTGAAGTATGCGGTGTACACGCCGGGCTCGGTGGGGACGATGGGTTCGTCGGGAATTTCGCCTGCGCCTTCAATGGTCTTGACATAACCCGAGGCGTTGTAATAGCCGCCGTTCACCCAGGTGAGGTCGGAGGTCTGCGAGCCACCGTTGTTGAAGATAAGGCCGGCGGTCGAGGGAATCACGCCTGTGCCGGTGTAGGTGATTTTCCAGATCTTATTGCCCAGATAGGTCATGGGGCTGCCGCTCCATGCGCCGAAATATTGGGTGCCGCCGTTCCAGGCATAGCAGTTTACGTTGTCCCAGCCGTTGTTGGCTTCAAAGAACACAGCCTGCTCGCCTTCGGCCATCGACGGGGTGACGGGGTTTTCGGGTTCCACTACGGGAGGATTCACCACGCCGCCGCCGGTTTCCTTGACGGTTACAAAGTCGCCGTCCTCTTCATGGCCGTCGTAGCCTTCCTGAGCGGTGGTTACGGGCGATGCTCCGTAAACATATTGGTTGTCGGCACCGATTTTGCCGGGAGCGGGAGTCTTGGTGGTCGAGAGCACGTAGGCGCGGAAATTACCCTGACCCGAGCATTTCACGCTGAGTTTGCCGTCGGTTACGGTCTTGGTGTCGCCGGTCACTACATCGGTATAAGTACCGTTGAGCACGCCGGTGAAAGTAGCGTCGCCGCTTACGGTCACAAGCACGTACGAGTCGGTATTGGCATCGGTGAAGCGGCGCTTGAAGGCCATTTTGCCCGAGCAGCCGTCGGTGCTGTACTGACCCTTGCGCAGGGCGGGCACAGCGGCGCGGATCTTATTAAGGCGCTGCAGGTGGATAGCCAGCGGATGGCTGAGCGATGCGGCCAGGTTGCCGGTGGCGTTGGAGTATTCGGCAAAGTCGGTGGTCTTGACCGAACCGGTCAGGTAGCCGCCATAATAGGCACGGGCGGTGTTTTTCAGGGCCTCGATAGCACCCTTGTCAATAATCACGCCTTTGCGGAAATTGGTCTCGGTGCCCTGCCAGATACAGGGAATACCGCGCCATGTGAACATCAGCGAGAGGTTTTCTGCCCATTCGTTCAGCGAACCGCCGAAGCTCTTGGTATCCCAACCGTTGGGGCCGTAGTCGTGGCCGTCGACATACACAACATTCCAGGTTGCATCGTTATAATAATCGTCCTGGCTGCGCACGCCAAAGGCATTTTCGGCGCGGTGGAAGCGCCAGTGCATCGGGAAGTCGATCACATTGAAGCCCGAGCTTTGCGAATAATCGGGAGTGCGGTAATTATTGCCGTCGAGCCATGCGTTGTTGCTGTGCTTGATTGAGCCTTTGCCCATATAGTCGTCAGCCTGTTTGAGCACAGATTTGGCGTTGACGTGATTGCCGGTTTCGCCTTCCATCACCACCAGGTTGTCCCACGAGGTCTCGCTGTAGTCCCATTCATAGTTTTTGTCTTCCTTCCAGGTGTAGAAGCAGGGCGAACAGTTATAGTTGCCGTCGCGGTAAATCACCTCCTCGGCGCGGGCACACACCTCGCCAAACATATAGAATGGCGTATTGCCGCGCTTTTTGATAGCCTCGGCCGATTTTGCTGCCTCGTGGAGCTGGGGAATGAAAGCGTTGTTGAAGGTCAGGCGCGAAATGTGGCCCGAAGTGTCGATACGGAAGCCGTCCACACCCATTTTGATAAAGTTGGAGTAGCAGTCGACGATATAATTCGACGTAGCGGGGTTCTCGGTGTTGAGGTCCACGCAGTCGCCGGCTATCTGGCCCCACCAGCGTGTGGGGTCGTCCCAGTTGAAGTGGGCGTAATGGTGCCAGTAGTTGTGAGTGTCTTCGTTTACCCCGCGGGTATTTTTCATCAGACCCAGACGGCGGCTGTACTGCTCGCCCGGTTCCAGTGAATTATAATTTGAGGGCAGTTTTGAATTGGGTGCGAGCTTCATTGAAGCGTTGATGTTCGAGAGGTTCTGCGTATAGTCTTTTACGAACATCGGACACAGGTTGGCCTCGCCGAAGTTGCCGGTATGCTGGAGCACGATGTCCAGAATCAGCTTCATGCCGCGGGCATGCACAGCGTCAATCAGATCCTGAAATTTGCAATCGGTGCTTTCATAACGGGGATCCACCTTGCTGAAATCAAAAGCGTGATAGCCGTGATAATCCAGGCCCGAAGCGTTTTCCACCACGGGAGTGATCCATACGGCCGTGAAGCCCAGAGCCTTGATATAGTCGAGTTTTTCGATGAGACCTTTGAAATCGCCTCGCCATTCGGGGTCATTGACGTTCAGCTCGCCGTCCCAACAGTAAGTATTGTTGCCGGTGTCGCCATCATAGAATCGGGTGGTCATGGCAAAATAGATAGTCTCGTCGCGGAAGTCGGTACGATCTCCCACAAACGTGGCTGCCTGAGCCCCCCAAGCAGTGCCGACAAGAGCTGCCGCGCACAATGCCTTCTTGAATAAGTTCATGGTGTTGAAAGGTTTAAACAGATAAGTAAGTGATAATAGTAATGTTATCGTAACAAAAGATGTATCTCTGTGTGAATATACGATATGCAAAATTAACAATTTTCCCCCAACCTCCGAAACAACGCTCCAATAAATTAACACCAATTAACAGTTTTAACATCATCCGCGACTGGGGAGGCGCCGGATGGCACCGGGAGCGACGCCGCTCTGCGGTGTCGGATTCGCGCCGGATGGCCATTCGCGATAATACATTGTATTTCAACGATTTGCAGGGGACGCAAAAATTTTTGCGTCCCCTGCCGGAGGCCATTCGCGCCGGATGGGGCTCGCGCGGTTGGGGGTATTCTCGCGCCGGGATCGTCCGGACGCGGACGCAAAAATATTTGCGTCCCACTTTTCGCTGATTACCAATTATTTACATTCGCAGCACCGGTGGGCGCGAAAAAAAGCCACCCGCGGGGCGGGTGGCTTGGTTATCGGGTGGGGGTGGGATTAGCGGATGGTGATCTTCTTAACTTCGCCGTTCTGACGCACGATGTAGATACCGGGGATCAGTTCGTCGGGGTTAGAGCTTACCTTTACACCGTCCAGGTTGTAGATCTCGATGCCTTCCTGCTGGAAGAGGCCGTGAACGTAGTCGACGGTAACATCGGCGATGTACGACATTTCACCGGTTGCAGCATCCACAGCGGCCAGAGGTCCGTTGGAGTAAGCCGAGTGAGCAATGATCTGGGGAGCTACAACCTCGTCGTCGGCAGCACGGGCAGCACGCATTACGGGAGCACCCTGTGCACCTTGTCCTTCTATAGCCTGGTGGAGGGTAACTAAACCATTGTGGTCAACGGTAAGGATGTCGGGACGGGTTGAGGTCCAGAATACGTGTTCGAGCTTGGGCAAGTTGCTTTCATTGGCCTCGTGAGTAAGTTCTACGTCGAGATTGAAAGTATCACCAGCGACACCCTGGAGAGTGAATTCGGTGTTACCGCCGCAAGTCATAGTCAGAGCGGAGGGAGCGGCGAGCAACACGTATTCGTCGGTGAGGTCTTTCCAGTTCTCAGCGGCTTTGTAAGCTTCCTCGGCGTCTGCGCTCTGCACATAGAGTGTCGAAACAGAGCTGAAGGTATTAGCGCTGATTTCGGGAACAAATTCAGCAGTAACCTTGAGGTCAGTGATCGAATTGGTAAATGCCGATTCGCCGATCTTGGTTACACGAGCACCGATTACCACTTCATCAAGTTTGCTGCAGCCCTTAAAGGCATTGGCTCCGATTTCGGTAACGAACGGAGGAATAACCACGTTAACCAAAGATGAGCAGCCTTCGAATGCCGATTCACCGATTTCGGTGATTTCGGTACCGAGCTTAACTTCAGTCAGGCTTGCGCAGCCCTGGTAAGCACCGTTGGCAACAGTAGTGATGTGGTTGCCGATAGTGAGGTCGTTAATGGCTGTGCCAGCGAAGGGAGTGCCCACTACGGGACGGCCTACATTAAGGCTTGCAAGGTTTTCATTAGCAGAGAATGCGTCTTTACCAATGGTCAGTTCGTCAAGGCCTGTTGCGATGGTCACCGCGGTGAGTTTTCCGCAGCCATAGAAGGCATTGTCACCGATTTGTGCAATGTTGGTATCAACAACATACGCACCTTCAAGTGATACGGGAGCATAGAGGATAATATCCTCGCCGCGGCTTACGATCCAACCGGAAGCGAGATAAACGTCGGTCTGGGGATTGTAAACCACAGCATGCTCAGTTGCGAACGGATTAGAGACAGTGCTGGGATAAGCACACTTGGTCAGGTTTTCGCAACCTTCGAATGCGTTGGAAGCAACGAAACGAACATCAGCGGGAAGAACAATTGTGGTAAGATTGTTGCAATATGCAAACGCATATTCACCGATGGTAGTAACGCCGTCGAGGTTGACTGAGGAGATAGCAGTGTAGGCAAATGCGTTAGCACCGATTTCGGTTACAGTCTCGGGGAGGTTTACTTCAACGAGGTTTTCGCAACCCTCGAATGTCGATTTTTCGATGGTGGTCACGCCGTCGGGA
>CAZHDH010000043.1:0-21507 GCA_964531245.1 uncultured Bacteroides sp. | reverse complement strand
ACCCATATCTGGCGAGACATCACGCAAGCGCCGCGCAATGCAGGCCGAACGCGATGTACTCGCACTTGAGACCGATCGCGTGGCCGAGGTGCTCACCGACAATATCCGACTGATACTGCTGGATATCGACCGTATGAACCGCTCCATATCGGGCGAAGTGAAACGCCTTGACGACCTCAAACGCTATCTGTTGATACGCAAAAACGCCTACGACGGGCGCATCGGTCAGTACAACTACCTCGACCGCATGAAAGAATACAACGCCTACATCCTGTGCTGCGAGCGGCTTTTGTCGTTCAGCTATCAGCGCGATTGTATGCTGGCGTCGTTGCAGATGTATCTGCCCGATGTATCCATTCTGGAATTTTGCACCGAAACCGAGGCCCGACCTACCAGTATTCAATAACCGACTGACAAAGACACATGAGAAATTTTAGTTTTTCCCAATCGGATTATAACGAAGAACAGGATATCGAGAAAATCCTGCGTCAGCGAAAACGCAAGATTTACAAGCAGCAGCTTTTATACACGATAATCCTGGCCATCATAATATTCTTTATCTGCGTATGGCTTTATCGCAAAAGCGTATATGTGGAGTTTGACGGTTATGTATCGGTGGACGACTATACATTCCGCACCGACGACGATGTATTCTACCTCAACTCAAAATGGCGTGTGGGCGACCTCCTGGTGCCCGGCGATACCGTTTTCTCATACGTGCTGGCCGGAAACTTCTATAAACACGAGTCAAACGACTACGAACCCACCATCATAGTGCGCGACCGCGATATGAACCTGCAATATGGTGTGGCCCGTCAGGACCTCAATGTGCTTCAGGTGCGCATCAACGAGCTGGAACGCCAGCTGCAGGTGCAGGATCACAACATACGCCTGGGACTGAGCGACAATCACAATAAGCTACGCACCGAGCAGGAACTCTCCGAAGCCCGCGAGCAATATAAAGCCCTGCGACGCAAGCTCGGCGTGATGTGGGGCGCTATGTCGCAGAGCAAAGAAGCTGTCAGCCGTCTCACCAACCACGGCTACGGCTACCTGCGCGTATCGGAAATGCGCAATGTGAAGCTGCTCGACAGCCTCGGGCTGGTGCGTTATGCCATTGCAGCCGACTCCTCGATTGTCACCGAAAAACACGTGCCCACCTATTCGCTGGTGCTCCGCGGCGAGCCTATCCTCACATCACAGGGTCTGAACCTCGCCAACAATAACGTGTCGGTTATGGCATACGTCAAGCCCGACCAGATGAAATACGTGACCTATCACACCAAAGCCACGGTGATTGTAACCGACGAAGTGCGATATACTGCCAGTGTGATGATGTTGGGAGCGCGCACCGAGGCCATCCCCGGCGAGCTCCGAAGCACCCTCTCGCGCGACCACACCGCCTCGATCGTGGCTTTCCATATCGACCCCGACCAGAACGTGCCTTTCTGGTCGCTGATCAACAAACTGCCCGTCACGCTGCGAATCAATAAATTCCGCGAGGGTACAGGTAAAGTGGACGATTATATCGTGTTCAACACCACATACGGCATCGACCCGCTTTCAATGAAGCGTTGGCACGACAATAAGCTCACCATGCAGGAATGGGCTGAAGATTCAGTGGCCGATACTGCGGCCGTGGTGGTAAATCCCTTTGCCGACACCTCGGCACTATCAGGTCAGGTAAACAAGCCGGCTAACAACCGCACGTTCACACCCAAGACCTCCGTAGGCACGATAAAACCGGCTCAAAAGGCACAAACGCAGCCCAAGCCGCAACAGCCTCAGGCAGCCCCTGCCCGGCCACAGGCCAAACCTGCCGCTCCGCAAGCCAAGCCCGTACCCGCAGTGGCGGCAAATGTGCGCAATGCGGCCGCGGGCAGCTACCACGTGATTGTGGGCAGCGGTGCGAAACGCGATGGCGCCGAACGCTTTGTGCAGACCCTGCACAAGGCCGGTTACACCGGAGCGCGTGTGCTGGAAATGGATGGTACATTCCGCATTGCCATTGCGTCATATCCCACACGCGAGGCAGCCGAAGCAGGCGTGGCGGCTGTGAAAAAGGATACCGAGTTTAAGACAGCTTGGGTAAAATATCAAAAACTTTCAAAAGATTAACAGACCTATGGATTCATTTCATATAGAAACAAATACCGCCGGACGTCGAATACTCGTGATTCACGATTATTTCAACACAAAGGCCGACGAGGAATTTGCCGAGCTTGACTTCGACCTCATTTATTTTGATGTGGCACACCTGCCCTATAACCTCGTGCGCGAGATGGTGGCGCAGACATCGCCCTTCGTGAGCCGCAAATTTCTGTATATACCGCGCTTTATGAATACATTGAGCTACTCCAGCTTCGAGCGTATCAGCGCGCTTATCGACGGATTTGCACCATCGGCCATCGACAATTCTGTTACTGTACGCGCCGAAGAAATTATTTTCCAGTGCGAAAAACTGAATGTACATAAATTCAATGCACAGGTGCTCGACGAAAACGAACTCTTCCGCCGTATGTGCGTGTTCTGCTTCACCCGCGGACAGATGACTTTCACCAACACCACCATCCCCACGCTGCGCGAGGGGCTCTCGGCCGTGTTTGCAGGTTATGTGATTGTGCGACGTCTGGTGGGCAACGATCCCAATCCCGACGACAGCAACGTGCGCGACTTCACCAACAAGCTGATTGAAGCCGGATATATCGATGCCACCAATTTCGTGGAGCGCATTCATCTGTGCCCTATATGCAGCAGCGACCACCTCATCTTCAGCGAATGTTGCAGCAAATGCAAAAGCTCCAACCTCAAAGAGGAGGATATGATACACCATTTCCGCTGCGCCAACATCTCCAAGGAGTCTGATTACCAATACGACGACGAGCTGCGTTGCCCCAAATGTAAACGTCTGCTGCGTCACATCGGCATCGACTACGACCGCCCCTCTAAGGTGCAGACCTGTGAGGAATGTGGCTCGATGCAGCTCCATTCAGAAATGAAAGTGGTGTGTGCACGCTGCGGCCATCAGATGCAGCCGCAGGAACTCAAGCCATACGATATTTATCAATATACATTTAACCCGCTGGGCATCAAAATGCTCTGCGCACAATCAATATGATTAACACCGCCTGTAGAATATTAGATGATGTTGTAGGAGGATTCTTCAACAACATAACGCTGGAAGTGATGGTGACCATTTATTTCTATCTGGTCTTCGTTGAATTTCCGCGTTACTACCTGTTGGAGACCATCATCGTGCTATGGCGTAAGCTAAACTACCGGGCAATCCGTCGCGAGAAAAAGGAAGCACGCGAGAAGCTGTATATCGAGAATCCGCTGGTGACAATTCTGGCACCGGGACGTAATGAAGGCAAACACATATATAAACTGGTGTACTCGCTGCGCGAACAGACCTACCGCAACTATGAGGTGATAATCGTAGACGATGGATCAGATGACGATACCGAGCTGATTTGCCGCGACCTGGAAAAAGCCGGCCTAATCACCCATTATATACGCTCCGAGATTCGCGGTGGCAAGGCAAGTGCCGCAAATATGGGTCTCGGGTTCGCTCAGGGTAAATATGTGATTCATCTTGATGCCGACTCGTCGCTCGATCGCGATGCCATCGAGAAAATCCTGATACCATTCTATTACGACCCACGCATCAAGGCCGTGGGTGGCGTGGTTAAGGTGCGCAATCCGCGCGATAGCGTGTGCACATCCATGCAGGCTTTGGAATATCTGAAGACAATCCAGGTGGGGCGTATGGTCACCAGCACTCTGGGCATCCTGCACATCATTTCCGGTGCGTTCGGCGCATTTGAACGCGAGGCCCTGAACCACCTGGGCGGATGGGACATCGGTCCCGGGCTTGACGGCGACCTCACCCAGAAGTTCCGCAAGGCCCATTTCAGAGTGCATTTTGCCGAGGACGCCATCTGTATGACCTCGGTGCCCGTAAGCTGGCCCGCACTTTTCCGCCAGCGCCAGCGCTGGAGCAAGTCGCTGGTGCGGTTCCGCCTGCGCAAGCACGCCGATCTGCTCCGTCCGCATCGCCACTTCTCGTTCCGTAACTTCTTCTCCAATGTCGAGGCCATTATGTACGATTTTGTATTCAATTACGTGTGGTTCTTCTACATCTTGGTGCTGATAATGGAACACCCCGACCGCCTTGCCGAGATTTTCATCATCGGCTACCTGATACGCATCATCTTCAACTTCATAGCCTTCGGCGTGATAATGCTCGTGACAGAGCGTCCCCGCGAGGAAGCGTGGTTGATAAAATACGTGCCCCTCTCCACATTCTATACCGGATATTTCCTGCGAATCTCGCGCCTGGTGGCGCATACCAAAGAGGTGTTTTTCTTCTCCTCTTACAAAGATCCGTGGAATCCGCGCAAGACATCCGAGGTCGCTCAGGCCGAGGGTATCTGATCCCCCTATATTATATAATGTGTAAAATCAAGAATGAACAGAGAATTTAAAATAGGAATCATCGGACTGGGTTATGTGGGCTTCCCGCTGGCCTGCCTTTTCGCGCGCAAATATCCCGTGGTGGGATACGACCTCAACAAGGAAAGGGTGGAGAAACTGGCTACCGGCATCGACGAAAATAACGAGGTGAATCCCGAGGCTCACGCTACCGCGCTTGCCAACGGTATGATACTGACCACCGACCCCGAAAAGTTGCGTGGCTGCAATGTGTATGTAGTGGCAGTGCCCACGCCTATCGATTCCCATCATCATCCCGATATGACCCCGCTCGAAAGTGCGAGCCGCACCGTGGGTGGCGTGCTTTCACCCGGCGACATCGTGATTTTTGAATCCACGGTATATCCCGGAGCTACCGAGGAATTTTGCGCACCCATTATCGAGGAGGTTTCAGGCCTGAGTCTCAACCGCGACTTCTTCCTGGGCTACTCCCCCGAGCGCATAAACCCCGGCGACAAGGTGCACACCGTCGACAAGATTGTCAAAATCACCTCAGGCTCCACCCCCGAGATTGCAGATGTGATTGACGGACTTTACAGCTCAGTGCTTTCCAACGGCACTTTCAAGGCTTCGTCTATCAAAGTGGCCGAGGCCGCCAAGATTATGGAGAACACGCAACGCGACATAAATATCGCCTTTATGAACGAAATGGCTATGATGTTCAATGCCATTGACCTTGATATTTACGACGTGATTGAAGCGGCTTCAACCAAATGGAACTTCCTGCCATTCACCCCCGGGCTGGTGGGGGGCCACTGCATAAGCGTGGACCCGTATTATCTGATCGAGCACTCGCAGGACCGCGGCTATCATCCCCGACTCACCACCGAGGCCCGGCAAATCAATAACGCAATGGCAAAACACGTGGTGGAACGCCTCGTGCACCAGATGACAATGGCCGGCTTGAAAATTCCAGGGGCGCGTATCCTGATCCTCGGATTCACTTTCAAGGAAAATTGTCCCGACTTCCGCAACACCCGTATCGCCGATATTTATGATGCTTTGCTAAAATATAACGCCAATGTGGAGGTCTACGACCCCTGGGCCGCCCCCCGCGAGGTGAAAAAACACTACGGCATAGATCTGCTTACCGACCCCGGACAGCTGACTCCGGGTGAATACGATGCGGTGATCTATTGCGTGAAACACAGCCAATTCGACACCATAGGAATGGAACACCTATGCCGCCCCGGCGGGATTTTCCTCGATGTTAAGGGTAATGTCGAACGTTCAATATCTACTCACAGGCTCTAAACCAATCAACAGAATGAATAAACCAATTGAAAAATTAGACTGTAACAATCATAAAATTATGCACATGAAAGCTTTAATCTCTAATCAAGGACGCGTGTTCACCACCGCCCTTAAAGCGCTTCCTGTGGCTTTGCTGATGGCAGGTATGTCTTCCTGCTCGGATGACATCAATAACGGTGTGCCCGAAGGCGGCGACAACTCGCAGGCTTCAGATCTGCAGTCGTACACCCTCGACGTATTCACCTCGCCCTCCTCAATGCCCGCAAGCGTGATCAATTACACTTGGGGTAAACCCGGCAGCCGCTCGCTCAATCCCGACATCAATCTCGCTGCTGTGCTCGAAGAAGCCCAGCAGGTGGATATGGGCGCCCTGGCCGAATACAATCCTAATATCTTCTACTACAACCCCGATGGCGCTGACACCGGCAAACTCGTGATTCACGGCGACTATACCGGTGCGCTCCAGAACTTCGGCTCTACCGTTTACGTCCTGGGTAAATGGACCATCACCGGTTTCAATGCCAATACCTATCTGGGTAAGACTGCCACCATCGTTGTGCTCCCCGGCGGTGAACTCTGTCTGAGCAACGAAGGTCAGAGCACCGACAATATCAAATTCCAGGGTAGCGAATGCCTCACTATCTTCAACTTCGGCAAGCTCACTACCACTGCCGCCTCAGATAAGATGTGCGACATTGAAGGCGTGACCCTCTATTCCGCTACCGCCCTCGACCAAATCAAGCGTCTCGGTTTCCAGAGTGAAGTGTTTATCGACGGTGCTGTTGATGTTGATTATATCCACATCTCGGGCAATTCCGACGTGTACATCAACTGCAAACTCGAAGCCACTGAAAAAGTTGTGTTCGATAACGACCAGACCTTCCACGTGGGCTACATCAAATCGCCCTGTGTGGAAATTATGGCCAAACCCACCGTGGTGCTCCGCGACGGTGCATATATCGAAACCGACTTTATGTTTATCCACAACGCTCAGAGTTCTCAGATCTATGCCAAGGCTGAGGATGTAGCTCTGATCAAAGCCGGCAAAATTCAGGTGAACAATGTAGGCGATGGCAATCTGCGTGGTACATTCGGCAACCTCAACCTTATCTGCGATACCTGGATCTATGGTGAGAACATCGAACCCACCAAAGAAGGCCTGGGCCTGAATGCCAGCGTAAACTGGAACGAAGAAGTGGACGTAGTGTTTGAAGAAGACACCACCCCCGGCAGCTGCGCTCCTAAGTTTGTGACCATTCCCCCGGAACCCACCGATAAGCCCCACCTCGAAACTATCGCTACCGTTACCAACGACCACAGCCACCCCATCTCGGCAACCTGCATCCAGTTTGCCGGCAACAAGGCTTATATGTCGTGGCACGAACGCGGCGAGGGTATCCAAGGCTGTATCGAAGTGCTTGAACACACCGCCGAGGGCATCAAGCTCATCGCTTACGCTCAGGACCACAACACCGACTATAACCACATTATCGTGGACGGCGACCGCCTGCTTGCTACCGGCCACAACGCCCAGCACGCTCTCATCGGCGAAATAGCTCTCACCGGCGGCACTTTTGAAACCGGTGCCACTATCAACTACACCCACCTCAAGGGTAACCGTGTGAGCGGCGAAGACAATCCCGAATTCTATGGTGGCGACGGCAACTGCATTGTGCGCAACGGCGACTATATCACCGTGGCTTCTTACGGCGGTTTCCATACTCTCACCAGCGATCTGAAACGTCTCAACGGCGACCGCGACGGTGCTGTCCGCACCCCCGGTTCGGGTAAACACCTGTCGCTCGTGGGCGATAAGCTCATCACCCTCAACCTGCTTGACCGTGATCCCAACGCTACCGCTCTGCCTGCCGAACTTCGTCTCTATTCTGCAGACGACTACTATTGGGCTAATCCCACAGTCATCGCTACCGACCTTGAAGTATCGCCCATCGACGGCAAGAACACCATCGCCCTGGACACCGACGGCTCAATGTACGTAGCCCTGGGCCACGGCGGTCTCAAAAAATTCAATGCAGCCGGTGCGCTCGTAGCAGAATTCAAAGCCGGCGAAACCAAGCGTAACCCCGCCAACGGTCTTGCTGTCGACGACAAATATCTCTATGTAGCATTCGGTTCAGGTCTCTACATCTTCGATAAGACCGACCTCTCTAAACCTGTAGTCACTTACGCCAACGGCAAACCCGGTGCAACCAAGTACGCCGGCAATACCGAAGAAGACGGTGTAAATGCCTCCTGCAACTATGTTGCAGTTGACGGTGACATCATCTACCTGGCATACGGTAGAAACGGTGTTGACGTGCTGCGCATGACCAATCGTTAAACTTGACTGTTACAGTCTAAACAAGGGGCTGTGCCACCAGGCACAGCCCCTTATTTCGTTATAAACGAATAACGATATGGCGTTTTTACTATCGGACTGGCACCGTCCAGTGAAGCGATACCACTCCCCTATATGGTGTATCCCCTACGACGGGGGACGCAAAATTTTGCATCCCTACAAATTGCTATAAATCAATAAGCTGAACGTAATGATGTCTTTTGTGCCGGAGGCTCCACACGCAGCGGCGTGGCTTCATCGGTCGATGATTTCAGTGAGCGATGACATCATACTGATATAAAAGCGGGCTGTGCCGGTGTCGGCGCAGCCCGCTTGGGTTATGAAGGATTGAATAGTTTATTTATTGATGCGCACTTTCAGTCCGTTTACGATGTAGACGTTGCCGTTTTCGGGATTTGATACGCGGCGGCCGTTGAGGTCGTAAATCTTGGTGTCGGCGGCATCGAGGTCGATGAGCACAGAACCGATCGAGGTGGGATCTTCAAGCAGGGTCACTACGAGATATGAATCCAGGGTTTCGGTGAAGTCGGCCTCGCCGGTCCAATCCTTGTAGCCCTCGGCGATAATGGTCACGGGGACAGTCTTGCCGGCCACTTCGGGGAACGAAATGCCGCTGATTACAACCTTGCCCGAATCGTCGGTGGCGTATTGCTGGTCGTTGAATACCACCTGAGCACCTTCAACGGTTTCATCCTTGGAGTTGAGGACGATGACGGTGAGGGAAGCTTCCTCGGCCTGGAGGGTCACAACACTGAATGCATCGAAGGTCTCGGTAAAGTCGGCTTCGCCTTCAAAATATTTGTAACCATCTTTGTACACTGCGAAGGGCTGAGTGGTGCCAATGAGCGCAGGAGCTGAAAGGTTGGTGAATTTGGCATTGCCGTTTTCGGCGGTGGTGAGTTCCTGATCAAGGAAGTAGACGTAAGCACCGGCGAGGGTTTCGCCTTCTTCGTCGAGTACAGTAACCGAGAATGAAGCTTCAGCTGCTTCGAGAGCCACGGATGCGGTGAGCGCGCGGCCCGAGGCTTCGGGGGTGAATGTAGCCATCTCGTAGCCGTCCTTATATGCAATGAATTCAGTCTGGTCTGCTTTTGCGGGCAGGTATGCTACACCTTCGGCATCGGTGTAAACGCCTTCGCCTTCCCAGTTAGCGTCATTTACAAATGCGCCTTCCAGGGGTTTGCCGTCGCAGGTCACGGTGGCTTTGAGCAGGTTGGGTACTTCGAGTGCAAATTCGCCGTTCTGGTTGAAATAATAGCCGTTCATCGTAGCGTTAACTACTATCAGACCATTTTCGGGGAAGGTGAGAACCCCATCCTTGATTGTGCCGGGTTTATCGCTTTGAATGCTATAGTCTTCCACATCGCCAAGATTGAGGCCGATGGGCTGCAGGGCTATATACACTTCATCGGGATTGGTAGCGTCGATAAAGATATAGTGAGAGTGGCCGTGATTGTCCTCGCCTAACACACCGTAGGGATCTTCGACAACGAGCACGCCGGGATTCGCTTTGTTTTCGTAAAGGTTTACGTCCCATGTGCCAGCACCGAATAATGCATCGGTATAGCTTACAGAACCTAACGATATCCATTCGCTTTCCACGAAATCGGGCTGTGCATAGAAATATTTAACTTCGCCGAATGCAGCGGTGCCTTCGGGGGTGATTGTTGTGGCGATAATGCTGTACCATCCGGATTCTAAAGCGTCCAGAGAAAAAGTATAATTACCGGCTTCGATAGAGATGCCGTTTTTAGCCACATAATCCAGATTTTCGGCAGTAGCGGGCCACAAACCGCTAAAGATACCGTATTTGATACCAGCGGCATCGCTGCCTGCGTTCAGTGAGAATTCAAATGTCTTGGATGCATTGCAGATGCCACCGAATGAGGTGAAGTCAAGAGAATAATCCGTGGCACCGGGCAGTTTGATGTTGAAATCGAGATTGTAGCCAAGCGCCATACCGTCATAGAATATGGTGAAGGTGTCTTCGGGGAAGTGGAATACACCATTAATATATTGTCCGTTGCCGGTTGCTTCTACTGTGAGCTGGGTATTATCGGTGGTGTCAGTAATATAGAGTTCGAAAGTGGCAAATGCTTCACCGTCGGCATTATAAGAGAGGATAACGGATGATTTTTTACCATCTGTCTGCGCATAGATGCCTTCAATATCAAGGTAATCGGTGGGATAGATGTCGTCGAGCTTGTAGACGTTCTGATCCGAGGCGCTCTGGTATGCCTTAACAGGGTAAGAATCCGATGCTTCGGACACGCCGTAAACAGCATACAGGAGGCCGTCGGCATACTGAGCATCGCCGATTTCATTCCATTCGGGTTCGGTGGGTTCGGTAGGTTCAGGATCGGTTGTTTCGGGAGCTTCGGGCACTTCGATATCGAATGCTAAAGTGCGCCAATAGGGGAGTGCTTCGAAACATACGTCGAAAGCATCGGCGTCAAAGTGAAATTTCCGATTTTCATACGTTCCGCTTGTCAGAGGCTCAACAGTCACGGGCATGTTCCCGAACATACTGCAAGTGATATTGAGGTCGAAGTCGGCTGTAGCCACGCCATCATCAGTATATGTGAGGATTACAGACGAGGGCTTGCCGTCGGTAGCTTCGTAGCCATACACTTGCTGCAGGTATTTGTCGGGGAAGATGTTATCGAGTTTGTAAACGTTTTTGTCAGTGGGATGCTGGTAGGCCTGTACCGCGTAGGGATCTGAAGCCGGTGAATTGGGATCCATTGAACACAAAATGCCGTCGCTGAACATTGCTTCACCGATAGGCTTCCAAGCTATTTCCTCGGGTTCGGGAATATCGGGCACTTTAATGTCAAAAGGCAGACTGTAACCGGACAGCACATTATTATAAAGCAATTCGTATGCCGAATCGTCGAAATGGAATACACCGTCTTTGAAAGTACCCCATGTTATCTGCCTAACGTCAAATCGGGAGTTATCTGTTGTGCAGGTAAGGTGGAGATCGAAGGTGGCCATGGCGCTCTCCTCATCATAAAAAGTGAGTGTGACAGACGAGGGTTTGCCATTAGTGGGTACATAAAGCGGGGTGGGGAGCAGGTTCAGATACCAGGAGGGGTAGATGTCCTCAAGTCGGTATTCGGGATTACCATATTGGGTGTTTACGTATGTTTTTACCTGATATTCAGCCTGGTCTACTTTAATAGTGCTTCTATAAGCGCCGTAGAGGATACCGTCATTGTAGGAGGCGTCGCCGATGTATTCCCATCCGGGTTCGGAAGCGGCGTCTTTGGCGATTGTTTTGTGCGCATTGACCGGGCTTACCAGTTTGGTGTTGACAGGAGAACCCTTGAGCGCGTGCGCTGTACGTTTGGCCGAAAGAGCCTTGGCAACCGGGGCCGCGGTGGGCGTAAGGGTGCCTTCGACAGCCTGGGGTAATTGGGTGCCTGCGGTGGCAAATGCCGCGCTGACACTCATTGCCACCATTGCTGCAAATGAGTAAAGCTTTTTCATAAGTTAAGCATAATGCAAAGCGAGAAGTCGAACCGGCCGAAATAATTGTCGCGAAACTCGTTTTGCACGTTTAAGAAATGTAAATATTTGACCTATGCGCGACCGGTCACTGGAAATGATAACATAACGATTCGCAAATGTATATATAATTTTTCTAACAGCAAAATAAAAATAAAATTAAATTGCGATATGTGTTAAAATGCTAACAAATAGTGGAGTTCTGACGATTCGGAAGATATTGCTGCTTGCAAATTGACAGATGAACCTTACTGTAAAAATATTAGTTTAAAAACTTAATAGCCGGTTAGACTTAAGAATTTAGTCAAACCGGCTATTAAAAATAAGTATATAAATAACATGCCGCTCCGCGCGGTGTGGCAGTTTAACGGCTCACGAGGTATCCGCCCAAAGGCATAGCCTTGATGCGCAGGGGGTATATCGTGGCGTTTTCATCTACAAGCGTAACCGAGTTGATGTCGGCTGTGCCCTCGATAAGAATACCCAGCGCGGGATTAGCGGCAATGTCGGCGGCTTTGGCGCGCAGGGTCACATTGCCGGTTGTGGGGTCAAAGAAGGTGTCGAAATGGAAATCGCGGCGCGAGTTCCAGAAGTGTCCGTAATCCTCGAAGTTATACAGGCCGCAATCGCGCAGGTCCATCATATCCACAAGCATCTTTTCCGCGAGCATTTTCCACTCGCGGTTGGGATGGATGAGTATAACCGATGAGGCGTAGTTGGTTTGCAATTTCTTGAAAATGTCAAACCACTGCGCCGGTTTTTCGGTCCAATTGTTTTCGTCCATACCCTCGTCCCCTGAATATACGTCAGAGAAATGCAAAGGAATCTGAAGCACCCCGGTGATGTCTCCGGCCCAGTCGTTGTCCATACGCTGCGGCACCGGGAATTGGGCGTGTAGAGTGGGAGCTGTGTAACACGAGCTGAACTGATACCCGCAAGTAGTGTGCGCCTCGGGAAAATGTTTGTTGACACACAGATGTCCCGAGCGGAAAGAATGAACCGAGATACCGAAATCGCGCTCAAGCAGCTGCTTTGAAATCTGGAATTCGGCAAGCGTGGAGCCGGTGGAAATACCGGTTTCCATATCGCGTGTGGCATATTCGGCATATTCCTCCGGGGTGAAAGGAGTCATTGGGAAACGATCTGTGATACTAAAATCGGGATAGTGGCACACCGAGTGGCTGCCTACGGTGTGGCCGGCGGCGAGCAATGCGCGCACAGCCGGGAGGGTTTCGTCGCAGTAGAATTGCGATAGATACAGCGGCTGCCGGAAATAATGGACGGTGAGGAAATAATGACCGTTCAGCCCCATCGAGGTCTCATATTCGGCCATCCAGTGCATTTCGTCGTAAGCGGTGCGCGAGTCGCAATCGTGTGTGGGTATAAGAACGGCCTGATAACCGCCCGGCACGGTGAATTTCCACGCACTCAGCGGATTGCGAGCGGCGTGGGCAGCTCGCAGCAGAAATGCCGGAATGTCGCTGTATGGGCTGAATGTCTGGCTATGTGTGGATATTCCCATGCTTTTTGAAAGATGCAGACGTTCCACTACATCGCGCCAGCGGAAGCCGCACATATATGCCGCGCCGGAGCCAAGGCTTTCATTGCAGGTGATGGCAACGGCATCGCGGTTGTCGTCGAAATAGGCGAGTGGGGTGGCTGTGGTGACATTAGCTTCCACCGTGGAGATTTCTCCGATCTGAACGGTGATTTCTTCCGGGGCGTCAAAGTAAATCATATCGGGACGCGAAAGGTCGGTCCAGGTATAGGTTTTATGATTTTTGTTAGTGGAGGTATGTGCGCTGATACCGAAAAGTTCGCGCAGGCCATCGGTCATGGAGCCTTCGATAGCCGGAGAGAATACGATGCCGCCGTTTTTCACATACTCGATAAGCAGCGCAACCTCATCGTCGGTAAAGGAGGCCTTACTGCCCGATAAGATAGGCGAACTAATCAAAATCAGAGAAGCATCGCGCACAGCATCGGCACACGAGGTGGTGGTGAAAGCCTGCAGCCCGGCGATTTCGAGCATATATTCGGCAGAAGCCACATTGCGAGTCAGAGCCTCCGATTCCTTATTGCGGTCGGTGACATCAAGAATTGCAACGGGTTTTATGATATAAGCGTCGTCGGGCATTTCAAAATTGTCAGAAGTGCCTTGATTCAGGGCGTTGTAGGTAATGCTGCCTATCGAGGCCACGTCGACACCGCCGAATGTGTAGCCCGAGGTAGCTGTGGCCGACTGAACGAATGAGCCGTCGGAGGTGTGGACCGAAGCCCCATCGGCTGTGGTCACGTTAAAGCGCGCCTCGATATTTGTGGTGCATAACACCATCAGCGACAGGATGGCGATGTATCTGGAAATGTGAAGCATAGTGTTATTGTTTCAGGATTTTGAAAGATGAATCGCCCCCAACATTCACGATGTAAACACCGGGTGCGGCTCCGCGCAGGTCAATCACCGCGGTGCCCGACTCGGACGCTTGGTTGCGAAGCACTGTGCGTCCGTCGGGTGAGCTGACGGTTATGCCGGCGCAAGGCTTGGCGGCGGTAATGTTAAGGATATTGTTGACAAGTGTAGCCGAGGCTACATCTGCAACCGGGGCGGCAGCAAATCCGGGACTTTTAGATTCGAAAGTCACCACAGCTACGTCGGGCACATTGGTATCAGTTCCGACCACGGTTATAAGCCCGGTGGCATCAGAGCCGGCGAGACAGCTCACGCCTGACAGTGGCATAAGAGGAGTGCCGTCGGCCACCAGCCACCATACCATATCAGTGGCTCGCGCAGGTAAACACGCACAAGTAGCGACAAACAACAGGAATAGAAATCTCGTTATCTTCATTAATTTTTAATCTGGTTCTGTGTTGAAATATAGTGCAAATATAATAAAAAAATCTGAGATAGAGATATTTGAATGATTTTTTCAGAGTTTTTATCTTATACACGGTTCAGAACATTTCAGCTTTGCCGTTGGTTAATATAATAATTCATCACGTGAATAATTGTGACGATGGCAATCCTATGAAAACATTTATCATACAGATCCTTATTATTCTCGCCGGATTTCTGATGCCGCTGCATGCCGCTGTGCGCGATTCGGTGCAGATATATTTTCGCACTTCGCATACAGAGCTTGACCCTGATTTTAGATCAAACCGGCAGGCTCTCGACCGTATTTTCAATCACTTGAGCGGTGACAGCAGCGTGTGGCAGTTGCAACGGGTGAGTGTGCGCGGCGGTGCATCACCGGAGGGGTCTGTAGAGTTTAACAGATACCTTTCCGAAAAACGTGCACAAACCATCTTTTCTGCCTTTGAACAGCGTGGATTTTTTACAGACAGCACCGCGGCCGAATACGAATTTATAGGACGCGACTGGGCCGGGCTGCGCCGGTTGGCGGCAGCCGATAGCGCCGTGCCTTATCAGGCAGATGTGCTTGCATTGCTTGATCAGATCATAGAGGCAGATAACGCCCCAGCCAGGCCGGTGAGCGCGCTGAAAGCGCTGCATCGTGGGGTGCCTTATATGTATATGTACAAAACATTGTTCCCGCAGCTGCGTGAATCGTCGCTGGTGGTGGAATATGGCGATTTGTTTCCCATATTGAAGCGGACAGATATTGTGCCGCTCGCACATATTGACACTGAAATTGATGTGCCGGCCCCAGAACTTACGATTACCGCGCCGGTGTATGCCAAGCGTTGCCGTCCGTTCTATATGGGGCTGAAAACCAATCTGATATACGACGCTATGGCACTACCCAACATCGGTGCCGAATTTTATATAGGAAAAAACTGGACCCTCACCGCCGACTGGCTTTACGGCTGGTGGGATCGTGACCCCTCGCACCGCTACTGGCGCGCATACGGCGGCTGGCTGGGCGCAAGAAAATGGTTTGGCAGCCGTGCCGATGAAAAACCTCTTACGGGGCATCACTTGGGAGCATTTGCCGGAGTGATAACCTACGATTTTGAATTTGGCGGTACGGGCATAATGGGCGGTCTGCCCGGCCGTACGCTTTGGGATAGATGCAATGTGATTTGCGGCATTGAATACGGCTATTCACTGCCAATCGCGCGTCGGCTGAATCTCGACTTTTCCATTGCGTTAGGCTATATCGGAGGGAAATATTACAAGTATGAGCCACGCGACGGGTGGTATGAATGGCAGTCGACCCACCGCCTCAATTGGTTCGGTCCCACAAAAGCTGAAATTTCGCTGGTGTGGCTCATAGGCTGCGATAATTATAACCGTTAAAGAAACTGACCTATGATTTCGATTCACAATATATCCAATGTATTCAAGGCGGCTGCCGGATGCGTGATCTTAACCACCGTCACGGCCTGTCATCATAAGGATCTATATTACCCCGAGCCGGAGCTTATGGCACACCTGTATATACATTTCGACTGGCAGAAAGCTCCCCGGGCCAATCCAGCCTCGATGGTGGCATATCTATATGAGGAGGACGGCACAAGCCCCCTGCGATTCATATTCGACAATAAAGACGGCGGCGAGATAAAGGCTCCCGCCGGGGTGCGCCACGTCTTATTTTCCAACGCCGACAATACGTCGTGGGTGAAAATGCGGCATAATGAAAATATCGAGACGATGGAACTTTTTACCGAAGATGCCCAGGTGCTGTCGGCACAGGGCCTTGATGTGTCTTCGCTGCCCGAGAGCCGCGACGGAAGCGCCGAGCGCATCGCCTCCACGCCGCAAATGCTTTGGGGCGGGAGGTCAAACGGTCATGTCATAAGTCCCGATTCGGTTACACAGACCATCACCCTCTATCCCGACGAGCTCATCTGCTATTACACGGTGGACATCCTTGACGTGCAGAACCTTGAAGGGGTGGTATCGGCCAAGGTGGACGGCACCCTGTCAGGAATGGCCGATGGCTACAGTCTTGGCGGAGTAGCACCCACCGATTCGGTGGTCACGATGCCCTTTACCCTTGTGGCTGATACAGCCCGGCAGTCGTTACACTCTGAATACCTCACCTTCGGCGAATGTCCCCATTTGTCGCAAACTCATATCCTGACAGTATATATGATACTGAGCGACGGCAGCCGCTGGTGTTACACATACGATGTAACCCGTCAGGTGACAGATGCTCCCGATCCGCGCCACGTGCACATCGTGGTGAGCGGCCTCCCGCTTCCCGAACCTCCCGGTCAGCACGGAAATTCAGGTCTGAGTCCGGATGTCAACGAATGGCAAGTGGTGCACATAACATTGCCAATGTGAACATTATAAGATAAACAAATGTTATAAAGATATAAATAAGGCTGCGAGACAATGCCTGCACGACATTCCTCACACTAACCTATGAAGTAAATTACAAAAACAAAACGTTTAAGAATATGAACAAGACTCCTCTATTCCTCGCCGTGCTTTCTACGATGGCTCTCGCGTCCTGTGCAGATGACGAAACCTTCGATAGCCGTAACATTCAGAATCCTTACGAAGAAGGCATTACATTCCGCAGCGGTATGGCATCGCGTGCCACAGAAACCACTAATGCAAATCTAAATTCAATATATGTATCGGCTTTCACAGCCGGCAGCCCGTATTTTGAAAAAGAAAATTTCGTAAAAGGCTCCGATACCTATTTCAAATCGAATAATAAATATGAATGGCTGGAGCTTAATGAAGAAATTAAATTCTATGCATACGCTCCCTCGGAATCGGAATTAGGGGCCGATATAGTTAACAGTACCGATTCGGCCGGGCTGGTGCTCAGCAATTTTGTAGTGGCCGATAGCATTGCCGATCAGGTCGACTTCATCACCGCCAACGCCACCGGTACACGTAAAGCCAACGAAAGCACCGGTGTGGAACTTACATTCGACCACCGTTTGTCGCAGATTGAAGTTCAGGCAAAATCAGATAATACCGATTATACATTCAAGATAGCCGGTGTGCGCATAGGCCGCGCCGAATATATGGGCACATTTGATTTCAACACTAATAAATGGACCCTTGACGAGTGGCACGACAAAGCTGTATATACTTCATATTGTACTCCCTTCATCCTGGGTTCGGAAGCCAAGAGCATAATGGGTAACAGCGGCAATGCAATGCTGCTCCCGCAGTCGCTTACACCGTGGAATCCGGGCGGCGACCCCGATAATGCAGCTCGCGGATCTTATCTGAGCGTACTTGTACAGATTACACGCACCGACAATGGCTACCGCGTATTTCCCTACCCGGATGACACGAAGCCTACAGACAACCAGCGTATAGCAGGCTATGCATGGGCTTCGATACCTCTGAACACCACGTGGGAGCAGGGTAAGAAATATGTGTACACACTCGACTTCACAGAAGGCGGTGGTAACGTAGACCCTGACGATCCTACTCCCGGCCAGCCTGTGCTCAACGGTGAAATTAAATTTAATGTGACCGTCAACCCCTGGGTCAACTCAAATAATGAAATACCTATGACCACTGCTCACAGTCCCGTAATAGGATAATTGCAGAATAAGGTAAAAACAAGCCACCGTCGCCGTATCGTTATAGCGACGGTGGCTTGTTTTTTGTCGAACCTATCTATTTTTATTGCTATGCTTTGCATTTTTTTTGCTACCTTTGCACAGAATATTCAATACGACATAGATCAATGAAACAGGTAGAACAACTCTTGGCTGAAAAGCTTCTGAAAATCAGCGCAATAATTCTCCAGCTCGAAAACCCCTTCACCTGGGCTTCCGGTTGGAACTCACCCATCTATACCGATAACCGCAAGACGCTGTCGTATCCCGACATCCGTTCGTTCATCAAGGTGGAACTTACTCGTATGATTATGGAGAATTTCCGCGATGCCGAGGTTATAGCCGGGGTTGCCACAGGTGCTATTGCACAGGGTGCGCTGGTTGCCGACCTGCTCGGTCTGCCCTACGTTTATATCCGTTCTACCCCTAAGGATCACGGTCTTGAAAACCTCATCGAAGGTAACCTCAAACCCGGCCAGAAGGTTGTGGTGATCGAGGATCTCATCTCCACCGGCAAATCGTCGCTCAAAGCTGTTGAGGCTGTGCGCAATGCCGGCGGTAAAGTGATAGGTATGGCCGCGCTGTTCACCTACGGCTTCCCCGTAGCCGAGCAGAATTTCCGCGATGCCGGTGTTAAGCTTTTGACCCTGAGCAACTATAATGCAATGATTCAGGCCGCCCTCAAAACCGGTTATATCCAGGATACCGACGTGGAAACCCTTCAGGAATGGCGTAAGGACCCCGCTAACTGGTCGCCCAACTCTGATAAAAACATGGAATAAGCCGCTGCCGATGAGACGTTGGAAAGTGGAAGACAGTGCCGAGCTGTATAACATCAACGGCTGGGGCCGTAATTATTTCTCGATTAACGATAAGGGGCACGTATGTGTGACCCCCCGCGCCGGATATGCTTCGGTGGATCTGGTGGAGGTGATGGATGAGCTGAAGATCAAGGATATTTCAGCTCCCGTGCTTCTGCGTTTCCCCGACATTCTTGATAATCGCATCGAGAAAATCTCGAAGTGTTTCAAGCAGGCTGCCGAGACCTACAATTACACCGCCCGCAATTATATGATTTACCCCATCAAGGTAAATCAGATGCGCCCGGTGGTTGAGGAAATCGTAACCTACGGCAAGAAATTCAATATCGGCCTTGAAGCCGGGTCAAAGCCCGAGCTTCACGCTGTGCTCGCCACCAATATTGCCGACAACGCCCTGATTATCTGCAACGGATACAAAGATGCGGGATACGTGGAGCTGGCTCTGCTGGCTCAGAAAATGGGTCGCCGCATATATCTGGTAGTTGAGAAAATCAACGAGCTTAAACTCATTTCCGACATCTCGCGTCGTCTGGGTATCACTCCCAATATCGGCATACGCATCAAGCTGTCGTCCACCGGTTCCGGCAAG
Organism: uncultured Bacteroides sp.; assembly: GCA_964531245.1. Classification (GTDB taxonomy): domain Bacteria; phylum Bacteroidota; class Bacteroidia; order Bacteroidales; family Muribaculaceae; genus CAG-873. Next base: position 1,979 of record CAZHDH010000043.1, on the reverse strand, counting down.
TGGAGCGAGAGCGGCGGCGACTCGTCAAAATTCGGTCTCAACTCATCCGAGTTACTCGAAGCCCTTGACTTTATGCGCAAGAAGGGTATGACCGAGTGTCTCAAGCTCATCCACTTCCATATCGGTAGTCAGATAAATAAGATCCGAGTGATAAAGAACGCGCTGCGCGAGGCCACTCAATTCTATGTCCAGCTCACCAAAATGGGATTCGATATTGAGTTTATGGACATCGGCGGTGGTCTGGGTGTGGATTACGACGGCACACGCTCGTCGGCATCCGAAAGCTCGATGAACTATTCCATTCAGGAATATGCCAACGATGCAGTGTCGGCCATAGTGGAGGCCTGCACCAAAAATGGTATCAAACAGCCCAATGTAATCACCGAGAGCGGACGTTCGCTCACCGCCCACCACTCAATCCTGGTGCTCGAAGTGCTCGAAACAGCCCAACTCCCTTCGTGGCCCGATAGCAAGGAAATAAGCCCCGATGCCCACGAACTCGCCCGCGAGCTTTTCAATATCTGGGATAATCTGGACCAGCGAAACTTGTTTGAAAGCTGGCACGACGCATTGCAGATCCGCGAGGAAGCTCTGGATCTGTTCTCGCTGGGAATGTTGGACCTCACCACACGAGCTCAGATTGAAAAATTATTCTGGAGCGTGGCCCGTGAGGTGGGTGAAATTGCCGGCTCGATGAAACACGTACCCGAGGAATTGCGCAAGATCGCCAAGATGATTCCTGATAAATACTTCTGCAATTTCTCGCTGTTCCAATCGCTACCCGATGCTTGGGCTGTTGACCAGATATTCCCCATCATCCCGCTGAGCCGCCTGGACGAAAAGCCCACACGCACCTGCACCATTCAGGATATGACCTGCGATTCCGATGGCAAAATCGCAAATTTCATCACCTCAAACGGCAATAGCGGTGCGCTCCCCGTGCACACCGTGCGCCCCGGCGAGCCTTATTATCTGGGTGTGTTCCTCGTAGGTGCATATCAGGAAATTTTGGGTGATATGCACAATTTGTTCGGCGACACCAACGCCGTGCACATTGATGTGTACAAAGATCATTACGAAATTGACCAGATTATTGCCGGCGAGACTGTCGACGAGGTGCTCGATTACGTGCAGTATAACCCCAAGAAACTGGTGCGCAACGTAGAATCGTGGGTTACGGCATCAATGAAAGCCGGACGTATCACCCCCGAGGAAGGGCGCGACTTTGTCTCCACATATAGGGCTGGACTATTCGGCTACACCTATCTGGAACGCGACTGATGCGATATTTCCTGCATCTGGCATATAACGGCGCACCGTTCCACGGCTGGCAGGTTCAGCCACACGACGTGAGCGTGCAAAGCACCATCGAGGATGCTTTGCAGCGGCTTACGCGCCTGCGGATACCCGTGACCGGTGCCGGGCGTACAGATGCCGGAGTTAATGCACGCCACATGGTGGCTCACCTCGACCTTCCCGATTCCATTACTCCCGACGAACGCTGGATGCGTTCGCTCGGTGCTATGGTGGGGCGCGACATTGCCCTGCTGGGCATAGAGCCCGTGGCTCCGGATGCCCACGCACGCTTTGATGCCACATCGCGCACCTACCGTTATTTTGTACACACCGCTCCCGATCCCTTTACCGGCGGATTTTCGTGGCAGGCTCCGCCCCGGTTTGATTTCGAGGCTATGAATGATGCTGCCGCCCTGATTTTAGGCCAACGCGACTTTACATCGTTTTCCAAGCTGCACACCGATGTCAAGACCAATATATGCACAGTGACAGCTGCCCGGTGGCACCGAAACGACGCTGTGCTTGCACCCACGTGTGGCACGAGCTGGTATTTTGAAATAACCGCCGACCGCTTCCTTCGCAATATGGTGCGCGCAGTGGTGGGCACTCTGGCCGATGTCGGTCGTGGCAAGATGCAACCCGGTGATGTGCTCCGTATCCTTGATGCCAAGGATCGTTGTGCG
>CAZHDH010000042.1:0-21511 GCA_964531245.1 uncultured Bacteroides sp. | reverse complement strand
CCTCGGCGCACTTGCCTATAACTGCGGCCCCGGAGTTGTCAACAAAAGTAGCATCCTGAAAAAATTAAAATCCGGAGACCGCAACATCTTCCAGGCCTACACCTTCCACTGCCGCTACAAAGGCAAATGGCACAAAGGCATCCATACACGTAGGCTGACAGAATTTGCAGCGTTATATATCCCGTGACATAAACTCCCGATGAAGCACAATATTCACCGGGAGTTTATTACTTTCTACTACGTTAGTAACCCATGATAGCTTTCCGCACACTTTCATAATCCCATGATATGGTTCCCCATACATTCTTTTTCATAGCGACATGGATTCCTATATCCTTTAGTTGGGTTGGACATAAGGATTTAGCTACATACGTTTTATTATAAAGCACGATAATTTTAAGCCCGTCTCTTATTGCCTTATCGCATTCGTATTCGATATAGCTTTTCATACTGAGACTATTACCATTTTTGCATCTTGGCCCACCGAGATAACTGGGAACATAGTTTCTACAATTCACACAGTTACCTTTGGTAACTTTCGTAGTAGCGTCTCCAACTACCAAAATAAAGGTCTTTGACCTATTAAGTCTTTCACAAAGGGAAGACTTAATTGAGCAGTATAGACTTGTGTCATAGGATTGGGTTAATGCATGGGCATCCGTAAAATCAATAGACCAGTAGTTACTGTTCTTCCATTTATACAGCTGCTCAATAGCATCTTTATCTCCAGTCCAGTCTCCTGCAATGTAAGTACGAGTTCTGTATGTCATATTATTTTGATTTTAGTTCGTAAAGATTTAAATCATTGATAGTCTCTTCTGTCAGACAAATTGTGATTGGTTGCTTCAAGTGAATACCGCTCATCTTTAGTGTGCATAGCAGACATTTTGCAAGAGACAAATTGTCTTTATGTGGAGTATCTGTAAATCTTGTTATTCCTGAGCCTAAAAGCGGAATAAACACCGGTTTGTTTGCATAAACACGATTTATTTCTTGCCACATTTTGATAAGGCATTTTTCAAAGTCTGTATGAGAAAGATAAGCACGATTACTATCGTCAAAATGCGTGAAGGCAAGTAAAAGATTGTCCTCAAATTTTATTATTCTTCCTAAGGGATATTTATTTTTACCATTTACCATACGAGGATTCCCCCCTTTAACATCTGGGGCATTACAAATAGCATTTTGTAAGCACTCCAAGTCATTTACATGTTTATCTATAAAAATACCATTAAGTGTGTTGTGAGCAATTATTACATCGTCGACCTGCGTGTCGAAATACTCATTAAATGGGATAAGGCGCAGACCATTCTGTTCAAACAAATCAGCCTGTTTAATTCTCACTTCATTATCACCAATGTTGACCTTAATTCCTTTGAGGGCAATCCTATATTTAATCACAAAGGCAATAATTGTGAAAATTATGAAGATAAGTGCTATCCATAGAAGCTTCCCCCACCATACTATCCCTTTGATATACTCTATATCAAAGAAACCTGCAATCTCTGCAATGGTTTGAATTACAGTTAAAAGTGCCAAACTTAGGGTTATGCTATCTTTCCAGCGCGTTTTACTTGACGTCCAATGAAAATTCATTTTATTCTGTATCAATAAATGATGTCTTATATTCTGTAATACAAGCAAATTCCGTGCCAAAAGATCCTGTCTGTCAGACTGACTGACAAGACAGGAGATTCTTGGCTCACAGACTAGAACTCGTAACCGAGTTTGATGGAGATTCCCTCGCAGTCGAGTTTGCGGGGTGTCCGGGTATAATTCATGCTGGTCGTGTTGTTGAAACGGCTAAAAGTTTGAAACCCCAGTTTCTCGTATGTGTAGCCGATAGCCAGGGATAGTCCTTGCTTACCTTTTAAGGCCATTCGGCAGCCGGCACTGATACTCCCATAGAAGCCGTCATGGTTTGTTACAAAGTAGCCGAGTTTAAGGTCTACAAAAGGTGCGAACTTCCTCTTTGAGAATGTTCCCCGGAAATCAGCAAAGATTGGTATGCTTACCTTGGAATCACGTTTGTCAAGTGGAATGTCCATTCCTTTTGTCTCATAAGAAGACATGAAGTGGAATCCAACACCTCCACCAACAAAGAAATAGGGATTTACCTGATAACCATGCGTCGTGCTGATTTCAAAGCGTCCAAAGTCATAATCACCGATACCAATGGTGTATCCCGCATCTGCGAAACCTCTGTATCCTCCTCCGAAAGTATTGTCTTGTGCCTTTACTGTAAGCAGCGAGAAGGTAGCGATCAAGATCAAGAGAATCTTTTTCATGTTATTATATAATTATCTTTTGGTTGCTCTTATATCCATACTCGTTGACCCCATTGTAAGTTTCAGCTCAGCCGTGTTTCCTGATACAGAATTGACATAATAAGTCCCGTAAAGTTCACTTCCTACATAGGTCTTGATGGTTCGGCCTGATACCGTATAGGTTCCTGAACCATTGCCGAGAGCTCCACGTCCTGAGTAGCTACCATCCTTGTTGAATGTGATAGAAAGCGCCATGCTCGGATAGTTTGAGATGTCCACCCAATCCGAATCACTGAACTTTACAGATGTTGCATCCCATGTTCCAATCATCTGTGTCTTGATGTCTTCCGGTTCGTCATCATCTTTTGAGCATGATGGAAGGAAGACCATCATAGTTGCGAGTAGCAACATAAGTGAAAATACCTTTTTCATAATATCAAACGAGGGGGATTTAATCCTCGTGAGTGCAAAATTAGTCCGATTTGGTTCAATCTATTTGAACCTATCGGAAATTTTATTAACTTTGCTTGAAAAATTTTGACATCATGCCTAATACAAAAAGTTCAGATATTCGTTATAAGGTGCTTGACCGCTGTCTTCGAAGAGGGGGATATTCCACTGTCATGCTTATGGAAGAAGTTAGTAAAGAATTAGAGTTTCATGGGTATGAGCCGGTAACCGCACTAAATACGATAAGAAATGACCTTCGCTATATAGACAGCACTTATCCAAATGTCACTATCGTTGAAAATAAATCAGGAAGGAACAAAACATATGCCTATGAGGATAGCAACTCCTCTATATATAAACTTCAATTCAACGATGATGAATTAGGACAACTTTCTCAGTGTATGGCAATACTTTCGCAATTTGAGGGAATGCCGCAGATGGAATGGCTTAAATCCTTTATGGAGAGGTTCAAGTTATCCTTAAATATTGATCCTGATGGAAAACGTGTCGTAGGATTCGATGAGAATAAGTATCTGGTAGGTAGAGAATACTTTTCTCGCTTATTATCTGCAATCAGTAATAAAGAGGTTCTAAAGATTCTGTATAAAAGTTTTAAGGACGCTGCTGTTAAGACAATGATTGTCCACCCTTATTATATAAAGGAGTACAATAACAGATGGTTTCTTTTAGGTATTACGGAAGGATTTGAAACCGTATCCACTATTGCCTTCGATCGAATCGAAGGCATTGAAAGTATGGAGGGTGTATCATATCGTGCTAACGATTCTATTGATTTTAACGATGATTATTTTACAGATATGATTGGAGTGACTAAACCGCTGGAGGAGGAAAAGCATATTGTGCGTCTGAAGGTTCGTAGTGGCTTATTCCCATATATAGAGACAAAGCCTATTCATGAAACACAAAAAATTAAGGCGAAAGATGACCAAGGAGTTGAAATTGAGGTTGAGTTATACATCAATTATGAACTTAAACAGCTTCTGCTTTCTTACGGAGACGGCATAAAGGTTATATCTCCTAAATTTTTACGTGAGGAAATGAAAGGAAGACTAAAGAGGGCATTGGATGAGTATGAATTTTGATTTTTTATGAGAATAATCAGGTAAAACCTCATAGAAACAGGCTTCTACCAAAAATATTTACAATAGGTTCATATAAGTTGAACATATTTTTTGTAACTTTGCATTGTAAAACAACATATACTATAAGATATGACAGAACAAGAGCTGGCAGGAATGATTTGGAACATCAAGGAGATTATCCGTGGTGTCTATGATGATACGGAAGTGGAGAACGTGATTCTACCGTTTACTCTTCTGCGTCGTCTCGATTGTGTGTTGCAGGATAGGTATGAAGAACTCTATGAGCAATACCGTGCTTTTCCCGATGAAAAGAAGGAAATAATGCTTCAGGCCCTTATGCGTCGCAACGGTCTCACATTCTTCAACACATCAGGCCTGTCACTCAACAAGCTCTTGGCTCAGCCAAAAATGCTATCCGACAATTTTAAGGCGTATCTTGACGGTTTTACTAAGAATGTACGTGATATCCTTCTTGCCTTTACACAAGAGGATGGAGAGAACGGAGACATTACCCGAATCTATTCTCGTCTCGACCGTAACGATCTGCTCTTTCAGGTGACGGAAAGTTTTGTCAATAACGCCGACCTCCATCCCGACAAGGTGGATAACGCCATGATGGGTACAATCTTTGAAATCATTATCCGTAAGTCAAAGGAGACGACCAACACTAAAGCCGGTCAGTTCTACACTCCGCGTGAAGTAGTGCGTCTGCTTGTTTCTCTCGTCATGCACGGTCGTGAAGCGGAAGTCAATACTCTTGGGAAACATTTCCAGATATACGACCCCTGCTGTGGCACGGGGGGTATGCTGACCGAAGGTAAACGTTTTCTCCAGTCAATGACCGACCGCAAGGATATGAAAGTCTTCCTCTTCGGTCAGGAACTGAATGAAAAGACATACGCCATCTGTAAGTCTGACCTTTTGATAAAAGGAGACTTGGATAAAGACCGTAATATAGCACTCGGCGATACTCTTGCCAACGATAAGTTTCCCGGTGAGCATTTCGGCTATATGCTCGCAAACCCGCCATTCGGTGTAGATTGGAAGAAGATCGAAGGTAAAGTAAAAGAGGACGCAGCCAAAAGCGACGGACGGTTCTCAGTCGGTCTGCCATCCACATCCGACGGTTCGCTGTTGTTTCTGCTTCACATGATAAGCAAGATGGATCCGAACGGTTCCCGCATCGGCATTGTCCTCAACGGTTCGCCACTGTTCAATGGAGCTGCCGGAAGCGGTTGGAGCGAAATCCGTAAGATGCTCATGGATCGTGACCTCCTCGATGCTATCATAGCATTGCCAAAAAATCTTTTCTACGGAACTGACATTTCTACTTATCTCTGGATTCTCGACAACAACAAACCTGAAGAACGAAAAGGAAAGGTATTGATGGTTGATGCTACACATCCTCGCTATGCCAAACTGCTTCAGCGCAGTTTAGGAAAGAAGCGCTATGAAATCCCCGATGATGCAATAGATGAGATATTAGCAATATATGCCAACTTTGAGGATGTGGTTCTTCCAGATAATGAGGAGGTGAAAGTGGCACGCCTTATGGATATAGAGGATTTCCTCTACACCACAGTGACAATCTACCGTCCCTTACGTCTCTATTATACCGACATAGCTAAGAAAGCTGCTGAGGCAGCCGAAGCTCCAAAGGTCAAGAAATCGGACAAAGAGTTACTGGAGAAGATCGCGGCCATCTCTTTCCCGAAAGAGAGAATGACGGATGAGGAGGTATTTGAAGAGTTGAAACGTATTCTCCCCAAGAAACCCACACAGGCGATGGTAAAACTGATTCGCACTCTTGGCGATACGGATCCTGAGGCTCCCGAGGTATACGCTGTCCCGGGCGATTCAAAGAGCGGAAAGGTGATAGACCCTGCTCTGACGGATACCGAAACCATTCCGATGAAAGAGGATATAGATAAGTATATCGAAAGGGAGGTGTTGCCGTTTGTTCCCGACGCATGGCGCGACCCGTCGAAAGACAAGATAGGTTGTGAGTTCCCGCTCACACGCCTATTCTATCGCTATACGCCCCTGCGCGACAGCAGCGAGATACTTGCCGACCTTATGGCACTCGAATCCGATACAAGCTCCGTACTTCAATCTCTAATCTCCGAAGTAAGATGAAACAGCGTTACGATTCATATAAGCCCTCCGGCATCGACTGGATCGGAGAGATTCCGAGCCATTGGGAGTCTAGGCCCTTGAAACGAGTAGGAACAATGAATACAGGGTTAACATTTACAAAAGCGGACTTAGTTGATTCTGGAGAAGCGGTAGTTAGCTATGGGCAGATTCATTCTGAACTGAATGATAAAGTCCATCTAACCTCTAATCTTCTGAGATTTATTCCGAAATCAATCTCAAAATCTAATATATCAGCAATAGCAAAGAAAGGAAGTTTTATATTTGCTGATACTTCTGAGGATTTGGATGGATGTGGCAATGCTGTGTATATTGATACCGACGAAAAAATTTTTGCCGGTTATCATACCATTATATTTAAAAGAGATAATGACGAAGGTAAATATTTAGCATATTTGTTCCAAACTGATGCTTGGCGCAGTCAGATTAGATCACAGGTATCTGGGGTAAAAGTGTATAGTATAACCCAAACTATTTTATCATCTACCTCTATTATTCTTCCACCTCTTGCTGAACAGGAGGCGATAGCGACGTGGCTTGATGAAAAATGTGGTGAGATTGATGCGGCGATTGCGAAGGTTGACCGGGAGATTGAGTTGATTGATGAACTGAAACAGAGTGAGATTTCGCGTGTCGTCACCCATGGTCTAAACCCTGATACTCCCCTCCGTCCCTCCGACATCGACTGGATTGGTGACATTCCCGAGCATTGGGCTAAATCCAGAATTAAGCACCACGTTTGTCGTAGTGCAGCTGGCGTATGGGGAGAAGATGAAAAAGGTAATGAAGATGATATCGTCTGCTTTAGAATTGCTGACTTCAATTACGGTGAAAGGTGTCTAAGTTTCGATAAGATTACAATAAGGAATATTGATAAAAAACAGCTTGACGGTCGTCTTCTTTCAGAAGGAGACTTACTAATAGAGAAGTCTGGTGGAGGAGATGCTACTCCAGTTGGAAGAGTAGTATATTGCAACTATACTGGTAGGGCAACATACACTAATTTCATACATTCGATTACTTTAAATACGGATGTAAGCTCACGATTTTTCTTATACTATTTCAATATGTTGTATAGTAATAAGATTAATCTTCTATTCTTCAATCAAACTACTGGGCTACAAAATCTTCAAGTACGTGATTACTTAAGTCAGTCTATATATCTTCCGCCATTCTCCGAGCAGAAAGACATCGCCGACTATCTTGACAAGAAATGTGCAGAGATTGACGGTTTGAAAGCCAAGTTGGTGAAAAAGCGCGAGACACTAAAAGAGCTTCGGCATACTATCATCTCCGAGGTTGTGACCGGCAAAAGAAAAGTAATATAATCTCTCCAAAATAATTAAATATGAATATCGACAACGAAACCAAGTTTGAGGAACATATCGAGGCATCCCTGTTAGCTTCACCACTCTACATATCACGAAAGCCCGGTGATTTTGATATCAAACGTCGGGTGGATCCTGATATGCTCTATCAGTTTCTTCGCTCGCAGACTGATACTTGGGCGAGGATGATCAAGCGCTTCAAAAGCGATGATGCTGCTCTTGATGCAGTGATTAAGGACTATAACTCGAAACTGGACAACGGTCATTCGCTCGTCGATATTCTGCGTAAAGGATTGAAGATACAGGGTATTCCTATAAAGCTTATGCAGATCAAGCCGACACTCGCCGGTGAGGATTCTGCGCTGCATGAACTCTATCTCGCCAACAGATTTGCAGTGGTGCGCCAGATGAAGTATTCTGTTGACAAGGCTGACAAGAACAATGAATTAGACTTGTGTATCCTGCTAAACGGTTTTCCAATCATCACCGCCGAGTTGAAAAACGAGGGTACCGGTCAGAACTATACCAACGGCATATGGCAGTATCGTCATGACCGCGACCCGAAGAATCCGATGCTCCGGACTGCGTTGGTGCATTTTGTCGTGGACAATAATTATGCTTTCATGACTACCTTCCTCAACGGTGAGGATACCGCTTTCCTACCATTCAATGTGGATTCTGTCAATCCGCAAGTGCCGGGCGACTATGCCACGAGTTATCTTTGGCGAGAGATATGGCAAGCAGATTCTTTGCTGAATATCATTGACCATTTCATAAAGAATTACAAAGAAAACGGAAACAGCATAACGATCTTCCCTCGCTATCATCAGTTGCGTGTGGTGCGTAATCTCGTGAAATGGGTTGGTGACGAGGGCCCGGGACATAACTACCTTATCGAGCACTCTGCCGGAAGCGGAAAGACCAAGTCTATGGCATGGCTCGCCCACCAACTTGTGAACATGGTCAATCCAGACCAGACCCCGGTATTCGATTCGATAATTATGGTGACCGACCGCATCGTGCTGAATGCAAATATGGCTGAAGATGTCAATAACTTCGCCACTGAAGCCGGGGTCGTGAAGGATATCCGTCACGGTTCCAAGAAACTTGCGAAAGCCATCAACGAAGGCGGGAGAATTATCGTCAGCACGGTGCAGAAATTCAGTTATGCCCTCAGCGAACTGAAACGGGACAAGCACCGCAACTATGCGGTCATCATCGACGAGGCACACACTGCCGTCGGCAACGAGAGCGCAAAAGACATTGTGGCGGCACTCTCCACCGATGCCGATATCCAAGCGGCAATGGCCAATGCCGATGCCGCCGGATATGAAGATGAGATGGATGCGCTGATGGCCTATATGCAGACCCAGCGTCAGCAGATGGCACATATAAGCTATTTTGCATTTACAGCAACTCCCAAGGATAAGACCTACGCCCTCTTTGGAAAGAAGACTGAGTCAGGCTATATGGCCCATGACTACTATACGATGAAGCAGGCTATCGATGAGAAATTCATCCTTGACGTTCTCCGGAACTATACGACCTACAAGACGATGTTTGAATACATCGAAAAGAATAGCGCACATCCGACGATGGCTATGACCACCGAAGGAGTAGCTTCAGAACCTGCTGAGGAGCTGTATGGCGAGAAGAAATCAGTGTCGCTGATTCTGCGCAAACTTAATTCCGAGCCGGAGAACATGACTTTGAAAGCCAGACTCGCCCTTAATTACTTCATGCAGCATACCCGTCATAAAATCGGCGGGAAAGCCAAAGCTATGTTTGTCAGCGATAGCCGTGCCTCGGCGGTTCGCTACAAGAAGATATTCGATAACCTCATACATGAAGAGTATGGCGATGAGTTCAAGACCCTCGTGGCTTTCTCCGGTGAGGTAGAACTGCCTGACGGCAGCAAGTACACCGAAGACCGTATGAACGGCTGGGGACTGAAGGACAACAAGATTGCTGAGGCATTCGACACTCCGGAATACCGCATCCTAATCGTAGCAGATAAATTTCAGACCGGTTTCGACCAGAAACTCCTCCACACTATGTTTGTGGATAAGATACTCGGGGGCATACAGTGCATACAAACCCTTTCGCGCCTAAACCGCTGTTACGACAAGGAAGGAGTAAAGAAAGAGGATACGATGGTGATTGATTTCCGCAATGATGCCGACTCCGTGCAGAAGGCATTTCAGCGGTATTATCAAACCACTATCCTGACCGGAGAAGTAGATACCCAACGGCTATACTCCCTCATCGATGACATCAAGGCATTCAAGATCTACAACGATGCAGAGCGCGATAGAATAGTGAAGTATATGGTAGAGGAAAATGTCGCTGCTGCCGTGTCGGAATGTTGCCGGATTGTAGAGGAACGCGAGACTCCACTCAGTAATGACGACAAGGATAAGTTCCGTAAGCTTGTAAACCGTTATATACGCAGTTACGGCTTCATGGCGCAGTTGCTCACATATTGCGACCCCGAACTTGAACGCGAATATATTTTTCTTCGCACACTCTATCCGCGTCTCCAATACACGAAGGAGACCCTCCCGATGGAGATTCTCGACCGGGTTGACCTTAACAAGCTCCGTCTTCAAATGATGATGGAGGGTACTATCACTCTCGAAAATGAGGATTCCGAACTATCCTCTTCACGAATCGGAGATGTAAAGGCTCCGGCTGAGGATGAGAAGAAATCTTTACGCGAAATCCTTGATATTGTCAACGAACCATATCGCGGATTCCTTGACGACCATGATATAGTGCTACGTCCGCTCAATCATCTTATGCTGACCGACAGCAGCATCAATGAGGCGATAAGAAGCGGCAATTCTTACGGAGTGCTGCGTGAACTCTTTTCAGAGCGGGCCCAGGATCTTGTGCTTGACATGAGCGGAAAGGGAATAGACCTATACGAAGAGTTTGTCAATGACACTCCGTTCGCACGCGAATATATCCGTGGTATCCTCGATATGGCGCTCCGCAATAATCAGCAAAACGTAATCGAACTTGACCTTCATCGTCTTGCCGAGAGAATCGTGGAGGAAATACGTGATGAGTTTGCGATGTTGGCACAGACTTCACGCAGACTGGATGAAGTGGCCGAATACCTCATAAACATAATTCAAAAGAGGACATCAAAACCGGGTCTTAACGGAGCCAACGACCTTCTTATCCATTCATTCAATCAATTGCTATGCAATGAGCGGTTGAGTGAATTGGAACGTCGTGTCAATTTCAACACGCTTGTAGGCAAATTCGAGCCGTTCCTTAAGAAACTTTACTACCTTATACATAACCGTGAATTGACAACACGAGAAGGCAGCACAACAAGCACAACCTTCGCAGACTGCATCTACGGTCATGACTCACTTAAACGCTTAAAGCATACCACCGACACACGTTACTTCGCATTCCGCGACTATCTGGAGAAAGTAAGAGGCTGGCGGAATGAAGAAGCTCATAGCGCTCCGGAAATGAACGATAGCGATTTAAGAGACGCAGTTCACGTCTTAGTGACTATGTATGCTTATGTTGTCTCAAGAAGCATCACAGATCTTGAAATGACTGGATTCTAGTATTTCTTCTTAAATCTTCTACTATGACTCTTTTAGAATTGGCCAAAAGATGTGGTAAGACCATACAGGCTGTTGCTCAGGCAATAGAGGCGGAATTTAAAGATAGTTTATCTTTAAGTTCCAACACTCATGTACCTGATAGATATGTTAGCTCTATAATCAAGAAATTTAATGGTTCTGACATTTTCTTGCACACAACTAATGGAGAATCGACTCATTCTCCTAAGAGAAATAGTAATGGTGGCAGTGTTACAACTCCGCCTTCCAATTCTAAGAAATCAAAGGAAAAGAAGTCGGAGGTAGACACCAAATCATCAAATAATGCCAGGCGGGGAGATAGGAAAAGTAATACCTCAACTGAACCTCAGTTAACTGGTAAGTCCCTACTTAAATATCTTAAGGGCGCTGTCAATAAAGCGATTTTGTCTGGTCGTGTAATTAATTATGATGGAAGTAGAGATGCCTATTTCGTGGAAGTGCTTGGATTCAAATCTCTCCTTTATAGTAACGAAGTTGCTTCTCAAAAGTCTTTAAAGGCTGGAGAAACAATTGATGTCGTTCCACTGAAAGTTGATGGTCGGAATACTGTAGAGTATATGACTGTTTCTATGAGGCGAGTAAACGAGATTATTAAAAATTCACGGTTGAAACATCCCAATAAACGTCAACTTGAAATAGAATTTGACGAATTGGAGGTAGGTTCCCAAATTACGGGTAGCGTATTCAAAGTAGAGGATAATTATATTATTGTTGAATATAATGGGTTGCGTGGTATTGTATATGCAAAAGATCTGTTCTGGAGTAGAGTCAGTAGAATAGACTTTTATTGGCAGGTTAACGCTCCTATCACGGTTAAGGTTATAGATAAAGAAATAGTTGACGGTAAACAAAAGATAAGATTCAGTCATAAAGATTGTATTCCTAACATTTGGGAATCTCTTGATTTTGAAATTACTGAAAACGGCTTTAACGAAACTGAAGAAGCATCAGTTGTTGAAGTTAATGATAACGGAATTATCATTAGCTTGGCTTATGATTTGGAAGGATTTATGCCGTTAAGTGAATTATCATACGAAGAATTTTTATTCTTTCAAAATGACTATTCAGGAGAAGATATGGTTGCCGTGTATATAAAAGATTTTGATGCAAAGAGGAAAAATCTCATATTAACTCGGCAACCCTATTATGATGAAGTATGGCAAGGTGCAGAGTCTCGTTATATTCCGGGCAAACCATATTTAGCACAAATTATAGGAGCATCTGAGGATAAAATCTGGGTGAAGTTCGAGGAAGATGTCGAAGCTTGTATTGGTAGAACAGAATTCGCATGGCCTAACACCGGACGAAACGTGCATTCTTTCAATGTTGGTGAATCCATAAATGTCTTAATTAAGGAAGTAGACGAGAATCTTCATAGAATAACTGCGTCAATAAGGGAGCTAACCCCAGACCCATGGTCAATGGTAGATGAGAATCTTAAGGGACATGATGTTGAAGTAAAGGTGGTCGGATTAAAAGAAGGGAAATTCTTATTGGTTGAAACTCTTGATAATCTTCGGCTTCGCGGAAAAATTATGCTTTCTGAAATTTCATGGCAATTTTCTTCGATAGAATTACCAATTTCAATGATTCCTGACAATGGAGATATTATATCAGCAAGAATTGTTGTCTTAAGCAAGGATCTACGAAGGCTTAATCTTAGTATAAGGCAGCAGCATCCTGATCCTTGGTCTGAGTTAGAACTGGGAGTAGTAGTTAGAGGGAAACTGGGTAAAATGACTCATAGCGGTAAGATTGAGGTTACATTGGAAAATGGATTAACTGCCACAACAATTGAAAATGATCTTATCTCTATGGAGAATGAATACATCGATTTCAAAGTAACGGAATGCAGTAGACAAACAAAAAACATTGAGGTAAGTCATAGTCAATTGCTGTATGACCGCATGAATGAAGTGGTAATTAGAGAATTTTTTGGAGTTAAAAAGGTATAGGACAATGATTATCACAGAAACCAAACATAATTTTATTATAGTAGAAGGAGACAGTCGTTTTTCTTCCGCAATATTGTTTCCTCACAATATTCATTATAAAGGCAATCCTGTATCTCTCCCTTTTTCATTGTCACTGATGGAAGAGGTCAAAAGAAATCCCTCTCTTTTGAATAAGTGTACCGTTGTTTCAAATTTTGGGCAAGACAAGCAATATGCGCTCTTATCATTGGATTGTTCTGATGTTATAAAGAACGCATCTGTTGAAAACGCGCTGAGATTAAATAAGATTTATAAAGGAGAGGTAATTGCAAAAGTCTTTGGGACATCCATAATATCAGTGAATGGTCAATTTGGCTTTATTGAGTCTCCTATAGTTGAAGGAATTGGAGAGTCTATCCATATTTCTCCTGTTGAAGGAAGTTCTTCTAAGTTGGATATTGCCAGATTCTCTCGGGCTGTTTTGGCTGGAGAATCCATCAATAGTATTGAGGAGAATGAATCTGTTAATATAGAGAATTTCCTTGATAAGGAAGAACTTGCCGTGGTCTGTGATACGGATAAAGCAATTGTTCAAAACCTTCTGAATAAGGCTTCCTGCATCAACCGTAAGAATATTAATGTTGTCAACTTGGAATTAGATCTCTGTTATCGTCCCTCTTCACAGATAGATTTACACGATTTCTTATCTAAGCGACCGCATTATTTTGAAGAAAATATATTTTGGCTTAGTTGCTATACCGATGAAGGAACCGGAGACAACAAATTTATCATCTACGACGTGAATAATTTGGTAATGGAAGTTACCATTAACGAATATGGTATGTGGGTGACTGAATTCTCATACAACAAAAGTCGGACTAATGCTAAATTCCTCGTTGATAGAAATCAAAATGCTCTTGTTATTTCTGGTAGAAACATTATAATACATCCAGACATCTTTGTAAAGGATAATTATATTGAAACCGGAGAATTAATCCTTGCTCAATATGATGTAGCCAAGAGAATCCTATTTCAGCTCTTCCAAGAAGTTAAAAGAGAAAAAGAACGTGCAGGTGTCGATTATTTAATACTTAAAGAACTTCTCTCTTTTCAGGAGCGTAAAGAACTGGAACTACATGATAGATTTTCTATCAAAGTAGGATCTGAACATTTAAAATTGGCAACTTCTGAAGATTCAGAAGCAACTGTTCTTGAAGTTGTAAATATGCCCGATCTTCTGAATCTGTTTCTACAAACAGATTCAGAAGAATGCCATATAGAAATATCCCGAGGTAAGGAGAAACCTCTATTTGCAATCCTGAAAGAGGCTTCCATAGGCGGGTCGTTTCTTATTCAATTCTATCATCATCATTTCTCGTTGACTGAACTGGCAAATAATGGTATAGAAGTGCGCCGTAAGGCAAATGTCAATCATCTCCGTTTGCAACAGAACGCTATAAAAGATTTTGTGGATGGTCATGATGAATTTGATATTTTTAGGAAACTTAAACTTGGAGAGCTTGAATCTTTGGAGAGTGATAACGTTGACGTAGATTTTTTTGATATCAAGTTCAAAAATGTCGAAGATGGAAATAATCAGCCACTGGCTATCAAAAAAGCTATAGCCAATAAGGATATTCTATTGATTCAAGGTCCTCCGGGAACTGGTAAAACCTCTGTAATAGTGGAAATTATTAAGCAACTTGTTCTCAATAAAAATGAACGAGTTCTTGTTTGTAGCCAAGCTCATTCTGCTGTTAAGAATATCTACGACCGTCTGAAAGACAGTCACGATGGGATTAGAATCGGAAACATAGATGTTGATGAGACTATGATCTCAGATGATAATGTCGATAGGTTAAAGTATATAAAGAACACCATGCTTCTTCTGCGACATCTACATGAAGCAACGAAGAAGAAATCAGCTATGAAAGACGAAGAATGGAGAAGATTTTTGACTGATTATTCCTCTGTCCATACAAAAGAGCATTTTGCCAAAGAACATGCTAAAGTATGCAATTATTTTTCAGTTAATCAAAATGTTGAGGTGAATGATTATCTTGATATTTTAAATGAACTTCATTCTGAGTTACATAAGATGGGAGATGAGGCAGTGTCATTCAACATTGCTAGCCATTATCAATCTCTAGATGTTCTGATGGGTACATGTATTGGGATTGGGATGGATTATGATCTCCAAAACTCAGGATTGGTATTTGATACTGTGATCATTGATGAAGCAGGAAAGGCTAATCTTGCAGAGGCCACTGTGCCTATGCAACTAGGAAAGAAATATATCCTTGTAGGAGATCAGCGTCAACTTCCTCCTTATATGGATAGAGAAGAGGTTGCAAAGTTTACAGGAGAATCAACAAATCAGAATCTAACTCAGAAAGAGGTTGAGGCCGCCTTGAGTTACTCTTTATTTGAGGATTTCTTACATGATAACAATTTCCCAGAAGGAAATACAGTTCTTCTGAATTATCAATATAGAATGAATCCCGAAATCGGGAACTATATTTCTGAATTATTTTACAACGACGCACTTAAACATGGTCGTGGGACAGAGAATCAGCGTTGCATTTTAGAGGGTTATCCGAATGCGGTAACTTTCATTGACACGTCTACATATGAAACCATAGATGGACTGAATGTGGCCTATGAGTCAGGTAACTCGCAAGACGGATTTTATAATCTTTATGAAATCAAAGTTATCGAGAAATCCTTACTCCCTAGATTGGAATTGATGATAAGAGATGATAAATCCCTTTCGGTTGGATTCATAACCCCTTATAGAATTCAAAGACAAAAGCTTCTCCAATGCCTAACCAATTCCAGTTTCAAGGATAAGGTATATACTATCGACTCCATTCAAGGCACAGAGTTTGATGTTGTTATACTGTCTCTAGTCAGAGCATTTGATTACAGAAGAGGAAATCGAACTGTCGGTTTTCTCGATGATATGCGTCGTCTCAATGTGGCTTTAAGCCGCGCGAAAAAGAAATTGATCATTATCGGGAATCTTAATACCCTATGCTCAGAGAGCGCACATTTCAAGACTGAAGAAAAAAGTGATATAATACCAGTCAATGTCTTCAGAAAACTTAGGGAAATAAAGGAGAGAAGTGCTGATAAGACGTCATTATCCAAATTAAAGGATGCTATTGAAAATGGCATCATTTCTAAAGGCAACCTCTTTTCTGAATGTAGATGGGAATTGGATGGAGAGAAACTCAGGGTATATATAACATTAAATGGTGAAATACTTTCTTTCCCAATAAAAAATGATAAAACTTTTCAGTTTTATGGGCGTAAAGAAAAGGAGATTAATGTGGAGTTTATTGGCATAGCGTCAAATGGACGACCTCAATTTGAGTATAAACCTAAGGTGTCTGTTGCACAACGGATACAAGATGGGTATTTGCATACATTTAACGCTAGATTATTGGGATGGCTAAATGATGACAGTCTTGATTACGAAGTAGAAGTGGAGGATGGCTCAATATTGATATTAAATCTTAATGCAAATATTGAAGAAGATCAGTTTGCCCAAACTCTTTTGAACAGTGAAGAAGTTAAAATGCTTCCTTTCCATCGGTATTCAGATAAGACTTATACATTGGATAATTCTGCTTATCGGCAATTCAAAGGATGTCATAAAGAAAATGAAAATGTAAAAATCACGATCATAGACGATGCCGATAACGACATCTATATTGTTAAGTGTGATGATGTTTACGGTAAGATTGTAAAGAAGTATTGTAGTAGTAAGCTGAGAAAAAATACCGAAACTAGAGCCGTCATATATAAGATGGGCTACAATTCAATCACCTTTAAAGTTTAGTGTAAAATATGGAGACTATATTAGATTTTGTGGCTCAAAAAGATGGGACATTTATCGGATACTATGATGTCTCATTCCCTGTGTACGTTGTACATGTGGAATATGATAGTGTAGACACTGACCCGTTTTATCCGTTAGATAAAGCTATTCTAAGATATACACATAAGGACCCAAAACATGAGGATCTCTCATATTTTGCGAGTCTTACAGGATTTGACAGATCGTTGTTATCTACACGCATTCGTCATTTGAAAGAGGAAGGAATGATTAGATGGCAGAAAGATCATTTACTTGTCACATCAGACGCTGAAAAAAAATACCTCACGACTAATAGTCGACCAACAGTACGTGTATCAGGTTCTTTTCTCGTGGATGGTAAGGATTTATCTTTTCTACCAACTTCTGTCTATTCTAGCAATAGAAATCTTATGAGGTTTTGTAGAGAAGTAAGTCCACACTTACCTGTTGACATTTCTATAAAAACTGCTCAAAGTGAAAAACTGCTTCGTAATTTGGAAAAGGGTGCAGTAAAGGAGATGTTACATCTTGAATCTTCTGGAACAAATTTTGAGATAGTTCGTTATGAGAAAAGGTTCCTGAGAGGAGCCTATGTGGTTTTCTATTACGATATTAACGCTCAGTTACATAAAGATCTGATATACGATAGTTCTCCCATAAATTGTACAGCATTGGAATCACCATCCACCTATAGTATTATTATGCAAAATGATAATAGCGATTGGTATTTCAAGGCAAACAATGGTTATAATGTTGTGTCTGAGAGTGAAATGCAGAAAGTAGCCCTGATAGCACCGACAGATGGACTTTGTGAGGTCATAAAAAAACGATATAGGTTATCTTCTAGTTTTACAATTAAGTTAAACGCTCAGGAAAGAACTGAATTACCAGTTATTATAATCGATGAAACTTTACTTCTGGCATCACTGACCCCAGAGACTGTTATAAAGGATGCGAAGCATGGATTTGTGGATTTCCCTGTCGGACAGTCGGGTATGGTACGCATATTCCTTTCAAACAATATCCCCAACTACATAAATTTCGTTAATGATATTTCAGATTGGGATCTGGCAGGAAGAAAGAATGGCAAACTATTCAGATCTGAACTCGAATGCACATATCCAGAATGGAGGAAATGGCTGGTTATGCTAAAAAAATATGATATACTTGAGGCGATAGACCGAGCGTGTTTCATTCTTAATAGAAAGGAGGTTTAAAATGCTGTATTTTAGCACAAAAGAACGACAAATATTAACTGAAAGAATAATCTCTCTCATAAAAGGGGCCGAGAAATATCTTAAAACTGGCAATTTTTTCTTTCGTGACGAGATGATTCAAAAGGAATTATTGAATGCCGCAAGAAGAGGTGTGGCTGTGTTCGTACTTTCTAATCTGACCGGTAATGAAAATCGTGGAGCGGTTGTTACTAATATAAAAGCAGAAACAGACCCTCACATTTCTAATCTTCATAGTTTGGAAAAAGAGGGAGTTCATGTACATCTATGTAGAGATCTTCATGCAAAATTCATCATTGCTGATGGAAAATGTGGTTTAATTATGAGTGCCAACTATACTCCGGATAGTTTACATGGTAATCCTGAGAATGGAGTTGATGTACTAGATAAAAATCTTTCCTTTCTGGAAGACATTTTTGATGAATTATATCTTCATCCCGATACTGTCCTTCTCGGTAGTGTTGATCGATACCGATATGAAGATAAAAATACCCCTATACCAGCTAATGCATTTAAGTCTCTTAATGATTCAAGAATATTAATGACAATGGCATCCAAAGAATCAAGTAATCTCAGAGAATGTCATTATACTACAATATACGATAAGATTGTTGAGATAATCGATTCCTCACAAAAAAGTCTTGATATAGTCTCATGGTCATTCAATGACGTTGAAAAACTACCTGCCTTTATTGATAGTCTTTGCCAAGCTAAGAATAGAGGGGTCAGAGTTAGACTATATTATGGTACAAAAGGTGAAGAGTGGCAAATACAACGTACTCGTAAGCAAATTGGCATCATTTCTAGAAGTGCAGGAGGAGTTGAAGTTATTCCTTTAGTGGATAATCATGCCAAGTGTGTACTCTCAGAGAGGAACGGCATGATTTTCACATCAAATATTGATGGATGTCGGGGGCTCCTAAGCGGGTTTGAACTTGGATACATTCTTACTGAATCCGAGCGAAGAACTGCATTATCGTATCTTAAAACAATAGAAAACTATGGAAAATAATTTCCAAAGACATGTCGCTGAATGGCGTGATATGAACCAGATGGGCCGATTTGCTGAGGCAAGACAATATTACTTTGAACAATTGTTTGAAGAGGTTATTGACAACTTCATCAAACGAAATGGAATTTTATTTCCAGATGGTTCAAATATAGACGTGCTTTTTTCTGTTTTAGGGTTTACCCCAGAACCAATTATCCTCGCAGCAAGAGCACTTAATCCAAAGCGTCATATAATTTTTCATGATAGTGGAGTCAAGTTTAACGAGGATAATATGCGGTATCTCTCAAGATTCTTGAATAATGGGTTTGAGAAGATAGAACTGCCAGACGAATCTTTCGCTACCATTTATGATATTTTTAAGAGTAAAATGGCATTAACTGCTGGAAGGAATTATGCCATAAATGTATCGGGAGGAAAGAAGTCTATGGTGGCTGCTGCGAGTATATTTGCCAGAGATTTCAATTCTTCGGTAATATATGTTGACTATAAGGACTATGATGCTAATCTTCGCCGTCCTATTCCAGGTACTGAGTATCTCAATGTAGTATATACTCCATTGAGAGATTTACCTGAACTATTTCATATTGGAATTAACAATAGTTCTGCTAGTGAATCTACTGAAAGGGTTGGTAAAAAAGAAATCATATCCTCTGAAAAAACAGAGATCACGCCATCTCCGATAACGGAAAGAGAGTCTCATAAAGTTGAGCACCCAATAGGAATAACTATACCTATATGGAATGATATACATTTAGACGAGCAATCTCGTAACGATAATAACTTATCAGATATTCTAAAAAAATGGGATTTGTCTGCTCTAAAAGATTATCTGAATAATCACTTAAAGGGGGCAAATATCCCTAATGTCCAGTTAGAAGTTACCGATGTCTTAAGTTCATTCTCATCTGCGAAGAAATACTGGGCAGTTGTACAGGAGCTCCTATCTTATAATCCCGTTATATTTTTAGGCGCTATTGCAAAAGCAAGGGTTAACAATATTCCAAATCTTGGAGTAGACATTGACTCCGAAGTCATAGATTCTATTATTTCTAACGCACTTAATAGTTCCAGTAAAAATAAATTCGCATTAGAATTATTAATGCCATGTAGAGGATTATTATCTAGCGAACAAAAGGAGCTTATAATGGATAGATGCAAAAGTCTTTCATCGAGTGAAACATTCTATACCCTATTTAAATTGACAGGAGTAAATCCTTCAATTTCCATCAATTACCTTTTGAATCTTTCATCCACTGCTGCTGCATTTACACTTTATAAGATATTCTCAGATGGTAAAAGGAATGGGATGGTTCACGAGGATTCTCAGATTGAATCACTTAAGCCTACTGAGATTGAGAAATATTGTCTCAAAATGCAGGAGTCTGATTCTTATGCTTTCCGCACTGCATCCCTTTTAATAAAGAATCGAATTTTGTCACAAGGTCGCATTGATAGAGTTCTGTTGAATGAAATTGAGAAGAATGGGTTTGATGGATTTCATCGTTATATAATTAACAAGGAGCAGACTCTTAAATCTGAAAGCATCGCATCATCTCTTTCCAGAGGCTCTTTATTAACAAAGCTACGATTTATAAAGGTTCTTGACAATCACTATCTTTTTGTGGATAATGATTCTCAATCGTATGCACTTCTTGATAAAAGATTAATTAATGAGATACCTTCCTCTGATGAAATATACCAAGCCTTTGTTTTAGATGTAAAAAAACGGAATGGCAAAAGGGTAATTTTTATCTCTATGGAGAAAGAATCCATTAATTTCCCTCATCCTCCATTGATTAATATCAATTCACTAATAGATGTTAGTTTCAGTCAAAGCAAGGATGGTCAATGGCACCTTATTAAAAACAGTTATTGTAAGTTATTGACGATGGAAATTGTTTCAAGACCAAGGTTATTAGACTATCGAAAAAAACAACAAGCCAAGATTTTGAAACAAGTTGATTTCTTTACCTATAAAGTAGAACTTCTGTAGGACAAAGGGTATCAGTCTGACATATCATTCCATTTTTGCGAATGGGAATGAAACTGTATTTTATGGTTGCTATTATGACTATAAAAATCACAAAAAGAACTTTTGATAAATATAAACATATCATTGCCGCCTGTGGCGGCCGAAATTTTGAGCAAAAAGAGGATAGCGATGAGATTTTGGAGTCTCACCGCTATCTTCGGGTTTATGACTATGGCTTATGCTGTTTGTCTTTCGGCAATCATCTTCTTATTGGCGTTGATTATGTTGGCTATCTGCTCGGTGTATTTGCAGATGTCATTGGCAAAGGCTCTACATTGAAGGATTGAGTAGTCGTTGAGCGAGATTTCAACGGTGGCTATGGTCTTGCCTCCCATTGTGGCGGTAAACACCAAAGTATCGGCTTTGAGAAAATATTTCGATGAGCCTACGCAGATATGCTGGCTTTCTCCCTGCTCGTAATACTCGGCTACGCTGTCAAGAGTATGGAGATTGATTATTCCGTCTGTCATTGCCAATCCGATGTATCTGCCTTTGAGTTCCTCAA
>CAZHDH010000041.1:0-21644 GCA_964531245.1 uncultured Bacteroides sp. | reverse complement strand
CGCGGAGCGGCGTCACTCCAAAGGACGGTGAACCCATCCGGCAGTGGACGCACGAGCTGTGCGCCTCTACAATACATTATTACTCAATTAATTGCGCCGGCCATCCGGCAGATCGACGACACCACGGAGCGGCATCTCTCCCGGTGCTCACGCCGGATGGACACCGGTGACCTTCCGGAGGGTGTGATCGCATCGCCGAGTGCATAAAAAAACGGCTCGAACCATTAGATTCGAGCCGCTTTTTATGCACGGAAAAAATTATTTTTCGAGGTGAGGACCGGCAGCCACGAGAGCCTTACCGGCAGCGTTGTTTTCGTACTTCTTGAAGTTCTTGATGAAACGTTCAGCCAGGTCGTCGGCTTTAACCTTCCAGTCTTCGGGGTTGGCGTAGGTGTCGCGGGGATCGAGGATCTTGGGATCAACGCCGGGGAGTTCGGTAGGAATGGTGAAGTCGAAGATGGGGAGCTGCTTGGTGGGAGCGGTGAGGATAGCGCCATCGAGGATAGCGTCGATGATACCACGTGTATCTTTGATTGAGATACGCTTGCCGGTACCATTCCAGCCGGTGTTCACCAGATAAGCCTTAGCGCCAGACTGTTCCATACGCTTAACCAGTTCCTCAGCATACTTGGTGGGGTGGAGTTCGAGGAACGCCTGACCGAAGCAAGCCGAGAAGGTGGGGGTGGGTTCAGTGATGCCGCGTTCTGTACCGGCGAGCTTAGCGGTGAAGCCGCTAAGGAAGTAGTACTTGGTCTGCTCGGGGGTAAGGATAGATACGGGGGGCAGTACACCGAATGCGTCGGCGCTCAGGAAGATAACGTTCTTGGCAGCGGGACCGTGAGAGATGGGCTTAACGATCTTCTCGATGTGATCGATAGGATAGCTTACGCGGGTGTTTTCAGTAACGCTCTTGTCGGCGAAATCGATTTTGCCTTCAGCGTCAACGGTAACGTTTTCAAGAAGGGCGTCGCGACGGATAGCGTTGTAGATGTCGGGTTCGCTGTCCTTGTCAAGGTTGATAACCTTAGCGTAGCAGCCACCTTCAAAGTTGAACACGCCGTTGTCGTCCCAGCCGTGTTCGTCGTCGCCGATAAGCAGACGTTTGGGGTCGGTGGAGAGGGTAGTCTTACCTGTGCCCGAGAGACCGAAGAAGATAGCGGTGTTTTCGCCGTTCATATCGGTGTTGGCAGAGCAGTGCATCGAAGCGATGCCCTTGAGGGGCAGGTAGTAGTTCATCATCGAGAACATACCCTTCTTCATTTCGCCGCCATACCAGGTGTTGATGATTACCTGTTCGCGAGAGGTGATGTTGAATACAACGGCGGTTTCAGAGTTCAGACCCAGTTCCTTGTAGTTGGTGAGTTTAGCCTTCGAAGCGTTGTAAACGATGAAGTCGGGAGTGAAGTCGGCGAGTTCTTCAGCGGTGGGGCGGATGAACATGTTGGTCACGAAGTGTGCCTGCCATGCCACTTCCATGATGAAGCGCACTGCCATGCGGGTGTCTTTGTTGGCACCGCAGAAGCCATCTACTACATAGAGCTTTTTGCCTGAGAGCTCTTCAACGGCGAGATCCTTGACAGCGGTCCAGGCTTCTTCGCTTGCGGGCTTGTTATCGTTTTTGTATTCTTCGGTTGTCCACCATACGGTGTCTTTCGATTTCTCGTCGAGTACGATGAATTTGTCTTTGGGTGAGCGGCCGGTGTATACGCCGGTCATTACGTCAACAGCACCGAGTTCGGTAGCGACGCCTTTTTCAAAACCTTCGAGGGTGGGGAGGGTTTCGAGTTCGTAGAGTTCGTCATAGGTGGGGTTGTACACCACTTCTTTGACGTCCTTGATGCCGTACTTGGCCAGGTCTTCTTTGACACCGGCGAGACGGGCTTTCTTAACTTCTTCTAATTTGCTCATTTTGCTGTAGAAAAAATATGGTAAATGTTATATGTCAAGTATTTGTGAAGCTTCACCGCTTAAACGCCTTTGCTTGTGTGATTGTTGCGCCTGCGATCTTAAATTTTCTTATATCCTGATTCTCATTTTTGCGGCTCGTATCAGCGCCACATAATTTTGAAAATCACGTATTTACATACATCGTATATATCGCATTCCGTTTTACACCACACCGAATTATCTCCGGCAAATGCATTTAGTTGAGTTCTGCTTTTTCAAGTGCAAAGGTACTACAAATTTCCGTACCTGCAAAATTTAATTAAAGAAATTTTTCCTTAATTTTTCACCCTGCTTCTCCTCCCGGCCTCCTTTAGTGGCACATATCACTTATAAACTAAATTTTGAGAGTTACTTATTATACAGCAGGCCGGCTCAAAATTTCGAGCCGGCCTGCTGTATAGGTGTATCTATGCCTTACATAAGGGCGAGGATGAGGGCTTGGGCAGCCACTACTCGCAGGAACATCGTAAGGGGGTAAACGGTGGAGTATGCCACTGCCGGTGCATCGTTGGCAGTGGAATTGTTGGCGTATGCCAGGGCGGGGGGATCGGTATACGAACCCGAGCTCAGACCCATGATGGTAAGATAATTGATGCGATTTTTACCACGTGCTATGCACCCCACGATCACCAGAGGCACAAAGGTGATCACGAAGCCCCAGATTACCCACCACATACCGGTTTCGTTAAACACAGCCGAGGCGAAATCCTTACCGGCTGCTATACCCACCGAGGCAAGAAACAGGCAGATGCCCAGCTCGCGAAGCAGCAGTGAAGCGGACGATGAGGTATATGTCACGAGTTTGAATTTATAACCGAAGCGGCTCAGCAGGATAGCCACCACCAGCGGGCCGCCGGCCAGACCCAGCTTCATTCCGAAACCAAGGTTGATCGAGCCCAGGATGATACCAAAGATGATACCCACAAAGATTGTGATAAGATTGGGGTGGTTGAGGCGCTTCATCGAGTTACCCAGGCGGCTTGCCAGACGGTCGATATCCTCAAGGTTGCCCACCACAGTGATGCGGTCGCCCATCTGGAGGCGCAGCGAGGGGCTGGCCAGGAGGTCGACACCGGCACGATTGATGCGGGTGCAATTGAGCTGATAGCCGTTATGCAGGCGCAGCGATCCCAGAGCCACACCATTATAATGAGAGTTGGTAACCAGAATGCGGCGCGAATACACCGGGGTGGGTGTGGTTTCCCAGTCCATCTCCACATCGGGACCAAGCACCGAGTGGAAACGTTCCACATCGCTTGACGAGCACACCACACGCAGGATGTCACCCTTGTGGATCACAGTGGATGATTTCGGGATAATGATCTCGCCCTCGGTGGTCATGATGCGCGACACCACAAAGTTGCAGGTGATCACATCGTGAAGCTCGAGCAGTGTTTTGCCATCAACCAGCGCATTGGTCATCTTCACCGAGAGGAAATCGGGTTTGAGCTGCGACGAAGCCTGCTCGTCCTCGATCTGCTTGATTTCATCCTCGGTATTGATACGGAAGATAGCCTTGATCACAAACATCGACAGGATGATACCAACCACGCCTAAAGGATAAGCGGCGGCATAACCCTGAGCCATCAGATTGGCCTGCTCTGGCGAATTGGTGATCTGAGTGACAGCCTGCTGTGCCGCGGCCAGACCCGGAGTATTGGTCACAGCACCGCTCATCACACCCACAAGAGCCGAGATGTCGTTGACATTGCCGAAGTAATAAATGGCAAGCACAATCAGCACATTGAGCGAGATGCCCAGCACCGCAAGCAGATTCAGCGTCACGCCGCCTTTCTTGAACGACGAGAAGAAGCCGGGACCCACCTGCAAGCCGATCGCAAAAATAAACAGAATCAAGCCAAACTCACGGATAAAAGTAAGGATATGAGAATCCACTACATATCCGAAATGGCCCATTAAAATGCCTACAAACAACACGAAAGTTACGCCCAGCGAAACCCCTGCGATGCGCACCTTTCCAATGAAAATTCCCGCCGCTATCACAAACGAATACAGCACCAACGTGCTGGCTATCGACGTGTTACCCGGGAACAACAGTTGGGTAATCCAATCCATAATAATTATTGCAAACTTAAAAATTTCTGCAAAGGTACGATTTTTTTACTTTTTCCACAATTTTTTTCACTTCACATTGCCTGTCGCGCCATAAAAAAAGCCTTTCTGCTCCCCGATCAACTCACCACACGCCCTCATTTAATAAATTTAATAAATTGTTTTTCATTTATTTTTTGAATTTGTCGCGATTATTATGTACCTTTGCTGGATAATGGCAGATTGTATCTGCCCCGCAACATTCAATCGGATAAACCGTAAACCATTTTTTAATATTATGAATCTGAAAGTCAGCTCAGTATTACTTCTGACAACAGCCCTCGCCCTCACCTCCTGCGGCAAGAAACTCGGACAGTTTGCCTCCGAGAATTTCACCGTTAACCCCAACCCCCTGGAAGTGGTAGGCGAAAAGGTGCCGGCGCAGATCACCGCTCGCGTCCCCGGAAAATTCTTTGTCAAAAACGCATCAGTAACCGTGACACCCTATCTGGTGTACAACGGCACCGAAACCGCCTCGCAGCCCTACGCCTTCCAGGGCGAGAACGTGCGCGGCAATGCCCCCATCGTCAATTATGAATACGGTGGCACATTCAGCATCCCCGCCAATTTTGAATATGTGCCCGATATGGCCAAGAGCGAGCTCCAGCTCGGCTTCACAGTTACTCAGGGTAACAAACAGTATGTGCTGCCCCGCGTCACCGTGGCCACCGGCGTGGTTGCCACTGCTGCCCTGGCAAATGCCGCCACTGTCAGCCCCGCTCTGGCTGCCGACGCATTCCAGCGCATCATCAACGAAAAATATGCCGCCGACATCATGTTCCTTATCAATCAGGCCAACATCCGCGCCGATCAGCTCAACTCGGACGCCATGGTCGAACTCAATAAGGAAATCCTCAAAGCTTCAGGCGACTCAACCCGCGTAATCGAGGAACTCAACATCCAGTCGTACGCATCGCCCGACGGCACCATGGCAATCAACGAACGCCTGGCCGCCGAACGCGAAAAGAACACCACCGGATACCTCACCAACAAACTCAAAAAAGACAAAATCACCGAATTTGGCGAACTCACCGCACAGTTTACCGCCGAAGACTGGGAAGGCTTCCAGAAACTCGTGGCCAAGAGCAACATTCAGGACAAAGACCTCATCCTCTCGGTGCTCTCGATGTATAAAGATCCCGAGCAGCGCGAACGCGAAATCCGTAACCTGAGCAATGTCTTCGAACAGCTCGCCGACCAGATTCTGCCCCAGCTCCGCTACTCACGCATCACTGCCTCGATCAACGTTATCGGCAAATCTGACTCCGAAATCCGCCAACTCGCCGCCAACAACCCCTCTGCCCTCAACGTTGAAGAACTCCTCTACGCCGCCACCCTCACCGACGACAACGCTGCCCGTATGAAAATATACGAAACCGCAACCCGTATGTTCCCCAACGACTACCGCACATGGAACGACCTGGGCATGACTCAGTTTATCGCAGGCGACTACAAAGCAGCGCAGACCAACTTCAAGAAAGCGTCACAGATGGCAGGCGCCAATCACGAGCCCGCCATGAACCTCGGCCTTATCGAACTGCTTGACCGCAACTACGACGGCGCCAAAGACCTCTTCGGTTCTGCCGCCGGTGTAGCCGCCCTCAACGACGCTCTCGGTGTCTACTACCTCAAGACCGGCGACAATGCCGCCGCCGTGCGCGCCTTCGCCGATTCCAAGAGCAACAACGCCGCCCTGAGCCAAATCCTCACCAAAGACTACTCCAAGGCAAAACAGACCCTGGCAAGCATCAGCACCCCCGACGCCACCACATACTATCTGATGGCCATCTTAGGTGCCCGCACCAATAACGAATCCATGATCAACACCAACCTCCGCCAGGCTATCCGCATGGATTCATCAATGGCCACCAAAGCCCGCAACGACCTCGAATTCCAAGGCTTCAACCTCTCCAAAGCCCTGAATTAATTTTTCATTGTACATAGAGCCAAGCCCCGCTTGCTCCACACCACCTTCCCCCGCCCCGCGAGGGAAGGTTTTTTTTTCATAAAAGTACTTAAATCTTTCGCAGTTACAGACAAATTTTGTAATTTTGTCGCCGTATGGCTTTACATCTCACCATCGACGAGGGCAATTCGTCGACTAAGGTGGCTCTGTGGCGGGATAACGCCATTGTAGCCGTGGCTTCGCGCAAAAACGCGGAGCTTGACTTTGTGCACCAGGTTCTTGGGGAGATTCCCCGTGTGGATTCGGCCATCTTGTGTTCTGTGCGCGGTGATCGCCGCGCGGCGGCCTTTGATACACTTGCGGCTGTGGCCGGGAGGGTTTATTACCTTGATTGCGACACTCCGGGGCCGCTGAAACTTGATTATCGCACACCACACACCTTGGGGGCCGACCGCATCGCGGCTGCCACGGGAGCATTGTCGCTCTTTCCGGGCGAAGCTGCGCTGGTGGTGGATATGGGTACGGCCATCACATACGATGTCGTGACTCCCGACGGGCATTTCATCGGTGGCAACATCGCGCCGGGGATATTCGTGCGCCTCGAAGCTCTGAATCATTTTACCAGTGCGTTGCCGCTGGTGGAGCCAGAGGGTGAAACACCGCGCTGGGGTTACGATACCGAGACCGCCCTGCGTGCCGGAGCTGTGCGCGGGGTGGTGGGCGAGTTGCAATATTACCGCCATTGCCTTGCGGCCCAGCAGCCGCATCCGCGCACGGTGCTCACGGGCGGGTCTGCCGATCTTATAGCTCCATACATCACATCTAAAACAGTCATCGAGCCCCAATTGGTGCTCATAGGCTTAAACGCCATTCTCAATTATAATGAAAATCACTAAGCTTACAGCCATTTTGGCCGCCCTGCTTATGGGCATAGGTGCCGCTTCGGCGCAGAACGGCACTAATACGCCTTACTCACGTTTCGGTTACGGTATGTTGCGCGACAATGTCACCTCTACCCAGCAAGCTATGGGTGGTGTAGGCTTGGCGATGCATTCGGGCCGTCAGATCAATGTTATGAACCCTGCGTCCTACGCTCGTATCGACTCGCTGACATTCCTTTTCGATATGGGTGTTGACATAACCAACCAGTGGAGCTCCGACCTGGACGCCCAGGGTGTGCGTCGCTCTGAAAAGCACACCGGCGGCGGTCTTAATTATGTGACGATGCAGTGGCCGCTGGGCAAGCGTATGGGTATGAGCGTGGGGCTTTTGCCCTTCTCGGCTGTGGGTTATGCGTTCGGCTCCGACATTGACAATGGCTACACCAACCGGCAGGGCTCGGGTAGCATCAATGAGCTGTATGTCGGTGTGGCCGGCCGCATCATCGGCAACCTGACTTTGGGTGTTAACGTAGCCTATATGTTCGGTTCTACTATCAACGATGTATATGCCATTACCAATCAGGGTAATACGTCGCTATATGAGAATGAGCTTTCGGTGCGCGACTGGTATGCTACCGCCGGTGTGCAATATACCCACACTTTCGGTCGCGAGAGCCTCACATTGGGTCTTACGTTCGCCCCCCACAAGCATTTCCACGGCCATATCCGCGAATATCATTACGATATCACCAACCAGACCGACGATGATTCGGCCATTGAAGCCAACGAGGAACTGCCCACCGGCAGCAATTACGGCACGGCAGCATCATACGGCATAGGTCTGGGCTGGCAGCACGGTCAGCGGCTGTATGTCGAGGGTGACTTTACCTATCAGCCCTGGAATAATGTGAAATTCAACGGCGAGCGTGGAGCATTCGCCAATCGCTACAAGGTGAATGTGGGCGCGCAATTCACCCCGGCACTGCGTGGCGGCTACGGCCGCAGAATCCAGTATCGCGTGGGTGCGTTCTACAACCGCGACTATATCGTGGTGGCCGGAAATAATGTGCGACAGTTTGGAGCTACGTGTGGTGTAGGGCTGCCTGTGCCCGGCTTCAAGTCAACGGTAAACATCGGGCTGGAATACCTGCGTCGCGAGGCATATCCGGCATCGTTGGTCAAGGAGAATTATTTCAACATCACACTCGGTATCAACTTCAACGAGATGTGGTTCCGCAAGAGCCGTATATATTAATAATGTATAGGGCACGATGCGCAGTCTACCCTTAATATTGATTGTCGCGCTGCTCGCGATGGTATCAGCGTGTCAGAAACCCGAGCGCACCGGGCTATCCAAAGCCCCGCCGGGCAGCCTTGTGCCCACGATGATCACCGATAGCGTGAGCACCCTGATAAGCGATTCGGGATATACACGCTATCACATCGAGGCACCGCTGTGGCTGATGTATGAGGACGCACCGGATCCATATTGGACCTTTCCTGACGGACTCACGCTGGAGCAGTATGACGAGAATATGCGTCCTGATGCCAATGTGAGATGTGATTCGGCAGTCTACTTTTCGCGCAGGCGATTGTGGCGGCTGGATGGGAATGTCGTGATGGTGAACACCTTGCGCGATTCGTTCCTTACCCAACAGGTATTCTGGGACCAAAACCGGCAAATGGTGTATTCCGATTCGTTCATTCATATCGTGCGCGCCGAGGGGGTTATCAACGGCTTTGGATTTGAGTCAAATCAAAATATGACCCAATACACCGTGAACCGTCCCACCGGGCTTATTCCCGTGAACCGCCCCGGGGCATCGGCTGCGCCCACCAACGACACCACCCGGGCCAGCCGCCCCGCCGACACCCGCAAGGCACCCTCGCGGCGCAATGACAGCCACGACCCGATAGTGACACCTCCGGTGCCGGCAAGACGCTCCCCTAATTCCCTACCCTTCAAGCAAACCACATGACATCAACCTGGATAATACTCACCGTCGTATCGCTCATTCTTTCAGCACTGTTCTCGGGGGTTGAAATCGCCTTCGTGACCGCCGACCGTGTGCGCACCGAAATCGATGTGGCCCGCGGGGGCCTCGTGTCGGGCATCATACGACGATTCTATAAACACGCCCAATTCTTCATTTCCTCCATTCTCGTGGGGAATAACATTGTGCTTGTGGTGTATGGTATGGGAGCTGCGGAACTTATAGAGCCGTGGCTCAGGCAATACACATCGTCAGAGGTGCTTATTCTTGTGGCGCAGACACTTATATCCACAGGCGTGATTCTGCTTATGGGCGAGTTTATACCCAAGTCGGTTTTCCGCATTAATCCCAACTCGTCGCTTAAGATTTTTGCTGTACCCATCTATATCTTCTACCTGCTGCTCTACCCCATATCGTGGTTTTCGACAGCCTTGTCGCGCGGACTGATGCGCCTGGTGGGAATCAAGAATACGGATACCGAGATCCGCACCATTTCGGTGGGCGAGCTTAACGATTTTCTTGAAGAAAATATAGATGACCTCGAGGAGAAAAACCGCGAGGTGGAAAATGAAGTTAAGATATTCCAGAACGCGCTGGATTTCTCGTCGACACACCTGCGCGACTGTATGACGCCGCGCAACGAGGTGGTAGCCGTAAACATTGACAGCACCACCCGCGACGACCTCGTGGAGCTGTTCACCACCTCGGGCCGCTCCAAGATCATGGTGTATAAGGAAGATATCGACAACATCGTGGGCTATATACACGTGTCAGAACTATTCGACCCCACCACCGATTGGCATTCACGCGTGAAGCCGGTGCTATATGCCCCCGAAAACCTACTGGCCAACAAGATGATGCGCCGCCTGCTGCAACAGAAGAAATCGCTGGCCGTAGTGGTAGACGAATTTGGCGGCACGGCCGGCATAGTGTCGCTCGAAGACCTGGTAGAAGAAATCTTCGGCGACATACAGGACGAACACGACCGCAGCAGCCTCACCGCCCGCGAGGTATCGCCCGGCCATTACGAATTTTCGGGGCGGTGCGAGATAGCCGACATCAACGAGCAATTTGACCTTGACATCCCCGAAAACGACGATTATCAGACCCTGGCCGGATACATCCTGTTCACTTTGGGCGAAATTCCGCCCGTGGGCCGTGTGATCGACCTACCGCCCTATACATTCGAGATACTCGCCACATCAGGCAGCCGCCTGGAATTGATAAGCCTCACCATTCAGCACCCCGACGAACACTCAGACACCAACGATGATTAGGCGATACGGCAAGATGATATTCCTGCTCACTGCGGCCGCTGTGGTCGCGGTGTTTATCATCGTGTCAACCGGCCTGGTGCGCGACCTATCGGTGCAGGAACGCAGCCGCATGGAAATCTGGGCAGACGCCACACGCGAGATTGTAGCCGCCTTTGATTCCGACGCGCCTGTGAATATCGACTTCCTGCTGCGCATCATCGAGTCGAATACCACCATCCCCGTGCTGCTCACCGATTCCGAAGGCAATATCCTGCAACACCGCAACTTCGAGCTTCCACAACCTGTCGACTCCACCAACCCCGGCTGGCTCAGCGATGAAAACCGAGCCTTCCTGCAGAAGAAACTTAAGGGCTTATCGACCGGCACCAATGTGATTGACATCACCATTGCACCCGGAGTGGAGCAACACCTGTATTACGAAGATTCCACCCTGCTCAAACGCCTGCAGTTCTACCCCTACGTGGTAATTGCCGTGATGATAGCCTTTATCGTGGTGGTCTACTTTGCCATGCTGAGCACCAAGCGCGCCGAGCAAAACAAGGTATGGGTAGGCTTGTCAAAAGAGACCGCTCACCAGCTCGGCACCCCGATATCGTCACTGATGGCGTGGATGGAACTCCTGCCGGAAATGGGCGTTGACGAGGCCACAGTGTCAGAGATGAACAAGGACGTAAACCGCCTGAGCACCATAGCCTCGCGTTTCTCGAAGATTGGATCTGTGCCCCAGCTCACCCCTGTCGACCTTAACGAGGTGGTAGCATCGGCCACAAAATATATGGCCAGCAGAATATCCTCACGCATAACCCTTGATTTCATACCGGCCCCCGAGCCCGTAATGGTAAACCTCACCACTCCCCTATTCGAATGGGTTATGGAAAACCTGATCAAAAATGCCGTAGATGCCACCGAGGGGCGCGGCAACATCACCGTAAGCGTAGGCAAGGAACACGCCCAAGCCTACGTAGACGTAGCCGACACCGGCAAAGGAATGTCACGAAAGATGTTCAAGCGCGTATTCAATCCCGGATTCACCACTAAAAAACGAGGTTGGGGTCTGGGGCTTACACTCGCCCGACGCATCATCGCCGACTATCACCGCGGCAACATCTTTGTGAAAAGCTCCACCCCCGGCGCCGGCACCACTTTCCGCGTGACTTTCACGGAAGCGACACATCCATAGCGATTCATTAGATGCGTCCTCTCAACTCATCGATCAGATCCTCAAGAATATAACCGTCGCTCATCAATTGCAGACCATATTTCGGATCCGTCATTTGCTCATATACCTTTGAGTTATAATACAGGTCTAAAGCACGCTCAGGCGATATTCTCAGCTCCTCAGCCAAAAGCAATATTATACGGCTTTGCTTGCGCCACAGTACGTCATCTCTCATAATGGCAATTTTTCCTCAACGATTTCAGCGCTTTTGAATACCACGTATGTATCCAAAATCGCTATAGCGATGTTCGAATCACAAAGATACAAAAAATTCCAATACAAAATAACGCGAATGCTTTAGCAGACGAAATTTATCTATCGGTTGCTATTCCAAAAAGTCAATGTTCTCTTTTTATTAAGGGTACTTCTTATCAAGTGCCCCTCATTATCAGCATTGCGAGAGGGACCTGCTGTCGGGTGCTCGCGCACAATCCGGTGAGTGACACAAAAGGCTGTTTTGATTGTATTTAGGTGGTGGATCAGGGGGAGATAGCGATAACGGGTTGCGATCGTCTATCGCAAGATGCAGTTGATCGTTGAGCATTTTGAGAGAAGGGCGTGAGCCTATGTTATTGGTGGATCGACAGTTGTACGCACAGCACGAGTGGTACGGGCGGAGTGCGGAAGATTGGTCCGTGTTTTCATTGGAAATAGCTTCGTCGGCCTTTTCCTCCTTTACATATTTGCTGATAATGGACTCCAGATGCTCTTGGTCTAAGAATTTACGGTAGACGTCAAGTATAGGACGGTAGTCGAAGTCGGGGTTGTTAAAAATTTCGGCAGATACTAACTGTCCGGTGTGACGGTTTTTCTCAAGAGCGCAGATAAATTCACGCTCATGGTGTGAGAGTGTGCGACCGAGAAATTGCTCAAAGGGACGAGAATAGTCGGTGGCGAAGCGGAATCGCTGATTTCGGGATGGTTTTACTCTGGTTGTTTTCATGATGATGCAAAGTTACTACGTGGAGAGCGTGAGCGCGCAACATTAATGCAACATTCGGTTGAAATGTGCATAATTTTTAAGAGTTACTTATCAATGGATTTCAATAAAATATCTGACCTCACGGCTCGCTCTTTACCGCTCTGCCTCTTATTTTGGGGCTTTGGAGGCGGGAAAATGCAATAAACCGATGCAGGGATGCGTTATTAGATGTATGAAACTCACTTTTCTTGTACCGCCTTGTTACGATAATAAGTTTCCGGCTGAGCGCTCGGCCGGTTGCACGCGTGTGGTGTATCCGATGATCAATATCTATGAGCTGACGGCAGCCGCGGCTGTGCGCGAGTTGGCCGGATGGGATGTTGCGCTTGAGGATTTTGTATTTGAACCCTCGCGCAGTGCCGAGTTTGACGGATTTCTGGCCTCGGATACCTCGGATGCTTACGCTATCTGGACAGTGAATCTATCTCTGGAATCAGACCTCGAAGCCATTGCGCATATTCGTCGCAGTCATCCTGCTACGCCGGTGATTCTGTTGGGTCCCGGAGCCACGCATTATATCACCAAGGCGCTGGTAGACAGCAATGTGTATGTGGTGCGCGGTGAGCCGGAGCTGACCCTGCTCGAACTTCTTGACCACCTGTCCGGGAAGTCGGCCGGCTCAATTGCCGACATACGCGGGCTGAGCTACAAGGATGCCGACGGCAAAGTGTGCAATAACCCCTCGCGCCCGCTCAACGCCGATCTGGATGCCCTGCCTTTCCCGGCGCGCGACCTGCTTGGCTCGCACGTGTATCATAACCCGAAACTTAAAACGGGGCCGTACACCACGATGTTCACATCGCGCAACTGCCCATTCCGCTGCATATATTGCGTGCCGTCGTCGCTCACTTTTGCGCGCGAGATCGAATTTAGCCGCGACCATCCGGGCCGGAAGCCCACCATCGGCTTCCGCTCGATAGAAAGCGTTGAGCGTGAGCTGGATATGCTGGCATCGCAGGGCTACCGCGCTATCGGGTTTATGGACGATAACTTTATATGGAACGAAGACCGCACCCGCGAAATCTGCCGCATAATGCGCAAACACTCAATGGTGTGGGGCTGTCAGGCCAGGGTGGATGCCATCACCGAACCTATAGCCAAGATGTTGGGCCAGAGCGGTTGCCTCTATGTTGATTTAGGCATAGAATCGTTTGACCCCGCCATCCTCGAATATATCCGCAAGGGCATTACCCCCGAGGATATTTACCGCGCTGTGGGATTGCTGAAAAAATATAATGTGCCTGTGAAGCTGAATGTGCTTATCGGGTCGTCGCCGCTGGAAACACGCCAGACGGTGCTTCACACCCTGCGCGAGGCCAAGCGCCTTAAGGTGGATCAGGTGATGTTCAACATAGTATCGCCGTTCCCGGGCACTGATTATTATAAGGTGTGCAAGGAAAATGGATGGATCAAGGGTGGCGAATACCGCCCCACCGATGTGCAGCACGATTCGATTCTGAACCTTCCCAATATATCGGCCGATGAGATGGAACGGCTGTTGTTCCGCAACAATCTGAGCTATTTTCTCAATCCCTCGTTTGTGTGGAAGCAGATGCGACGCTTCAGCTCCTGGAGCGAATTTGCTGCCGCCCTCAAAGCCCTCAGAGTAAAACTATTCCACAAATGACCCTCACCATAGTAATACTCACCTGCAACCAGCGCGAGCACACCCTGCGCCTGCTGGAATCGCTGCTGCCGTATATGGAAGCGCGAACTGGCACAGATGCCGTAATTGTGGATAACGGCTCTGACGACGGCACGGCCAAAGCTATCCGCACGCGCCTGAAATCGGCCCCCGAGGATGTAAGCCGCAGGGTGAAAATTATCGAGATTCCGGAAAACGTAGGTGTTGCTGCCGGGCGAAATATCGGTGCTTCAGGCAGCCGCGCCGATTTCCTGATGTTTCTGGATAACGACACCATCATCAATCCCGAGGCCATCGACGGCCTGATAGCACGCTTCGATGAAAACCCGCGATGCGGTATCTGCGCACCGGCTCTGCGCTCGCTCGAGGGTGAGGTGCAACTTAGTGCCAAGCCCTTTCCGAGTTTTAGCATAAAGCTGGCTCACGTGCTCCACCCGGGCCGCGAGCTGCAATGCGAACGCGACGAAATGCTCAAGCCCCATCCATGGTATGTAATTGGTGCGTGCCAGATGATGCGCCGATCCACATACACGGGTGTGGGGCCGCTGGACGAACGCATATTCTACGGGCCTGAAGATGCCGACTATTGCGCAAGGGTGCGCAAAGTGGGCCTGACAATCGACTATCTTCCCCACCTCACCATAATCCACAACTGGCGACGCGCCACCCGACGCAGCCCCCTGTCGCGCTTAGGGTTGCTGCACGCCCGCAGCCTGCTATATTTCTGGTTTAAGCACCTCACCACCAGGCGTTAGCCTTCCTCTCCAACACACCTATCATCCCATGAGACAGATCATCACACACTTCACCGACGACGACCTTTACAAATTCACGATGTGCTGCGCCGTCATCGACAATTACCCCCGCACATGGGTGCGCTATCAGTTTACCGACCGCGACAACCGTGTGTACCCGCCCGGATTTGCCGACGCGCTCGCCCGGCAGGTTGCCATGCTTGAAAATGTGGTGATCACCGATGAGGAAATCGACTTTATGCGCCGCCGGTGCTATTACATCCCCGATTGGTTTTACAGCTATCTCAAAGGCTTCCGCTACGATCGTCGGCGGGTGCGAGCATCTCAGGATGCCGAGGGGCACCTATATGTGGAAATCGAAGGACCGTGGAGCGAGACCATACTGCTTGAAGTGAAAATACTTGCCATTATATCAGAGCTTTACTATATAATGACCTCGCAGGACGGGAGTTTTGATTACGACGACTACGCCCGTCGGTCGGCCGAAAAAGCTCGTCGGATGATAGAAGGCGGCTGCACTTTCAGCGATATGGGCACACGTCGCCGCGCATCGTTCCGTGCTCAGGACACCGTGATCGGAGCTATGAAGCAGGCGGCCGAGGGCGCCACCGGCGCGGGGCGCTTGGCCGGCACCAGCAATGTATGGTTTGCTATGAAATATGACCTGTGTCCCATAGGCACTATGGCGCACGAACTCATCTGCGCCATAGCCGGGATGTACGGGCCGCAGATGGCCAACAATCTGGCTATGCAGGCGTGGACAGAAACCTATCGCGGTGCCCTTGGCACATTCCTTTACGACACCTACGGCTGGCGTATTTTCAGCCTGAATTTCTCAGAGAACTATGCCAATATGTTCAAGGGGCTGCGTGTGGATAGCGGCGATAATTTCAGGCAGCTCGACCTGATCACCGAAAAATATCGCTCGCTGAATATCGACCCGGCCACCAAGCAGGTGATATTCAGCAACGCGCTCAATGTAGATAAGGCCATAGAAATCAACGAATACGCCCGCGGCAAGTGCATACCATCCTTTGGCATCGGCACGCATTTCACCAATGATTTTCCAGGTGTAAAGCCCCTCAATATAGTTATCAAACTCACGGCTGTAAAAATCACGGAGTCGTGGCCGTTTTACTGCGACACCTGCAAGATGAGCGAGGATCACGGGAAATATTCCGGCAAGCCTGCCACTGTGAAGCGATTCCTTGAAGCGCTGCATCTTGCAGAGTGATTGGCTTTACAGGTTCTACAAAAAATGTTAACTGAACGGCAAAGTGCCATTATTAGAAAAAAAATGAGTAACTTTGCACGTTTGATAACATAAACCAATTTCGTATTGTCATGAAGAAAATCCTGTGCAGATCCCTCCTCGTGCTCACATTTGTGCTGATAGCAGCGGCAGCAGCAGTGGCTCAGAATCCTATCCGCTGGCGTATGACCGTTAAAATGACTTCGGCGACCGAAGGAGTCGTGACCCTGCGCGC
Source organism: uncultured Bacteroides sp. (assembly GCA_964531245.1). Taxonomy (GTDB): domain Bacteria; phylum Bacteroidota; class Bacteroidia; order Bacteroidales; family Muribaculaceae; genus CAG-873. The sequence continues at coordinate 5,439 of CAZHDH010000041.1, read as the reverse complement.
CCTCGTTGAACCGGGCTGGCATCTTTATGGCTTCGATATGCCCGAGGATGGCCCCCGCCCCACATCCGTAAGCTTTGACAAATCTACCGGGGTGACTCTGGTGGGTTCTCTCACCCCCGAACGCAAACCCGTGGTGAAGGAAGACCCTATGTTTGGCGTTAACCTCACATGGTGGGATGCTAATATATCATTCACCCAGAAATTTAAAGTGGCCAAGGGTAAGACTCCCCGCATCGAGGCTACCGTATCATTTATGGGTTGCAACGACCAGACCTGCTTGCCGCCCAAAACCGAATCATTAGTTTACACTCCCCAGAAATAAATGATGAAATTTCGCAATATTCTGACGCTGCTGGCAGTGATTGTCGGCAGTGTGGCTATATGGGCACAGCGCCCCGAGCGTGTTCACTGGACCGTAGAAACCCACGAGACTTCCCGCACCGAGGGCACCATTTCCTGGACTGCCGTCATTGATGCCGGGTGGCACATCTATGGTATGGAAATGGAGGCCGGCGATATGACGCCCCAACTCACCGAATTTACTTTTGAAAATACCAAGGGTCTGACTTTTACAGGCGAAATCCAGCCTTCCACCCCGGCCGAGGTGAAATTTGACGAAACGCTTAAACTCAACCTGCCGATGTGGGAGCGCACCGTGACTTTCACCCGCCCCTACCGCCTGGACGACGGCGCTACGAGCGCATCTCTCACCGGCTACGTTTCTTATATGGCTTGCACCGACGAGGCTTGCACTCCGCCTACCAACTACGATTTCGACCTCACCATCGGCACTCCCGCTCCCGTGACCGACCTCCCGGCCGAGGTTGCCGCTGAAGCAGCTCCGGCTACCGCTTCAGAATCCGGCATACCCTCAACCTGGGCACCGGTTGACATCACTGCTCCCGATGCAGGCTCAGCCGGCACGTCCGGTTCGCCTTGGTGGGTAATCCTGGGCCTGGGCTTCCTTGGCGGCCTGGTGGCTCTGCTCACCCCTTGCGTGTGGCCGATGATTCCTATGACCATGAGTTTCTTCCTGAAAAAGGGAAAATCGCGTCGTCGCGCTATATTTGATGCCGTGGCATACGCGCTCAGTATCGTAATTATCTACCTTGTGCTTGGTATCGCTATTACGATGCTGTTCGGTGCGTCCAAGCTCAATGATATTGCTACTTCGGCTGTGTTCAACGTACTGTTCTTCGTACTGCTGGTTGTGTTTGCAGTATCATTCTTCGGTGCTTTCGACATCAAGCTGCCCTCGAAATGGAGCAACGCTATCGATTCCCGCGCCGAAAACACCACCGGCCTGCTCAGCATCTTCTTCATGGCCTTCACGCTGGTGCTGGTGTCATTCTCATGCACCGGTCCTATCATCGGCACGCTGCTGGTGGAGGCCGCTTCGCAAGCCGACATCATTGGCCCGGCGGTGGGTATGGGTGGCTTCTCGCTCGGATTGGCTTTGCCCTTCGGCCTGTTTGCTTTCTTCCCCTCGCTTCTCAAGGAAATGCCTCGCTCGGGGTCTTGGCTCAACACTGTAAAAGTGGTGCTGGGCTTTATCGAATTGATATTGTCGCTTAAATTCCTGTCGGTGGCAGACCTGGCCTACGGCTGGCGTATCCTGGACCGCGAGGTGTTCCTGGCGCTGTGGATCGTGCTGTTTGCCCTGTTGGGTATATATCTGCTTGGCAAGCTGCGTTTCAGCCATGACGCGCCGGTGGAACACGTGTCTATTTTCCGCTTCTTCCTTGCTGTGGCTTCGTTCTCATTCGCTGTATATCTGGTGCCCGGCCTGTGGGGTGCTCCGCTCAAGAGCATAAGCGCATTTGCACCGCCTGTCACCACTCAGGATTTCAACCTTTATGGCGGCACATTCCGCGAATTTCACGATTATGACGAGGGTATGGAATATGCCCGGCAGAACGGCATGCCCGTGCTGGTGGATTTCTCTGGTTACGCCTGCGTCAATTGCCGCAAGATGGAGGGTGCCGTGTTTGATACCCCCGAGGTGCGTTCGGTAATTGAAAGTGAATATGTGCTTATCAAACTGATGGTTGATGATAAGACCGCTCTGGCCGAACCCATCACTGTCGAGGAATACGGTGGCACTACCAAGCTGCGCACCGTGGGCGACCGCTGGAGCTATCTGCAACGTCATAAGTTTGGCATCAATTCGCAGCCTTACTACGTGGTGCTGGATGCTTCTGGACAACCCCTGGGTCCGGCTCGCGCTTACGATGAAAATGTCGGCGAATTTGTACAATGGCTCAACGAAGCCGCCGCCAAGGTGCTGTAACCTATCATAAAATAAACATAATTCCACGAATTTAGCTACTATATTATATATGTCACACACACGACAGGAGCGTCTCGAAGCTTTGGGACGCGTGATGGACACCCTTGATATTCTGCGCGTCAAATGCCCATGGGACGCTGTTCAGACCAATCAGTCGCTGCGTCCGAATACTATCGAGGAGGTGTACGAACTGTGTCAGGCACTGCTTGACGATAACACTCCTGAAATCCGCAAGGAACTGGGCGATGTGCTGCTACACGTGCTTTTCTACTCGAAAATCGCCGACGAAAAGCAGCAATTTGACATTGCCGATGTGTGCGATGCCCTAAACTCAAAACTGATTTTCCGCCATCCTCACGTCTTTGGAGATGTTAAAGCCGACGATGCCGACAAGGTGGCACAGAACTGGGAGGACATCAAGCTCCGCGAGGGCAACGGTCGCAAAAAGACGGTGCTTGAAGGTGTTCCCGGCGCCCTCCCCGCGCTGGTCAAGGCATTCCGCGTGCAGGAAAAAGCCGCCAACGTGGGTTTCGACTGGGAGACACCCGAACAGGTGTGGGACAAGGTAAAAGAGGAAATCTCCGAGGTGTCTGATGCCATCGCATCGGGCAACGAACACGATATCGAAGCCGAATTCGGCGACCTGCTCTTCAGCGTTATCAACGCCGCTCGTCTTTACAAAGTGAATCCCGAAAACGCTCTGGAACGCACCAACCGCAAATTTATCGCGCGTTTCAATTATATCGAAGCTCAGGCCACGGCCGGTGGCCGCTCTATCCGCGACCTCACTCTGGGCGAGATGGAAGAACTGTGGCAGCAGGCCAAAACCGCGGTCAAATCTGAAACTGAGCAAGCCGACGATAAGTGATACTGTGCATCACCGAGAAACCGTCAGTGGCCGGGGATATAGCCAAAATCCTCGGCGCAGGAAACCGTCGCCAGGGGTATTACGAGGGCAACGGCTACTGCGTCACATGGACCTTCGGCCACCTATGCTGCCTGAAGGAGCCTGACGACTACACAGAGCTTTGGAAGCGCTGGACTCTGGGCGCATTGCCCATGATGCCGGCGCGCTTCGGTATAAAGCTAATTGACGATGACGGTGTAAAAAAGCAATTTCACGTAATTGAAACTCTGGCCGGACAAGCCGCCGAGATTATCAACTGCGGCGACGCCGGGCAGGAGGGCGAACTGATTCAGCGCTGGGTGATGCAGCTCGCCAACGTTAAGTGTCCCGTGCGCCGTCTGTGGATCTCAAGTCTTACCGACCAATCAATCCGCGACGGTTTCGCCGCTCTGGAACCCGAGGCTAAATACAATAACCTTTATTTCGCCGGCCTCTCGCGCGCCATAGGCGACTGGCTTTTAGGTATGAATGCCACGCGCCTGTACACCCTGAAGTACGGCGACCGTTCGGTGCTGTCGGTCGGACGCGTACAGACCCCCACACTGGCGATGATCGTAAAGCGGCATTTCGAAATCGAAAATTTCGTACCCAAGGATTATCGCGAGCTGCATACCATTTATCGTGATACCGATTTTGCGGCAGCCGGAAAATTTGAAGATGCTGCCAAGGTGGAGGCCATTGCCGAGCGTATCAAGAGTCATCCCTTTGAGATCACCGACGTTTCCGAGAAAACCGGTCGCGAGGCCCCTCCCAGGCTCTTTGACCTTACTTCGTTGCAGGTGGAATGTAACCGCCGGTGGGGTTGGAGCGCCGAGGATTCTCTGCGTCTGATTCAGTCGCTTTATGAAAAGAAAGTAACGACCTATCCGCGCGTTGACACCACTTATCTGCCTGACGATGTTTACCCCAAGGTGCCGGACATCCTGCGCCGTATGACACCATACGCGCCGCAGACCGCGCCGGTGCTCGCTGCGCGCATTCCCAAGTCGAAAAAGGTGTTCGACAATTCTAAAGTCACCGACCACCACGCCATAATCCCTACGGGCGAATCACCTCGCGCTCTCGTAGGCGATGAACGTCAGCTTTACCACCTTATTGCATTGAGGTTTATCGCTGCATTTTATCCCGATTGTAAATACAATCAGACCACCGTGCAGGGCAAAGCCGACGATGTCGCATTCAAAGCCACCGGCAAAGTAATCACCGAACCCGGCTGGCGCGTGCTTTTCAATGGTGCCGACGATACTCCCAAGGATGAAAACGCTCAGGACGAAAATCGCATTCTGCCGGCGTTCACCAAGGGCGAAAGCGGTACGCACAAGCCCAAAATTGTAAAGAAAACCACGCAGCCACCCAAACTGTATACCGAGGGTACTCTGCTTCGCGCTATGGAAACAGCCGGTAAAACCGTCGATGATGACACCCTGCGCGATGCCCTGAAAGAGAACGGAATTGGTCGCCCCTCGACGCGCGCAGCCATCATCGAAACCCTTTTCCGCCGAAAATATATAGCCCGCAAACGCAAATCTATTGTGGCCACGCAAGCCGGCATTGACCTCATCAACCTAATCCGTGAGGATCTGCTCAAAAGCGCTTCCCTAACAGGTATATGGGAAAACAAGCTGCGCCGAATTTCCCGCGGCGACTATTCCGCGGCCGAGTTTATCGACGAACTCAAACAGATGGTGGCCGATGTGGTGCGCGATGTGCTTTCCGACAATTCCAACCGTCGTATCAAGGTAGAAGAGGCTCCCGCCAAAAAGGAGAAAAAGCCTGCCGAAAAGAAGGCGCCTCGCCAGCGTAAACCCAAAGCTATCACATCGCTCGACCAGATCAAATGCCCCAAATGCGGCAAAGGACACTTGCTGAAAGGGCGCTCTGCCTACGGCTGCTCAATGTATGCTTCCGGATGCGATATGCGATTACCATTCGATTCATACGCCGCCGACCTCACCCCTGCACAACTTGCCGATCTGCTAAAAAAGAAATGATTTGGGTTGAGTATTTTATAGTTGCCGCAATTTTTGCGGTGGCTCTGTGGCTGGTGTTCCGCGGCGGGAAAAGCTCGGCGAAAGAATGTGCCGATTGCCCGCTGGTGGACAATTGCACCAAAAAAAATCGAAAAAAATCATCACAACTATTGCATAAACGAAAATAAAGCCCTAACTTTGCACCGCAAAACGGTACCATGGCCGAGTGGTTAGGCAACGGTCTGCAAAACCGTGTACAGCAGTTCGAATCT